>NZ_JAFIMU010000007.1:3095000-3463619 GCF_017302985.1 Corallococcus macrosporus
GTGGGCTCGTTCAAGACGCCCACCCTGCGCAACGTGGGCATCACCGGCCCGTACATGCACGACGGGTCGCTCACCACGCTGTGGGACGTGATGGACCACTACAACAAGGGCGGCGTGCCCAATCCCTTCCTCGACGGGGGGATGCAGCGGCTGGGGCTCACGGAGCCTGAAATCGACGACCTGGTGGCGTTCCTCTTCACGCTCACGGACACGAAGTTCGACAAGCTCAACAAGGAGCAGCTGGCGAAGCAGCGCGCCCGGAAGAACACCCGGCCGGAGCGGGACACCGCCGTCGCCCTGGGCAAGAAGGGCAACCTGGGAGACCTGGCGCCCAACCCGGACCTGAACGTGAAGAACCCGGCGGACCTGGGCTTCTACGGCGACGTCACCCCGGCGTCCGCCGTCCCGGCAGTCAAACCCCGTTAACGGAGGCGCGCCATGGCCAACAAGTTCCAGAGCATCGAGACGAAGCACTACGCCGAGCGCGAGGCCTTCTTCGAGGGCCTGAAGAAGCTGGACCGCCGCGCCTTCATGCGCGTCGCCGGCATCTCCGCGGGCATCGTGGCGGGCATGGGCAAGCTCACGCCCAACAGCTTCCAATTGGTCAACGTGGCGGAGGCGCAGGGGGAGAAGCCGAAGTTCTCCTTCGCGTACATCTCCGACACGCACCTGTACGAGAACAAGCTCAACGACCGCTTCGTGCGCGCCATCCTCAAGGCCGTGGACGACGTGAACGCGCTGGATCCCCAGCCGGACTTCGTCCTCTTCGGCGGTGACCTGGCGCAGCTGGGCCAGGCCGGTGAGCTCAAGCTGGGCGCGCAAATCCTCAAGTCGGTGAAGGCCCCCATCAAGATGATGGTGGGCGAGCACGACTGGTTCCTGGACATGGGCGAGCTGTGGAAGGACCTCTTCGGCGCGCCCAACTACTCCTTCGACCACAAGGGCGTGCACTTCGTGGTGCTCAACTCCATCCACGAGAAGGACTTCTGGACGGAGCGGAAGCTCTCCCCCATGGAGCGCATGAAGATCGTCGCCGGCCTGGACAATGGCATCCAGTCCCGCTTCGAGGTGGGCGCCGAGCAGCGCCAGTGGCTCCAGAACGACCTGGCCAAGGTGGCCAAGAACACGCCGCTCATCGTCTTCAGCCACTCGCCGCTCTACAAGTACTACAAGCCCTGGAACTTCTGGACGGACGACGCGGACGAGGTGCAGGCCATTCTCAAGCCGTATGAGAAGGTCACCGTCATCCACGGCCACACGCACCAGCTCCTGAGCAACCGCATCGGCAACATCTCCTTCCACGGGATGCTGTCCACCGCGTGGCCGTGGCCGTACGCGCCGGAGGGTCTGCCCACGCTCACGGTGCCCATGAACCGCGCGGATCCGTTCAGCCAGTTCGACGGCTGCGGGGACGGCCGCATGGACGTGCTGGAGTCAGGGCTCGTGGACAAGCTCTACAACCTCTGGCAGCGCGACCCCATCACCGTGCGGGCCAGCTACCTGGGCTCCAGCGGCAAGCAGGCCGCGCCCCCCAAGCCCAAGCTGCCCACCTACTAGGACCGGAAGAGGAACCGCCTCCCATGAACCTGCGAATGAAGCTGCTCGTGGTCCCGTGCGCGGCCCTGTCCTTCGCCGGCGGCGTGGCGCTCGCCACGTCCCCGGAGTCGAAGCCGGAGCCACTGCCCAAGCACGTCCTGCCCGCGTCCAAGGACGGCAACCTGGTGCTGGGCCTGTGCGACGGTGAGACGTCCATGGAAGTGCCGGGCGTGAAGGATGGCCAGAAGCTCACGCGAGCCCAGGCCATCTCCGCGACGGCGCAGTTGATGGATGACTGGCGCAAGAAGAACCCGAACGCGAACTGGGACGACGTGCCCGGCCCGGTGCTGGCGCAGGCCGCGCCGCCGTCCGCGAAGAAGAACCCGCCGCCCGCGCCGCAGCCGAACCCGGGCGCGAAGCCCTCGGGCAACGACGTGCGCCAGGGCGGCGTGGGCGCGCGGACGGGCGCGAGCGCGGTGCCCCAGCAGCAGAAGGCGAACGTGCAGACGGGCCACACCTACGGCGCGTTCTCCGAGCGCGACGAGCAGGTGTGGGCGGACTCCGTGCAGGCGACCGTGAAGGAGGGCCACCGCGTGTTCCACGACGCGGAGGCGCTGGGCGGCACGGTGGGCGTGTCATGCGACATGTGCCATCCGGACGGCGCCAACACGCACCCGGAGACCTATCCGAAGTACCAGGTGCAGCTGGGCCGCACGGCGCTGCTGCGCGACATGATCAACTGGTGCATCGAGAACCCGGTGCGCGGCAAGCCGCTGGCGGACGGCGACCCGAAGATGCGCGCGATGGAGGCGTACATCTACGCGCAGCGCAAGGGCGTGAAGCTGGAGTACGGCAAGCACTGAGGCCTGTGGCCCCGGGCCCTGGGCGCTTCGTGCGCTCAGGAGCCCAGGTGCAGGTCCAGGGCGACGTAGGCCGCGCAGAACGGATACGCCAGCAGCACGCTGTAGGTGATCTGGAGGGGCGTGAGGCGCCGCCGGTCGATGACGCCCCCGGTGGGGCCGTGTTCATCCCAGCGGCGCAGGTACACCCCCAGCACGAGGGACACCAGCCCCGATACGAGCCATGGGTTCATGGGGGAAGACATCAAACGTGCTCACGGCGGGACGCAAACCGGTTTCGGTCACATCCGGCTGATGAGGAAGCGGACCATCAGGAACAGCGCCATCGCGTAGGCGTACCCCAGCAAGACGCGCCCGGCGATGCGCTGCGTCGTCGGCTTGCGAGGGGCCGAGTCCTCCGGAGGGGGCGCGCGGCGCTGGTCGCGCATCACGAGGAAGCGCCCGACCCCGAGCGCGACGATGACGGAGACAATCACGATGTCGAAGGCATCCATGGCGCGGGAGCTTCGAGCCGGGGGGATCGGGATTCAAGGCAAGGGGCATGCCTCGCCCCGCCGAAGGTGCACCGCACGAACCTGTCCGACAGTCGGACAGGTTTGAAGGAGCGCGGCGGGTGGCGCGGGCCTGGGTTTGACGGGATTCAGGGCTTGGGGACTTGCCTCTACCCCGCTGGGTCCCGGTTGAATGCGGGCCCATGGCCCTCACCCCTGTCTCGGACCCCAGTGGTCTGCTGGAGCGTGCGCCGCGTCTCGCGGAGCTGCTGCCGGATGCCGCGCTGTCGGATGCCCTGGCTCGGGGGGATGCCTGGGCCGTGCACTCGGCGCTCTGCCGCCGGCTGGAGCTTGAGCCTCCCGGGCCCACCCGGACGCTGCTAACGGCGCTCGTGGAGGACCGACGCGCCTTCGTCATCGCGAGCCGTCCACCTCCCACGTCCTCCGTGCTGGGGACCGGCGTCCAGTGGAAGGGGGCTCCTCCTCGCGGCGCCGCCCCGGATGCACCCTTCGTCGCCGAGCGCACGGTGACGGTGCTGGGCGTTCCGGTGTGGCCGCTGGACGGCTACCTCGTGCGCACGGACGGCAAGGCTTCCGTGCAGGTCATCGGGCAGGTGCCTCCCTCTCGCGGACGGTCTCGCCACCGCGCGGGCGCCCTGGCCGCGATGGTGCTGGGACTCTGTGCCGTGGCCGGGGCGGGCGTGGTGTGGATGGATGCGCGAAGCATGCGCGCCGTGACCGTCGTCAACGGCCTGTCCCGCCCCGTGGACGTGCGCATCGGCGGCGAGCACTGGGTCGTGGCACCCGGTGCTCAGGAGCAGGGACGGGTGAAGCTGGGAGATGACCTGCTCCGCGCGGTGACGACCTGGCCCGGCCAGGAATCAGTCATCGAGGAACTCACGCTGCCCACCGATGGCGAGCGCATCCTCTACAACGTGAAGGGCGTGGCGACGCTGGAGGCGGTCCCGGATCCGGAGGACTCCTACGCGAGCTCCCGCTCCAGGTCCCTGCCGGAGAACGCCTCGGTGCTCCAGTCGGGCGAGCAGCTCTCCGTCAGGACCTCGAACTGGGAGTCCTCCGCGCGCGCCTTCGCGGAAGCAGGACGCTGGCAGCACGCGAGCCGCGTGGCGTCCGCCGTGGCGGAGGTGGAGGCGGGCAACACCCTCGCGCGTGAGATGGCGGCGCGGGCCTTCCTCCTCCTCGACTCCCAGGCGCCCGCGAACCTACCGGACGCCCTGCGCTGGCGCGCCACGCGAGACTACGCGCAGATGCTGATGCACACCTGGCAGGAGGACCCCGCCGCGCAGGCACTGGCGCTGTCGCTGATGCGCTTCATCGGCCAGGGGGACACGGCCCGCGCGCGCTACTTGGAGCACGCGCAGCAGCATCCGGACTCACCCCTGGCGGCCCTCTACCTCCAGCGCGCGAGCTTGCCGCCCCCGGGCACCGCGGAGGCCGTCGCCGCGTACCAGGAGCTGGCTCGGCGCTTCCCCGACTCGCCCGACGTGAACCGCGCGTGGCTGGATGCGCGGTGGCGCTTCGAACTCGGGGGCTCACAGGCCTGGAGTGACAGCGAGCGCCAGGACTACGTCGTCCAGACGGCGAGGCTGTTGAACACCCTCGGAGAGAAGCACCCTCCGGACACCGTGGAGGCGCTGGAGCTGGACGTGCGCATCCTCCTGCGCGCGCAGCTCCGCGACGCGGCCACCACCGCGGTGCGCCGCTACGGCGAGGACCCGCGCCGCCGGACCTGGGACTTCCTCGTGCTGGCCGGACGCACGGCCGCGGCCGCCGGGCCCGAGCACACGTCCTATGTGATGCGTGACTGGATTCCCTCCACCCTGGCGCGCCAGCCGGAGCGGATGGCACTGCTGGACCTGCTCACCGGCCAGCGCTCGCCGAAGGACTCGGAGCTCGCGGCGGTGGCGTCCCCCGTGGACAGCGCCGTGCTTCGCCTCACCCGGGACACGCTGCGGGACCCGATGCGCGCGCTGAAGCAGGCCGTGGGCGAACCCGAGTCCGTGCTGTCCCGCCTGGATCCAGAGGTCAGCGCGCTGCTCGCCCTGGAGCTCACTCGCACCGGCGATGCCAGGGCAAAGCAGCTCTTCAACGCCGCGCTGCCGCTGCTGCTCGCGCGAGAACCGCTGCGAAACGCGGTGGTGTCCACCTCGCGCGCCCCAGGACCGGAGCTCACCCGTCTGGCTCCGGGCCTGCGCGCCGCCGCCACCCTGGTGCACGCCCGGCGCGACGCGAAGGATGGCTATCCGGTGTTCACCGAGCGGCTGGACGGCCTTGCCCGCATGGACGCCCTGGGCGGCTTCGCGGTCCGCGCCGCCGGCCCCTGGATGCGCCGCGCCTTAGACGCCTGCATGGACACGAAGGTGGAGCAGTCCCTGCCCCCGGGCGTCATGCTGCGAGGGGACCTCGTGAAGGAGCAGGCCCGCAGGGCGGACGACCGAGAGGGCCGCCGCCCGAACTGCGAGGCCCGCATCGTCACGCCCACGGGCCTGCCGCTGCCCCGGGCCACTCCCGCCACGACCCCCGGAAACGCGAACGGCGCCGACCCCTGAAAGAGGTCCGGCGCCGTCACGGTGCAGCGAAGGCCGAAGGGCTCAGCCCGGCTGGCAGACCTGGCGGAGGATGTCCAAGGACTCCAGCGCCTTGCCCGCGCCAATCACCACGGCGGACAGCGGATCCTCGGCGAGGAACACCGGCAGGCCCGTCTCCTCACGCAGCAGCGTGTCCAGGTTCTTGAGCAGCGCGCCGCCACCGGCCAGCACGATGCCGCGGTCGGCGATGTCACCGGCCAGCTCCGGCGGCGTGCGCTCCAGCGTCAGCTTCACCGCTTCCACGATGCCGTTGACGGGCTCCGCGAGCGCGTCGCGGACCTCGTCGCTGGACACCGTCAGCGTGCGCGGCACGCCGGCCACCAGGTCGCGACCCTTGATCTCCATGGTCATGACCTCGTCCGTCGGGTACGCCGTGCCGATGCCCATCTTGATGAGCTCCGCCGTGCGCTCACCGATGAGCAGGTTGTACTTGCGCTTGACGTACTGGATGATCGCCTCGTCCAGCTTGTCGCCGCCGATGCGCACGGACTTGGCGAACACGATGCCCGCGAGGCTGATGACCGCGACGTCGGACGTGCCACCGCCAATGTCCACAATCATGTTGCCGCTGGGCTCCGTCACCGGCAGGCCCGCGCCAATCGCCGCGGCCATGGGCTGCTCGATGAGGTAGACCTCGCGCGCGCCCGCGTTGGCGGCCGCCTCACGCACCGCGCGGCGCTCCACCTCCGTGATGCCGGACGGGATGCCGATGATGATGCGCGGGTTCACCAGCGTCTTGCGGTTGTGCGCGCTCTGGATGAAGTAGCGCAGCATCGCGGCGGTGATTTCGAAGTCCGCGATGACGCCGTCCTTCATGGGCCGGATGGCCACGATGTTGCCCGGCGTCCTGCCGAGCATCTCCTTGGCCTCCTTGCCCACGGCGAGCACCTTCTTGCCGCCGCGAGAGTCCTGCTGCACCGCCACGACGGAGGGCTCGTTGGACACGATGCCCTGACCGCGGATGTAGATGAGCGTATTCGCCGTACCCAGGTCGATGGCGAGGTCGCGCGAAAACAGGGTGTGGAGCCAGTCGAACATACGGGGACGGAAACTTTCGGAAGGGCCGCGAAACTTCCCCGCCCTTCAGACGGAGTGCGTTGTCGAAACTACTACGCGCCGCAATACGGAGGAAGAAAAGCCGGAACCCCTTCGGGGGCGCCGCTCGCTGGACAACCAACCGCGCCGGTCCCTCTGTTCCCTTCCCTGCATTCTGACCCCGCGCCCCCGGTGTCGGCCGCATCCTTCCCCGGACAGCGGCCGGGCGGCCGTCAGCGCTTCACGGAGTACTTCGCGATGGCGTAGAGGGCGCGCACGCCGTCCTTCCAGCCAATCTTCTTGCCCTCCTCGTAGGTGCGCCCGTGGTAGCTAATGGGCACCTCGAAGACGCGCCAGTTGCCGCGCGCCACCTTGGCGGTGATTTCGGGCTCGAAGCCGAACCGGTCCTCCTCCACGTGCACGGAGCGCAGGACCTCGGCGCGGAAGGCCTTGTAGCAGGTCTCCATGTCCGTGAGGTTCAGCCCGCTCGTCATGTTGGAGAGCGTGGTGAGCATGTTGTTGAGGACGGTGTGCCAGTAATAGAGCACCCGGCGCGGCGACCCGATGAAGCGGCTGCCGAAGACGACGTCCGCCTCGCCATCGATGATGGGCTGGATGACGCGCGGGATGTCCTTGGGGTCGTATTCCAGGTCCGCGTCCTGCACGAGGATGATGTCCCCGGTGGCCTCGGCGAAGCCCCGGCGCAGCGCGGCCCCCTTGCCCTGGTTCTTCTCCTGGAAGAGCACCCGGATTTCGTTCCGGTTCTTCGGCGTGCCGCCCAGGACGTCCAGGCCCTGTTCGGACAGCTGGCGGAGGAACTCGCGGCTGCCGTCCTTGGAGCAGTCGTCGATGAGGACGAGCTCCTTGGGGAAGTCCACGGCGGTGCAGCGGCGGAGGATTTCCGCCAGGGTGGGAATCTCGTTGTAGACGGGAATGACGAGCGAGACGAGCATGGCGGCCCCGCCCTATCGCATTTCCTCCGTCCGGGCGACTCCCTTGCACACAAAATTCAGGGCCGGGCCGCCCCCCGGAGGGCGTCCAGGAGGGCCGCGAGGTCCGCATCCCCCGTCAGCGGGTGGATGAGGGTCGTCCGCAGGTACACCCCCCGGGGCAACCGCGTCTGCACCAGGTAGAAACTTCCACGGGAGACCAACGCCTCGCGCAGGCGGACCTGGAGTGCGTCCCAGCCCTCCGGTGGCACGTGCGCGGGGGTGTGGCGGAAGCAGACGATGTTGCAGTCGGGCTCCAGGGCCAGCTCGAAGTCCGGGGCGGCGGTGAGCATGGCGGCGAAGCGCCGGGCCTGGTCGTAGGACGCGGTGACGGCCTCCTCGAAGACGCGGGTGCCCAGCACGGACAGGCACGCGTAGACCTTGAGGGGCATCATCTCCTTGGTGCACTCCAGCGTGCGCAGGCCCACGTCGCTGTAGGGGCGCGCGTCGTCGCCGTCGCCGTGGAAGAGGTAGTGGGCCTCCTGGGAGAAGGCGTCGAAGGAGCGCGCCCCGTCCCGGAAGAGGACGGCCGTCACCAGCGCGGGCATGAGCAGCCCCTTGTGCGCGTCCCACACCACGGAGTCCGCGCGCTCGATGCCCTTCACCTGCGCGCGGTACTTCGGGCTCAGGGACGCGGCGGCCCCGTGCGCGCCGTCGACGTGGAACCACAGGCCGTGCGCTTGCGCGAAGTCCGCCACGGGCTCCAGCGGGTCGAAGGCGCCGGTGGCGGTGGAGCCCGCGCTGGCCACCACCGCGATGGCCTTGCGCCCCGCGCGGGTGGCCGCCGCGAGCGCGTCCTCCAGGGCATCCGGCCGGACCCGGAACCGGTCGTCCACGTCCACCGGGGTGAGGCCGCCCTCGCCCCAGCCCATGATGCGGACCGCGCGGGCCAGGCAGTAGTGGGCGGAGCGCGGCACCAGCACCGTCAGGGGCGGCCCCGCGTGCGCGCCGCCGTTCCACGCGTCGTAGCCGGCCCTGGCCTGACGGGCGGCGAGCAGGGCGGTGAGGTTGCCCGCGCTGCCGCCGGAGGTGAGCACGCCCCGGGTGCTGGAGGGCAGCCCCAGCTTCGAGGCCATCCACGCGAGCACGTGGTGCTCCATCGCGGTGGCGACGGGGCCCATCTCGTACACGGCCATGCCGTTGTTGAGCAGCGACGACACGGCGTCGCACAGCGCGGAGAGCGGCACGGGCGCCGTCACCTGGTGGCCCACGTAGCGCGGGTGGTGCAGGTGGTGCGAGCCCTCCAGCACGCGCGCCATCAGCGCGGCGAAGGCCCCCGACAGCTCCTGGGGCGGCTCTTCCGGAAA
This sequence comes from Corallococcus macrosporus, assembly GCF_017302985.1. Taxonomy (NCBI): domain Bacteria; kingdom Pseudomonadati; phylum Myxococcota; class Myxococcia; order Myxococcales; family Myxococcaceae; genus Corallococcus; species Corallococcus macrosporus. The sequence goes on from NZ_JAFIMU010000007.1 coordinate 3,103,828, forward strand.
GGCCGTGGCGAAGCGCTCCTGGTTCACCGCGGGCGGAGCCCAGGGGAGCACCGGCATCGCGCCTCCCACGAGCGCGGCCTTCAGGTAGTCCGCGAGCTGATCCATCAGGGCGTGGGCGGTGGTCCGGAAGGCTTCCGGGTCGTAGGCGGCACGCAGCGGCGGGAAGACGGAGGTCGTCATGGCGGGCGCAAGCTAACGGGAGCGCCCCCGTCCAGGTGCGGGGAAACACCGGGCTCGCTGGGGGGCCGGGCGGCCAGGGGGCAGGCTCATGGCCGGGCGGGTCGCTCCGCCCGACGGCCGTCCCCACCTTTCCCCCGCACGGGAATGGGAGGAAGCGACCGATGGCCTTCGACGACACGCCCTTCGAGCGGCGCTCCATCATTGGCGGCATGCGGGTCCGCTCGGCGGACGGCAAGCACCTGGGCTACGTGGCCTTCATCGGCCAGGAGCACCTCTATGTCCGGCACTCGCCCTTCAACCACCACTGGAAGGAAGTGCCCCTGTCCGCCGTGGGCCGCGTGCTCGCCGGCGCGGTGGTGCTGCGCGAGGGCACCGGTCCGCTGGTTGACGCGGACAAGCAGCATCACGGGGAAATCCTGTCGCTGACCCACCCGCTGGCGCTGGTGCCGGGCGCGACGCACGTCTGAGGCCGGCGTCTGGCGTCGGACGGTGGACACTCAGGAGCGGCGCGGGCCGCTGAAGTGTGATTCAACGTCGCGTCATGGCGACATCCCTCGAAGAGCTCTCCCAGCGGGTGTCCGCGGCGTTCGCGGACCGGGCGAAACTGAAGGACGCGGACACCGTGGCGGCGGTGCGCGAGACGCTGGCGCGGCTGGATGCCGGTGAGCTGCGCGTCGCGGAGAAGGGCCCGGAGGGCTGGCGGGTCAACGCCTGGGTGAAGGAGGCCATCCTCCTGTTCTTCGCCGTGTCGGAGATGCAGGTGATGGAGGTGGGCCCCTTCGAGTTCCACGACAAGGTGCCCCTGAAGAAGGGCCTGGACGCGGCGGGGGTGCGCGTGGTGCCCCCGGGCACCGTGCGCTACGGCGCCTTCGTGGAGCGGGGCGCGGTGGTGATGCCCGGGTACGTGAACATCGGCGCGCGGGTGGGCGCGGGCACCATGGTGGACACCTGGGCCACCGTGGGGTCGTGCGCGCAGGTGGGCCGCCATGTCCACCTGTCGGGCGGCGTGGGCCTGGGCGGCGTCCTTGAGCCGCCTTCCGCGTCGCCGGTCATCATCGAGGACGGCGCCTTCCTGGGCAGCCGCTCCATCGTGGTGGAGGGCGTGGTGGTGGAGGAGGAGGCGGTGCTGGGCGCCAACGTGGTGCTGACCGCGTCCACGCAGATCATCGACGTCACCGGCCCCCAGGAGGTCGTCCACAAGGGGCGCGTGCCGGCCCGCAGCGTGGTGATTCCGGGCATGCGGGAGAAGCAGTTCCCCGCCGGGAAGTACATGGTCCCGTGCGCGCTCATCATCGGGCAGCGCAAGGCGTCCACGGACCAGAAGACCAGCCTCAACGCGGCCCTGCGGGACTTCGCCGTCGCGGTGTGAGACAGCGAAAATCCGCCACTGGCGCGGACGCGTATAGATGTTTACGCGACGTGATACGTCCGTAACGTTCGTCTCAGGAGCGCATGGAACACCTCGACGACATCCTCCCCGAGTACCTGCTCGGGACCCTGGAGCCGGCCCGGCGCGACGCCGTGGCCCGGCACCTGGACGGCTGTGCGCGCTGCCGGGCGGAGCTGGCCCGGCTGACGCCCGCCGTGGATGCGCTGGGGGCGCTCCTGCCGCCGGTGACGCCTCCGCCCGAGGGGCTCACGCGGCTGATGGGCCAGATGGAGGGCCCCGGCCGCTTCGCCCGCTGGGCCGGGAAGGTGGCCGCGTTCCTGGACGTGACGGAAGGCCGGGCCCGCGAGCTCTTGGAGTCCATGGCGGATTCCAACAACTGGATGCCCGGCCCGGTGGAGGGCGTGGAGCTGATGCCCGTGGAGACGGGGCCCGGGCGCGAGGGGATGATGGCCGCCGTCGTGCGCCTCATGCCCGGCGTCCGCTACCCGCGCCACGCGCACCTGGGCCGCGAGTGGAACCTGGTGCTGGAGGGCGGCTTCCGCGAGGACACCGGCCACGAGGTGTGGCCCGGCGACGAGCTGGAGAAGACGGACGGCTCGCTGCACGACTTCACCGCGCTGCAGGGCCCCGCGTGCATCTGCTTCACCGTGCTGGACGGCGTCACGTCCTTCGAAGAGCTGGTGGACGGCGCCTGAGGGGACGGTGTGCCGGGCGCGGGCGGGGAGTATGGTGCTCGGCGCATGGCTTCCACCGACCTCGCCTCCCGACTCGCCCAGACCACGCTCGAGCTGTGTCGCATCGAAAGCCCCATTGGCCACGAGGGTCCCATCGCGGACCACGTGGAAGGCTGGGCGCTGAAGCACTTCCGCCGCGAGGAGGTCTTCCGCGTCGGGCACACGCTGCTCCTGGGCTCGCTGGAGGACCCGCGCCCCACGGTGGCGCTCATCGGCCACCTGGACACGGTGCCCATGCACCCCGGGGACGTGGGCCGCGCGCCGCGCATCGAGGGTGAGCGCGTGCACGGCCTGGGCGCGTCCGACATGAAGGGCGGGCTGGCGGTGATGATGGCGCTGGCGGAGGACCTGAAGCGCGACGCGCTGCCCGTCAACGTGGCCTTCCTCTTCTATGAACGCGAGGAGGGCGCCTACGCGGAGAGCGGCCTCATCCCGCTGTACGAGAAGCGCCCGGACCTGTCGCGCGTGAAGTTCGGCATCGCCATGGAGCCCACGGACGGCGTGGTGCAGGTGGGCTGTGTCGGCAGCATGCAGGTGACGGTCCGCTTCACGGGCAAGAGCGCGCACTCGGCGCGGCCGTGGCAGGGGGAGAACGCCATCCACAAGGCGGGCCCGCTGCTCACGGAGCTGTTGGGGCGCGAGCGCGTGGAGGTGAACGTCGCGGGCTTCCCCTTCTATGAAGTCATCAGCGCCACGCTGGCCAAGGGCGGGCGCGCGCGCAACGTGGTGCCGGAGGCGTTCGAGCTGAACCTCAACTACCGCTTCGCGCCGGGCAAGAGCGTGGCGCAGGCGAAGGAGGACGTGCTGGCGCTGGTGGCGGGCCGCGCGGAGGTGGAGTTCACGGACGCGTCCCCCAGCGGGCCGGTGGCCGCGGGCAACCCGCTGTTCCAGCGGCTGATGGCGCTCACGGGGCTGCCCGCCGCGTCGAAGCAGGCGTGGACGGACGTGGCGCGCTTCGGTGAGTGGGGCGTGGACGCGGTGAACTTCGGGCCCGGTGAGACGGCGCAGGCGCACCAGCTCCATGAGAGCGCGCCCATCCCGCCGCTGGCCGTGGCGTACGAGAAGCTGGCCGCGTTCCTCAAGGGCGCGGCGTAGCGAGCGCGGAATGCCGCGCGCTCCGGGGCCGGATTTTCGGCCTCGCGCGCATGTAGCAGTGCACGCATTCGTCAGGTGGCGTGCATCTGCACGGTGGGGCATGCGTGCACTTCTGGCGGATGCGCTTACCCTCCAGGTGTTGTCATCCCTGGAGGCTGTTGATGCACGCCGAGTCGAACATGCAGGACCCGAACGAGACCCCGTCGTCCAACACGATGCAGCCGGTGGGTGAGGCGACGCCCGCCAGGACGTCGCGCCGCCGCTCCTCCGGTGCGCGCAAGGGCGCCCGCAAGGCGTCGTCCCGCCGCACGGGCGCCGCGAAGAAGGCGACCTCCAAGCGCACCACGGCGAAGAAGGCCGCCGGCAAGCGCACCGCGAAGAAGGCCGCGGGCAAGCGCGGCGCCGCGAAGAAGGCCACCGCCAAGCGTGGCGCCCGCAAGGCCCCGGCCCGCCGCGCCGCCGCCGGCCGCACCGCGCGCAAGACGTCCGCGCGCAAGACGCCCGCGCGCAAGACGTCCGCTCGCAAGAGCTCCGCGCGCCGCTCCACGCGCCGCTAACCCGCTCGTGGGGGCGTGGCGGGAATGCCCGCCTCCACCGGGTTCCCGCCAGGGCGGTGGGTGGGTCAAACCCCCATCCCCGCCAGCCCTTATCCGCCGGATTACTCAAGATCCTCCGGTTGGGCGGGTTTGTCGTGGTGTCGGCCATTGGACGTCGGTACAAGCCCTCGGGGTCCAACGAGGGGTCTGAATGTCCAAGGGGCGACAGAAGCAACCGTTCCAGCTGCCGGATTTCTACGTGCCGTGGCCGGCGCGCCTGAACCCGAACCTGGAATCGGCCCGCGCGCACACCAAGGCGTGGTCGTACCAGATGGGCATCCTGGGGCCGCCTCGGGACGGCACGGACCGCGAGGTCTGGTCCGAGCGCCGCTTCGACGGCATGGACTACGCGCTGCTCTGTGCGTACACGCACCCGGAGGCGCCGGGCCCGGAGCTGGACCTCATCACGGACTGGTACGTCTGGGTCTTCTACTTCGACGACCACTTCCTGGAGGTCTTCAAGTACTCGCGCGACGTGAAGGGCGGCCAGGCCTACCTGGACCGGCTGCCGCTGTTCATGCCGCTGGACATGACCCCGCCGCCGGAGCCCGTCAACCCGGTGGAGCGCGCCCTGTGGGACCTGTGGCAGCGCACCGTGCCCTCCATGTCCATGGACTGGCGCCGCCGCTTCTTCGAGAACACCAAGCACCTGCTCGATGAGTCGATGTGGGAGATCGAGAACATCAGCGAGGCGCGCGTCTCCAACCCCATCGAGTACATCGAGATGCGCCGCAAGGTGGGCGGCGCGCCCTGGTCGTCGGACCTGGTGGAGCACGCCGTGGCCGCGGAGATTCCCGCGCGCGTCGTGAAGAGCCGCCCGATGCGCGTCTTCAAGGACACGTTCTCGGACGCGGTGCACCTGCGCAACGACCTGTTCTCCTACGAGCGCGAGCTGGAGGAGGGCGAGCTCTCCAACGGCGTGCTGGTGGTGGAGAGGTTCCTCGACTGCGACACGCAGCGCGCCGCGGACCTGGTCAACGACCTGCTCACGTCGCGGCTCCAGCAGTTCGAGGCCACCTTCGCCACGGAGCTGCCCTGGCTCTTCGCGGAGTACGCGCTCAACCCGGTGGAGCAGGCCCAGGTGCTCACGTACCTGCGCGGCCTCCAGGACTGGCAGTCCGGCGGCCACGAGTGGCACATGCGCTCCAACCGCTACATGAACCAGCACTCGGAGGAGCGCCCGGCGCTGTCCATCCCCATGCCCTCCGGCCTGGGCACCGCCGCGCTGCGCATCCCGCTGACGCCGGGCGGGCTGGGGCTGGGGCCGCGCGCTCGTTCATTGAGCCACGTGCCCCGCCAGCACGTGGGCCCCACGAAGCTGCCGAAGTTCTACACGCCGTACAGCACGTACCTCAGCCCCCACCTGGACCGCGCGCGCAGGAACTCCAAGGACTGGGCGCGGCGGGTGGGCATGCTGGCGGTGGTGCCCGGCGTGGGGTTCTACGTCTGGGACGACCACAAGTTCGACGCGGCGGACGTGGCCCTGTGCGGCGCGTACATCCACCCGGACGCGACCCCGGAGCAGCTGGACCTGACGGCGTGCTGGCTCGTCTGGGGCACCTACGCGGACGACTACTTCCCCATGCTCTACGCGAACACGCGGGACATGGCGGGCGCGAAGCTGTTCACCGCGCGGCTGGGCCAGTTCATGCCAGAGGACGTGGAGGCCGCCAACGCCGCGGTGCCCACCAACCCCGTGGAGCTGGGCCTGGCGGACCTGTGGAAGCGCACCGCCGGCCCGCTGTCGCCGCGTGGCCGCATGCTGTTCCGCAAGGCCATCCAGGACATGACGGACAGCTGGGTGTGGGAGCTGAACAACCAGTTGCTCAACCGCGTGCCGGACCCCGTGGACTACGTGGAGATGCGCCGCAAGACGTTCGGCTCGGACCTCACCATGAGCCTGTCGCGCCTCTCCAAGGGCGACGCGGTGCCGGAGGACGTCTTCAACACCCGCACGCTGCGCGGCCTGGAGAACTCCGCCGCGGACTACGCGTGCTTCGTCAACGACCTCTTCTCCTACCAGAAGGAGATTGAGTTCGAGGGCGAGCTCAACAACTGCGTCCTCGTCGTCCAGAAGTTCCTGGGCGTGGACAAGGACGAGGCCGTGCGCGTGGTCAACGAGCTGATGACCGCGCGCATGAAGCAGTTCCAGCACCTGGTGGCCAAGGAGCTGCCGGTGGTCATCCGCACCTTCGACCTGGACGCGAAGGCGCAGGAGAAGCTGCACAAGTACGTGGAGCAGCTCCAGCAGTGGATGGCGGGCATCCCCCGGTGGCACGCCGAGGTGGCCCGCTACACGGAAGAAGAGCTGCGCCACGACGCGGCGCCGAAGCTCAAGGCCGGGAACCTCTTCGGCCTGGGCATGTCCGCGGCCCGCGTCGCCGAGCTGTTCCGCTCCGGCAGGTCCTGAGTCCCGCCGCAATCCGAAACCTTTTGAACCCTTAACCTGGAGAAGGTGACCCCCATGTCCAACGACCTGAAGAAGTTCGACGACAACAACCAGAGCCTTGGAACGCAGGCGGCGCGCCAGCTGGCGACGACGACCAAGTCCGAGCCGCAGATGCAGGGCATCTCCTCGCGGTGGCTGCTCAAGCTGCTGCCGTGGGTGCAGGTGTCCGGCGGTACGTACCGCGTCAACCGCCGCATGACCTACGCCGTGGGCGACGGCCGCGTCACCTTCACCAGCACCGGCGCCAAGGTGCAGGTGATTCCCCAGGAGCTGGGCGAGCTGCCCCTCTTGCGCGGCTATGAAGACGTGGACGCGCTCACCGCGCTGGCCAACCGCTTCGTGCAGAAGGAGTACAAGGCCGGTGAGGTCATCACGGAGGCCGGCAAGGAAGCGGACTCCATCGTCCTCATCGCCCACGGCAAGGTGAACCGCATCGGCACCGGCAAGTACGGCGAGCCGCTGGTGCTGGAGACGCTGGCGGACGGCGACCACTACAGCTACCAGGCGCTCTTGGAGTCGCAGGACTACTGGCAGTTCACGGCGAAGGCCGTGACGCCCGTCATCGCGCTCATCCTCCAGCAGTCCGCCTTCGAGGCGGTGGTGGCGCAGGTGCCGTCGCTGCAGAAGCACATCGAGGACTTCAAGGCCCGCTCCAGGAAGAAGCAGGACACGTCCGGCCAGAAGGCCATCGAGCTGGCCGCCGGCCACCACGGTGAGCCCGTGCTGCCCGGCACCTACGTGGACTACGAGACGCACCCGCGCGAGTACGAGCTGGCCGTCGCGCAGACCGTGCTGCAGATCCACACGCGCGTCGCGGACCTCTTCAACGACCCCATGAACCAGACGCAGCAGCAGCTGCGCCTGACCGTGGAGGCGCTGAAGGAGCGCAAGGAGCACGAGCTCGTGAACAACCGCGAGTTCGGCCTGCTGCACAACGCGGACCTGAAGCAGCGCATCCACACCCGCTCCGGCGCGCCGACGCCGGACGACATGGACGAGCTGCTGGCCACGGTGTGGAAGGAGCCGTCGTTCTTCCTGGCCCACCCGCGCGCCATCGCCGCGTTCGGGCAGGAGTGCAACAAGCGCGGCATCTACCCCACCAGCATCGAGATGAACGGGAACCACGTGCCCGCGTGGCGCGGCATCCCCATCGTGTCCTGCAACAAGATCCCCGTCTCCGACACCCGCACCACGTCCATCATGCTGATGCGCGTGGGTGAGAAGAACCAGGGCGTCGTCGGCCTGCACCAGGCGGGCATCCCGGATGAGATCGAGCCCAGCCTCAACGTGCGGTTCATGGGCATCAACGAGAAGGCCATCATGAACTACCTGGTGACGGCGTACTTCTCCGCGGCGGTGCTGACGCCGGACGCGCTGGGCATCCTGGAGAGCGTGGAGCTGGGCCGCTCGTAGTCCCGCTAGCGACCCGGAGATCCTTCCATGGCGAACTCACAGAAAGACGTGGCGGCGCACGAGGGCACCAGCCTGAGCACGGCGGGTGCACGCCAGCTCGCGACGACCACGAAGACGCAGCCGGTGATGCAGGGCATCTCGCCCCGCTACCTGCTGAGCATCCTGCCCTGGGTGCAGGTGTCCGGCGGCACGTACCGCGTGAACCGGCGGCTGACGTACACCGTGGGCGACGACCGGCTGAACTTCAGCAACATCGGCGTCAAGGTGGAGGTCATTGCCCAGGAGCTGCTCAAGCTGCCGCTGATGCGGGGCTTCGAGGACGTGGACGACCTGCTCATCCGCACCCTGGCCGGCCGCTTCATCCAGCAGCACTACAAGGCGGGCGACGTCATCGTGGAGGCGGGCAAGGCCGCCGAGCACGTGATGCTCATCGCCCACGGCAAGGCGCAGAAGCTGACGGCCGGCAAGTACGGCGACCCCGTGGTGCTGGACACGCTGGCGGACGGCGACCACTTCGGTGACCAGGCGGTGGTGGAGTCGAACGACGTGTGGCCCTTCACCGTCAAGGCCGTCACGGCCTGCACGGTGATGGCGCTGCCGCAGGAGGTCTTCGAATCCCTCATCACCCAGTCCCCGGCGCTCAAGGCGCACGTGGAGCGCTACCGGGCCAACCTCAAGAAGCCGCAGGACAAGGCGGGGCAGGCCGCCATCGCGCTGGCCGCCGGTCACCACGGCGAGCCCGTGCTGCCCGGCACCTTCGTGGACTACGAGCTGAAGCCGCGCGAGTACGAGCTGAGCGTGGCGCAGACCATCCTGCGCGTGCACACCCGCGTGTCCGACGTCTTCAACGACCCGATGAACCAGACCGCGGAGCAGCTGCGGCTGACCATCGAGGCGCTGAAGGAGCGCAAGGAGTGGGAGCTCATCAACAACCCGGAGTTCGGCCTGCTGCACAACGCCGACCTCAAGCAGCGCATCAACACGCGCTCGGGTCCGCCGACGCCGGACGACATGGACGAGCTGGTGTCGCGCCGCCGCAAGACGCGCTACTTCCTGGCCCACCCGCGCGCCATCGCGGCGTTCGGCCGGGAGTGCAACAAGCGCGGCCTGTACCCGACGGTGGTGGACGTGGGCGGGGCGAAGTTCCAGGCGTGGCGCGGGGTGCCCATCCTCCCGTGCGACAAGCTGCCCATCAGCCGGGAGAACACCACCTCCATCATCGCCATGCGCACCGGTCAGGACGACCAGGGCGTGGTGGGCCTGCACAACGCCGGCATCCCCGACGAGGTGGAGCCGAGCCTCACCGTGAAGCGCATGGCCGTGAACGACCAGGCCATCACCAACTACCTGGTCAGCACCTACTACTCCGCCGCCGTGCTCGTCCCGGACGCGCTGGGCGTGCTGGAGAACGTGGCGCTGGGCGGCTGAGCGTCTTCACGCCGTGAAGTCTGGACGGGCCCGGTGCATGCGTGCGCCGGGCCCGTTCGTCTTTCAGCGGCACTGCGCGAAGTACCAGCGCAGCTGGAGCTGGGCCCGGAGCACCTGGCCGGACGCGGTGGTGAGGGACGCGAGGGCGCTGGTGCAGCCGGGCAGCTTCACGTCGATGGCGGCGCCCGGGTGGAAGCGATTATCGGCGCCGTCGAAGGCCAGCTCCGCGCGCAGGTCCGCCACGGAGGTCTTGCGCTGCACGGCCAGCCCGGAGCGCAGCGCCCTGCTGCTGCGGAACAGGTCCAGCGCCTGCATCGTCGCGAGCGCGTCGAAGCGCCGGCCCAGCGCGGCCTGCCCGGTCAGCCAGAAGGTGTGCCGCGTGTCGTGGAGCCCGTCGCCGGTGAGGGCGGCGCCTTCCGCTCGGGCGGAGACGCCCCAGCCGGCGGAGACCTGGATGTCTCCGCTCCGGGAGCGCATCTGTCTTTCGGCCTGGTCGAAGACGGCGGACAGGTCCACGCCCCGCCGGGACACGTCCTCGTCCGAGTCCGCGGGCGGTGGGATGCCGTGGCGCTCCAGCTCCTGCGCGACCCGTTCGGGCAGGTCGGAGTTGAGCACGGGGTCGTGCGGATCATGGAACGTCGTCCGCAGGCCCAGGCCCACGCGCCACGCGCCCGTGCCGTCCAGGTCCGGCAGCGCGGCCGCGGACACCGTCGTCTTCGTCAGCACCCGCATCAGCCGGCCGGCCAGCGAGTTGGAGCGGTAGCTGCCCAGGCTCCGGATGCCACCGCCCAGGAGGAAGTAGGGCGCGACGTCCAGGGCCAGCCCCGGACGGAAGTCACCCGGCGCCGCCGACGCCAGCACCGTGGCCATCACCGGCTTGGGCGCCGCGCCGAGCAGCACGCGCAGCGGTGCCTCGTCCAGCGCCACCAGGGCCGGGGACTCCGGCACGTCCACGTCGAGCACGTAGCGATAGAGATGGATGTTGTCGCTCGCGCCCGCGCTCGCGGTCGTCGAGGCGAGCAGCGCGCCGAGCAGGAGCCCCTTCACGCGAGTCCCAGGCCGCGGAGGTAGTCATTGGCGAAGGCCGCGCGCAGCTCCGGCGTGGGGAGCAGCGTGCGGCGAGCTTCGAGCCAGGCGTTGACGTGTGCCTCGCCGTACCGGCCTCGCACCGCGGGGCCGTCCAGCTCGTGGAACTTGCCCCAGTGGTACGTGTGCGGGATGGAGGACTTCGCGAGCTGCTGCCAGACGCGGCGGTTGTAGGACTTCGTGCGGGTGGACGCTGTTCCGTCGATGTCGAGGATGCACGTCATGGGCGCGTGCTGGGTGAACGCCAGCGTGGCCCGGGAGGGCAGGGTGTAGCGCAGTCCGAACAGCCCGGGGAACGGCTGTGCGCGGTTGATGGCGAGGGCCAGCTCCACGGTCTCGCGCACCCGGCCGAGCGGAACGGCCACCGCGCTGCCCCAGGCCTTGCCTCGCGTGGTCGTGTCGGTGAACAGCTCGCCGTGCGTCCCGCAGACGTTTTCGTATTCCGTGTAGAAGCGGTCCATCAGCCGCGACAGCAGCGGGATGGTCAGCTCCGAGACCATGTCCGTCAGCACGCCGATGATCTCCAGCCCGTTGTCCCCCTGGGTCAGCTTGCTGCCGGGGCTGGGCGGGGTCGAGCCTTCCGGACACCGCGCGTGCTTGTACATCACCGTGACGAAGACGCCCCGGTCCATGTCGTTGGGGTTGATGACCGCCGTGAAGTGATAGGGCTTGAGCCCCGGCGGGCCCGGCAGCGTGATGCCGGAGAAGTCCAGCTGGTCGAACGCGCGCCACAGCTCCTCGGTGAGCGGCATCCGCCGGCGGTAGGCCTGGAGGTAGTAGAGGTCCACCACCTCCATCAGGACGCCGTGCACCAGGCCGAAGCCGCCCAGGCCCACCAGGGCCGCGTTGAAGAGGGCATCGTCCCGCACGAGCTCCGCGCCCAGCTTCTGGGGAATCTCGTCGTTGATGACCGGCGCGCTGGCCCGCTCCAGCCAGACGTGCCGGTCCGGTGAGACGACGAGGTGCAGGCCCACCACGAAGTCCTGCATGGCGCCGGTCTCCAGGTTGGAGCCATGCGTGCCCGTCCCGATGGCCCCCGCGATGGTCTGCCCGTTGCTGGCGCCCGAGGTGGTCAGGGACTTGCCGATGCGCTTCAGGAAGTGGTTCAGCTCCGCGACGGAGACGCCACACTGCGTGAAGAGGAGGTCCTCCCTCCGGCCGGGATGGGCGGGATGGGTGCGGGGCGCGGGGAAGAGGTAGTTGAGCGGCCGGGTGTTGACGAGGATGCCGCTGGTGGCGGGCGCCTTGGTGAAGGACCAGCCGCCGCCCAGGCCGCGGAGCTCCAGGCGCTGGGTGAGCGCGCGCTGGATGAGCCCCTGCAAGCCCCGCGTGGTGTCGATGTAGCCGGGCACCGTGGACTGGGAGGCATCCTCGTTCCAGACGTCCACCAGCAGCTCCAGCTTCTGGATGTAGCTCTGGTGCCAGTTCTGCCAGCGCTTCTGGCTGCTCTCATGGATGACGGGGGGCATGGCTCAGGGCCCCTCGGCCGTCGCGGGAGGCGCGACGGGGCGCACGCCCAGGTCGCCGGGCGTGGGCTGGGCCTTGGCGCAGCGCCACTCCACCCGCTGCGGCATGGCGAGGCCGAGCGTCAGGACGCTGATGAGCGCGAAGCCCACGTTCGTACTCTGCGTGACTTCCGCCAGCGCCTGGTCCTGGCAGTTGTCCACCCGGGGCCGCTCCTGGACCAGCCCCCAGCCCAGGGACCAGAGGACCTCGCCCTGCGCTTCGGTGGCGCTGGCCCCCGCGGCGCCGGGCGCCTGGACGCGGTAGTGCGCACACGCCGAGCTCAACCCCAGACACAGCAACGCCGCCGCACGCTTGGACATGCTCCCCCCGCCTGTCCCGAGCATGGGCCTTGGGGGAGGGAAGGGGCCACGGGGGCCGCGGTCGCGAACGCATGTTTGGTTCTCCACGCGCAAGCGGATGCGGGTAGGGTGAAGCCGTGCCCACCGCATCCCGCACCTTGCTGGCCGTGACGCTCGGGACCGCCATTGGAGTGGCGGTCGGCGTCGGGGGCTTCACGTTCGCGTACGCGAAGGGGTCGTCCTACCTGCGGGACGACCCGGCCGCTTGCGCCAACTGTCACATCATGAACGAGCAGTACGACGGCTGGCGCAAGAGCAGCCATCACGCGGTGGCCACCTGCAACGACTGCCACACGCCCGCGGGCTTCGTTCCCAAGTACTACACGAAGGCGAGCAACGGCTTCTGGCACTCGTTCTACTTCACCACCGGCACCTTCCCGGACCCCATCCGCCTGCGTCCGGGCAACCGCGTGGTGACGGAGAACGCGTGCCGCAAGTGCCACGCCTCCATCGTGGAGGCCATCGAGACGCCGCCCGCGGGCCACGAGCAGGTGGCCCCCGGCGAGCAGCTCCAGTGCCTCACCTGTCACAACTCCGTGGGTCACCCCGAAGGGTCGGGCAACCCCGAGCTCATCCGTAAGGAGATTGCACGATGACCGAGCCCGAGAAGGCTCCGGAGAAGCGCCGGCGGCTCAGCGGCACCAGGCTCGTGGTCGCGGTCGCCGTCGCGGCGGCGCTGGCCTCGGCGGCCGTCACCGCCCTGCTGGTCAACATCATGGAGCGCAAGCAGGAGGCGAAGAACCCCTTCTACCGGGTGGTGGAGCTGGACGACACCATCACGGACCCCGCCGTGTGGGGGAAGAACTTCCCGCTGCAATACGACGGCTACAAGCGCACGGTGGACCAGAAGCGCACGCGCTACGGCGGCAGCGAGGCGGTGGCGCGCACGCCCACCCAGGCGGACCCCCGCTCGGTGGTGGCGCAGAGCCGGCTGGAGGAGGACCCGCGCCTGGTCACCATGTGGAGCGGCTACGCGTTCGCCAAGGACTTCCGCGAGGAGCGCGGCCACGCGTACATGCTGGATGACCAGGTCTTCACCCAGCGGCAGCAGGTGACGCAGCAGCCGGGCACCTGCATCCACTGCCACGGCAGCGTGTACGTGCCGTACAAGAAGCTGGGGGACGGCGACCTCATCAAGGGCTTCGAGAAGATGAACCAGATGCCCTTCGCGGAGGCGCGCAAGCGGGTGGAGCACCCGGTGTCCTGCATCGACTGCCACGACCCGTCCACGATGCAGCTGCGCGTCACGCGCCCCGGCTTCATCGAGGGCATCGCCGCGCTCAAGGCCAGCCAGGGCGTGCCCGATTTCAAGGTGAACCGGGACGCCACGCGCCAGGAGATGCGCACGTACGTGTGCGGGCAGTGCCACGTCGAGTACTACTTCAAGGGCAAGGAGAAGCGCCTGACGTACCCCTGGGCCAAGGGCATCAACGTGGACCAGATCATGGCGTACTACGACGAGGACGGGCACGCCGACTGGACCCACGCGCTCACCGGCGCCAAGGTCCTCAAGGCGCAGCACCCCGAGTTCGAGATGTACAACCAGGGCATCCACGCGAAGAGCGGCGTGGCGTGCGCGGACTGCCACATGCCCTACCAGCGCGAGGGGGCGATGAAGGTCAGCGACCACCACGTGCGCAGCCCGCTGCTCAACATCAACCGCGCCTGCCAGACGTGCCACAAGTGGAGCGAGGCGGAGCTGCTCCAGCGGGCGGAGACCATCCAGACGCGCACCTTCCAGACGCGCAACATCGCCATGGACGCGCTGGTGGACCTCATCCATGACCTGGAGCGCGCCCAGAAGGCGGGCGCGCCCGAGGAGTCCCTGGCCAAGGCGCGCGACCTGCAGAAGCGCGCCCAGTTCTACCTGGACTTCGTGGAGGCGGAGAACTCCATGGGCTTCCACGCGGACCAGGAGGCGGTGCGCATCCTGAGCAACTCCATCAACTTCTCCCGCCTGGGCCAGAACGCGCTGCGGCCGGAGAAGTAGCCTCGGCGCGGGTCAGTACTTCACGCGCACCAGGAAGACGTCACCGCGCGTGGGCCGCAGCTTGTCCACGCCGAAGTCCGTGACGCGGTCCGTGTAGCCGAACAGGACCGCGTCCCCGTCCGGCATCAGCGTCACCGCCGGCACCGCCTCCACGCCGTACAGCTCGCCGCGTGCCTCCGGCGTCGCGCCCAGGAAGAGGCGCGCGGCCAGCGGCTGGCCCGTGGGGTCGAAGCGCTGGGTGAAGAGCTGCGCGGAGCCCAGGCCGTCCGTGCCCGTGGTGCCGTTCTCCAGCCACGAGTACGTGTAACCCACCACCAGCACCTCGCCGGTGGAGTGGATGGCCACGCCCTGCACGGACGCGTCCACGCCCAAATCCCTCGCCCAGCGCTCGGTGCCGTCCGCGCCCGTCACCACCACGAAGGGGCTGGGGCTGGAGGCGCCCTTCAGCGACGCGCCCGCCCAGCTGAAGCTGCCCTGGAAGTCGCCGCCCGCCACCACGTCCCCGGCGGCGTCGCGACTCACGTCCCGGACGCTGCCCTTCACGCCGGGCCGCACCTTCGCCCAGCCGAGCGCGCCGTTGCCCCGGTACAGCGCCACGAAGGGGCTGCCCGAACCGGACCCCTGCGTGACGTTGGTGCCGAAGCGCACCGTGCCCACGTAGCGCCCCGCCACCGCCACGCTGCCGTCCGCGCCGGGGGAGAGGGACAGGGGCTCCGCGCCCGCGCCCTCGGACTCCGCGTTGCCCACCGCGAAGGCGCGCTCCGCGGTGCCGTCCGCCGCGAACACGGCCACGCCGGCCGCCGCGCCCTTCACCGCGTTGCCCAGGTCCACCGAACCCGGCGCGGTATAGGCCACGTAGAGCCTTCCTTCCGCGTCCGCCGCCACGTCCTTCACGGTCAGCTCGCCGGGCACGCGGTGCGCCCAGAGCGTCGCGCCGTCCGCGGACAGCCGGGCGACGATGGCGCCGTCGCTGAGCTTGCCCGTGCCCAGGTCCACCGTGCCCTGGAGGTTGCCGGCCAGCAGCATCCCGCCCGCGCCGTCCGCCGCGACGCGGGCGTGCACGTCGGCACGCAGCGCTTCGGGCGTGGGGTCCACGCGAACGTCATATGCGTGCGTCCACAGCGTCTGTCCCGCGCCGGAGCGCCGCGTGAGCACCAGCTCCACGGTGTCATCCGTGGGGTTGCGCGCGTCCAGGTCGTCGTAGCCGTGCACCGCGGCGGTGAAGAAGTCGCCGGTGGCGTCCACCGCCAGGTCCAGCGCCAGGTCGTCCTGGGCGGCGCCTTCCTTCGCCATCCACAGCGTGCCCCCGGAGGCGACGGGCACCTCCTCCGGCTCCTTGTCCGGGGGCGGCGGGGTCTCCGGGATGCCATTGCCCGGCGGTGGCGGCTGCGTGCCGCTTCCCGGCGGTGGAACCTCGCCGGGCACCGAGGGCTGCTCCGCGGGGGGACACCCCATCTTCGAATCCTGGCAGGTGTCCGGATCAGGCGTCTCCGCCCCACCTCCGCACCCCCACCCTCCGCCGACCGCGAAACCCAGCACCGTCGCACCCACGACAGTCCGGCGCCATCCCCGCCCCAGATACATGGCATCCCCTCCGTGTACGGCAGGGTTCGCACGCCACCCCACACCGGCAAATCCGGCGCGGGAGGCTGCTCGGCCGCCCGCTGCCAGACGGTGCGCGTGGGGTTCGGGGCGCCGTGGATGGGCGACGCGAGCACCCATCCGGGTCCTCGCGTTTACCCACCCGGCGATCAAAGCCAGACACTACCGCCAGAAGCCGATGGAGACGCCCCAGTTGGAGTAGCGGCTCGCCAGGTCGAACGACGCGGTGATGGCCCAGTCCTCCCAGTAGCGCAGCACGAACAGCTCGAAGCCGCCGGTGAGGTGCGGCCGGGGATTCCGGTCCGGGAAGGGGGACGCCTCCAGCCAGGTGCCCGCGCGCAGGCGCAAGAGGCCCGGGAAGGCGTCCCATTCCGCGCCCAGGCGCGGCTGGAAGGTGGCGGTGTCGCCCACGAACTGCGGCTCGGCGGCCGTGGCGAACGAGCGCGCCGACACCGCGTTGCTCACGCTGGAGATGAGGTCCACCTGCGCGGTGATGAGCCACCGGCCGGCGAGTGCGTCGCGAGGCTCCTCCTCCGGCACCGGCAGTGCGTCCCCGTCCACCTGGAGCTGCCGGCGGGCGGCGGGGGACAGCCGGTTGTAGCGGTGCGCGCCTTCGCCCAGCCGCCAGCTCGCGCCCAGCGACAGCACCGCCGGCGACACCACCGCCGCGTAGACCTGCCGCCCCGCGATGAAGGGGCTCTGGTCGTCGTCGCGGCGCCAGCCCGCCACCACCTCCGGGCGCACCGACACGCCAATGCGGTAGGGCCGCCCGTGCGGACGGAAGAGCATGTCCACCGCGACGCCAGTGTCGCCGTAGCGCCAGGACTCGTCGCCCAGCTCACTGAAGCTGGCCTGCGCGGAGAAGATGCCCAGGGACAGGATGAAGTCGTCCTGGCCGAAGGCGATGGAGCCCGCGAGCACGGACTGGGTGAGGGAGACGCGCAGCTTCTCGCCCTCGCCCCGGCAGCCCAGGGTGATGCAGTAGCCCGTGCGGCTGTTGCGCCACAGGAAGCCGATGCCGAAGCGCTTGTATTGCAGCATCAGCGCGCCCAGGAGCTGGCGGCTGTCCACGGAGTCGTCGGGCAGGCCGTCGTTGTCCACGTCCCGGCGCTTGGTGCCGGTGAAGGGCAGGTCCAGCCAGGACAGGGTGACGCCCAGGTCCCAGTCGCGCTCCAGGGACGGGCTGCGCTGGGCCAGGGCGGACAGGTTGCTGGACACGCCCGCCGCGCCCTCCGCGATGCCCACGTAGGCGCCGCCCAGGCCCACCATGCGCGCCGAACCCAGGAGCGCGCCGGAGTTGAAATACAGACGCTCCGGACGGGGCTCCGTGGGCACGTCGTCCTGGGCCAGGACCGGGAGCGCGGTGAGGGACACCGCCGCGCATGCCAGGGCCGCCAGGGTACCGCGCACGCCGTGAATCACCGGACCGCGGCCCCTTCGGTGAAGAGGCGGTCCGCCTCCGCCGCCAGGGAGGTGTCGCGGGACGTGAGGCCGCCCGCGTCGTGCGTCACCAGCGCCAGCGTCACCTTGCGCCACCGGATGTCGATGTCCGGGTGGTGGTCCGCGGCCTCCGCCGCCTTCGCCACGCGCTCCACGAAGGCGATGCCGTCCAGGAACGAGGGCGCCTCATAGGTGCGGCGGATCATCCCGCCCTCGTGCTTCCAGGCGGGGTGCTGGGTGAGGAAGGTCTGGAGCGCATCCGGGGAGAGCAACGTGCGGTCGTAGGCCATGGCGGCCGTTCTACCCGCTCCCCCGCCCGATGGAAGCCCCGGTGCGTTCAACACACCGGGCTTCGGTGTATCACTTCACGCTCGCGCAACCGCCTGCTTCCACTTTTCCAGGTGGCGCGCGCGGACCTCGGGCTTCATCTTCGGCTTGAAGGTCCGGTCCGCCTTCCATGCGCGGCGGATGGCGTCCGGGCTGGTCCACACGCCCGCGCCCAGGCCGCCCAGGAAGGCCGCGCCCAGGGCCGTGGTCTCCAGGTTGCGCGGGCGGACCACCGGCACGCCCAGGAGGTCCGCCTGGTACTGCATGAGCAGGTTGTTGGCCGCGGCGCCGCCGTCCGCCTTGAAGGTGGGGATGTCCCGCCCGCTGTCGCGGCGCATGGCCTCCGCCAGGTCGTGGATTTGGAGGGCCACGCCCTCCAGCGTCGCGCGCGCCAGGTGGGCCACGGTGGTGGAGCGGTCGATGCCGGCGAACAGGCCCCGCGCCTCCGGGCGCCAGTGCGGCGCGCCCAGGCCCGCGAGCGCCGGGACGAAGACGACGTCGCCGGAGTCCTTCACGCTGGCGGCCAGCGCCTCCACGTCCGGGGCCTTCTTGATGACCTTGAGCCCGTCGCGCAGCCACTGCACGGCGGCGCCCGCGATGAAGGAGCTGCCCTCCAGCGCGTAGTGCGTGGTGTTGCCCAGCTTCCACGCCACCGTGGTGAGCAGCCCCGCGGTGGAGCGCACCGGCTGGGTGCCGGTGTTCATCAGGAGGAAGGCGCCCGTGCCATAGGTGCACTTGGATTCGCCGGGCGTGAAGCACGCCTGGCCGAAGAGGGCCGCCTGCTGGTCCCCCGCCATGCCCGCGACGAGGATGCCGTCCGGCAGGCTGCGCATGCCGCGCGTGGTGCCGTACACCTCCGCGTTGCCGCGAATCTCCGGCAGGCACGCGCGCGGCACGCCCATCAGCGAACACAGCTCGTCGTCCCAGTTGAGCGTGCGCAGGTCCATGAGCAGCGTGCGGCTGGCGTTGGACACGTCCGTGACGTGCGCGGTGCCGCCGGTGAGCTTGAAGACGAGCCACGAGTCCATGGTGCCGAAGCACACGTCGCCGCGCTCGGCGCGCTTCTTCGCGCCCTTCAGGTGGTTGAAGAGCCAGGTGAGCTTGGTGCCAGAGAAGTACGGGTCCAGCACCAGGCCCGTGACTTCACGCACGCGGGGCTCGACCCCTTGCGCCTTGAGCTGCTGGCAGATGTCCGAGGTGCGGCGGTCCTGCCAGACGATGGCGCGGGCCAGGGGCTCGGCCGTTTCGCGGTCCCAGAGGCCCGTCGTCTCACGCTGGTTGGTGATGCCCACCACGGCGATGTCCTTGCCGGTGAGGCCCGCGTCCTTGAGGGCGCGCGCGATGCACCACTCGCTGGTGTTCCAGATGTCGATGAGATCGTGCTCCACCCATGACGGCTTGGGGAAGTGCTGGGGCAGCTCCTTGTAGGAGCGGCCCACCACCTGCAACCGGGTGTCGAGGATGGAGACGTGGGTCCCCGTGGTGCCCTGGTCCAGCGCCAGGACGTATTTCGCCTTCGCCATGCGTGCGGAGCCTCTTTCGTCGGCCAATGGCCGGACACGAAGGGGGACCCTACTCCAAGCGGAGGCGCCCGCAGCGACTGTGCGTGCGAGGTGTCAGGCACCGGGAGCTGTCCGTGGAACGCTCCCGTGCCTGCGTGGGGGTGCCGTGGGGGGGGCGCCTGACCGGGGGAAGTCCACGGTACTTCCCGGCGCCACCCGCGCACGGCGGCCCGCTAATACCCCACTGGCCGCGAGCGGCTGTTCATGAAGCGGCGCAGGCCGTAGGCGCCCAGGCCCGCGAGGACCATGCGGCCCAGGGAGCCGCCCGCGCCGGTGGACTGGCGTCCGCGGTAGCCGTAGCCGATGGGACGGCGGCCATAGGCGCTGCGTCCCCGGTTCCAACCGCCGCCGGTGAAGACGCTCCGGCGGGAGCCACTCAACGCGCCCAGCAGGCTTGATAGCAATGCCATGGTGTCACTCCGTGGTGAGGGGTACGGGCCCGTGCGTCCTTGCCGGGGGTCGGACCCGAAAAGGACGCGCGTGCGTTGAAAGGTGGGCCCTACGCCGTGCGTCGACACCCCATGGCGGAGAATGCGCACGGGGCGCCGTGCCCCGGGCCGGAGGGCAGGCGGGCGGGCCCCACGCGTGCGGTTACGGGAGCCCGAGGAATCCGGATGCATGTCATTGGGAGGGGAAGGCATTGGCAGCCTGCCCTTCGAACGAAAGCCACGCGCGGGTGGGGCTTGTCCCACCCGGTTCCTTGCCTCGCGCGGCGTCTCCACCTTCAGGTTCAGGCGGCAGTACGCATGGGGGTCCGTCATCCCTGTGGGGCGGACCCCCATGTTCTTGTTCAGGCGCGGGGCACGAGCCCCTGCTCGCGCAGGAAGGCCACGGTGCGGGCCACGCCGTCGGTGAGCGGGGTGGGACGGAAGGCCAGCTCGCGCTGCGCCTTGGCCGCGTTCACGCGGGCCTCCCAGCGCATGAAGGACAGCTGGCCGGGGGCGACGAGCGGCGTGAAGGGGAACACGCGCGCAAGCGGCGCGGACACGCGGGCCAGGGCCTCCATGAGGAAGACGGGCGCGACGGCGGGCGGCTTGCCGGCCCCGGCGGCCTGGCTGATGGCGAGCGCCAGGTCCGCGGTGCTGACGTACTGGTCGGCGACGAGGTAGCGCTCGCCGTTGACGCCCTTCTCGGCGGCGGCGAGGTGCACGTCGGTGCAGCCGTCCACGTAGACCACGGACATGCCGCCCGGCGGCAGCAGCGGGGCCTTCTTGTTGAGCAACTGGATGAAGAACGAGTTGAGCCCCACGTGCACCGGGCTGGGGCCGTGCACGGCGGCCGGGTTGACGTAGACGACGTCCAGGCCCTGCTGGCGGATGGCCTCCACGGCGCGCTCGGCTTCCTGCTTGGAGCGCTCGTACGCGGTGGGCTTGGGATGCGGATCGATGTGGGCTTCGGTCAGCTCGCCGCCCCGGGGCGCGGCGAAGACGTCCATGGTGGACGTGTATACCACGCGGCGCACCTTCGCGGCGTGCGCGGCGGACAGGACGTTGACGCTGCCCTGGCGGTTCACGCGGTCGAAGATGGAGTCATCCCGCTGCCACTGCTCCGGCATGCCCGCGGCGTGGAAGACGAGCTCCACGCCGTGCATGGCGGCGGGCAGGGTGCCCGGGGACGTGACGTCGCCCTGCACGAGCTTCACGGAGTTCGGAAGCAGCTTCGCGGCGCGGTCCGGGTCGCGCACGAGCACGCGCACGGAGGCACCCTGCTTCACGAGCCGCTGCGCGATGGCGTTGCCGATGAGGCCGGTGGCCCCGGTGACGAGGACGTTCATGGGCCGGCAATCTAGCCGCAAGTCACCGGTGCCGTGCGCCGCGGGGCTCGGGGCGGCAGCGCAGCCCGTCGAAGAACATCCCGGTGAGGCGGGGGACGCGCTTGGGGTCCGAGGCGTTCTCCGCGGCCGCGAGCGAGATGGCCATGGCCATGCACACCACGTCATCCAGGAGGATGTCGCTTCGCACCTCGCCCGCGTGCTGGGCGGCCTCCAGCAGGCGTTGGCCCTCGGCCGTCGTCGCGTCACAGCCCACGGTGTGGTTCTTGAGGACGATGCCCAGCGACGCCGCGAGCCCCTTGTACATGCCCGCGCTGTGCACGAGCTCCGCGAGATAGACGCGCAGCGCTTCGAGCGGGGGCAGGGACTCCGAGCGCTCACGGCTCTTCTTCGCGAGCGTCAGGAGCTGCTCGTCGCACGTCGCCGCGAGCAGCGCCTCCCGCGACTCGAAGTGCCGGTAGAGCGTCCCGATGCCGACCTCCGCCTGCTTCGCCACGTCCGCGAGTGACGCGTCCGCGCCACGCTCGGAGAACACGGCATGCGCCGCCGCGAGCAGCCGCTCCCGGTTGCGCCGCGCGTCCGCGCGCAAGGCTCCGCCCTTCGCGTCCTCCACAGGCGGATTCTGGCTGTGCTTCGTCTTCACTTGAAAAACGGAGGATAGCTCCGTATCCAACCGGAGCAATCCTCCGTTTAGCAAGCGAAAGGCAGGACCGCATGACGACGAAGCGTGAGACCGTGTTGGTGCTGGGCGCGACAGGACAGCAGGGCGGCGCGACGGCGCGGGCATTGTTGAAGGACGGCTGGCGGGTCCGCGCGCTCGTGCGCGACCCGTCGACCGCGAAGGCCCGGGAGCTGGAAGCGGCGGGCGTGGAGTTGGTGCGCGGAGACATGGGGGACCGCGCGTCGCTCGACCGGGCGGTCGCGGGGGCGTACGGCGTCTTCAGCATCCAGCCGGCCTCGCCCCAGGCGCACTACGGCTTCACGGACGAGGACGAGGTCCGCTTCGGCATCTCCATCGCGGACGCGGCGAAGGCCGCGGGCGTGCAGCATTTCGTGTACACGTCCGTGCTGGGGCTGCATCCCGGCTCGGGCGTGGGTCACTTCGAGAGCAAGTGGCGCATCGAGGAGCACGTCCGGGCGAGCGGCCTGCGCGCGACCATCGTGCGGCCGGGGACCTTCTTCGAGCTGTTGCTGGTGCCGGAGTTCGGCCTGAACCCGCGCGGATTCCAGTTCTTCATGCGTCCGGACCAGCCCATGCAGTTCATCGCGGCGGAGGACATCGGCGTGCTGACCGCGCGCGTGTTCGCGGATCCGCGCACCTACGTGGGGACCACGCTGGAGCTGGCGGCGGAGTCGCTCACCGGCGACCAGCTCGCGGAGAAGATCAGCCGGGCCACTGGCACGTCGCTCTCCTACGCCCGGTTCCCGCCGGAGGTGCTGGAGGCGGTCCCGATGCTGCGCAAGCTGGTGAAGATGATTGATGCGGGAGGGCTGGACGGGGTCGCGGACATCCCGGCATTGCGGCGGCTGGCCCCGGGCCTGCTCACGTTCGACGCCTGGCTGGAGCGCGGCGGCGCCGCCGCGCTCCGGGAGCGCCTCGCGGCCTAGAACGCGACGCAGGGCTGGGAGTCGATGCGCAGCACCGACTCCTGGCGGAACTGGCGCTTGTACTCCTCGCGGAGGGTGTCGATGTCCGCCGAGCGCGCCGCGCTGCCGTCGTGCAGCAGCACGAGGACCTTGCTCAGCTCGCGCACCAGCTCGCCGCTCTCCAGTTCGTACTGGCCGAGCGCGTCGTACACGGTCAGGCCGTCCTGGAAGCGGGGCGTGACGGACGCGTCCAGGAAGGCCTGGAACTCGGCCTCGCTGACGGGCTCGTCGCCCACGCGGTTGCGGCCGAAGTACAGGTCCGTCTGGTACTGGGGACTGCCCACCGTGCAGCGGGGGCCGTCATCGTCTTCACCGCCACACGCCGTGGCGCCCGCCCCTACCGCGAGGGTCAGGCCCAACAACAGGCGTGAGGCAACCGCGGACATGTCCGAGAATGGCATGGATTGGAGTCCCCCAAAGACCGAGAGGGGAGAATGCCCCAGCCGTTTCCGCGCATGCTAGACCTGTCCGGGTCCGACTTCGGGGAGGTGGGCATGACGGGAGCCATCAGTTTGGAAGCCCTGGCGGCGTACATCCGGGATGCGTTCCGGGACGTGCACATGGATGCGCGGACGCCGGACGTCTTCTTCTTCGCGGGAGACGAGCGGCAGCACCCCTTCGCGACCATCGTCACGCGGGACACGGAGCTCGACCACCACTCCAGGCTGGACCGCCCGGGCGTGTTCCGGCTGAACCTGTGCGTGGGCAAGGACAGCTTCCAGAAGCTGTTCCCGGAGCTCGACCCGAACGTCGACTTCACGGCCCTGGACGTGCTGCTGCCGCACCCGGTCCACGCGCGGATGTTCTGGGTGAGCGTGCTCAATCCCAGCCACGAGACGTTCTACGTGCTGCGCCCCTACCTGCGCGAGGCCCACGACCTCCAGCTGGGGCGCAACGCACGGGGCTGACTCACGGCCCTAATCCAGCTTCTTCAGTGCCTGGATGGCACGCGCCAGGGCCTGGAACAGGCGGTTGTTGTCCGGGTCCGCGTAGAACTCGGCCACCAACCGGAAGTAGTCACACAGGCTGCTGTGCTCATCCAGCGCCATCTGGAAGAACTTGAAGAGCTTGGGCAGCGTCAGCTGGGAGTCCATACCGCTGGAGTGCAGGAGGTTGGCGACCTTCTGGATCGACGCGGAGAGCACGGGGTACTTCCCACCCAGCGTCGGATAGAAGGAGGACTCGGTCTTGGCGCCGGGTCCCTTCATGTAGAGGAAGGGACGTCCCCGGCTGAAGGCCAGGGGCACGCTGCCCTCGCCCTCGAAGATGCAGGGCAGCTCCGCGTGCTTGAAGCAGAAGTTGAACAGCAATTGCGGCGTGCGTCCCACCACGAGGATGAGGACCTCGATGCCGGTGTCTTTGAAGACGCCATCCAGCATTCCCCGGACGAGCTGCTCCGAGGGCAGGCTGGGCATCTGCTGGACGAAGACGTTCTTGAGGGGGTTCTTCTCCAGGGCCAGGCAGAGCTTCGCCGTGTTGATGGTGTCGTGGAACACGACGATGACCGCGGGCTTCTTCAACGTGCAGAGCGCGAGCGCGGAGGCGTAGTGGAAGAGGATCTCCGCGGATGAATCCGCTTTCAGGGAGAAGTTGCGCATCAGCCCGTACGCCCCGGCGACGAGGTAGTCGCCCGAGAACAGCACGGAGAAGAGGCACAGGTGGCTCTGGACCCTGCGAGGCCAGCCCGCCCGGCGTTTGTCCTCCTCGCTGCTGTCCTGGGGGACCTGAACGGTCTCCCAACCCTGGGCACTCTTCGCCAGCAGTTGCTGGCATTCCAGGAAGGTGTCGGGGACGAACGGCGGCAGGTAGCCCATCTCTAGGAACTTCGGTTCCTTCTTGCAGAAGTCGTACGTGGTCATCGCATCCACGTCCGGCATCGCGTCGAGTGCTTCCGTGGGGAGCAGGTAGAGCTTCGACTTGCTCGTGATGCTCAGGACCTCGAACTTGTAGGGCTGGAGCGCCAGGAAGCAATTGACGCCCATCTCCAGCGGAGGGACCTCCAGCGCCTGCTCGTCGTTGTTGTCAAAGCCTCCCGTCAGGCAGAGCGGAACGACCTCCTCGTAGCGGTCGAAGTCACTGCGCCCGACCAGCTGGATGCCCGTGTCCTCGGCAATCCAGGGGAAGAGGCCCTTGAGCTCATCCACCGTGTCTGCTTCCGCCACGATGATCTGGAAGGCCCCCTGATACCCGATGGAGCGCAACGTGTAGAGGATGTTGAAGGTGTTCGTCTGATGGCCGAAGTTGAGTGACGCCTCGACGTAGACGCGGATCTTCTTCTGCGCTTTCAGGAAGAGGAGGATGGCCTGGGACACGGGCGGACCCTGGTAGGGGACCACGGCCTTGGAAGAGGAAGAGGTGCTGGGAAGCCCCTGGCTCTGCACGCCAGAGCTGCTGGGGGCGTGCTTGAACTCCAGGAGTTCCACCCGCACGGAGGGGGCGCGCTTGGAGTCGTCCGATGAGGACTTGGACTGACGGGCCTCCTGCAAGCGATTGAAGGGTTCAATCGTCAGCGCCTGGTCCATGGGCGGGACGGAGGCCCGCCTCTTCTTGGGAAGGACCGGCCCTCCCATGCAACGGCAGAGCTTCACGAGCTTGTGGCAGCGCAGGCAGAACATGGCCTGACATGATGCAAACACCGTGTCAGCCCTGGAAGTACGGACAGGGTAGGAAATAGGGGCACTCGGGTGCGTCGTCCCGAGACGCAGCCACGTCCCAACCCGACGCGAGGCACGACGGGGGAAGCCGACTCACGGAGTGCGGCTGCGCACGGTCTCGTCGCTCCGGGGCGAGTCCGCGTACCCGGTCATCTCCAGGTAGCCGCGCCCCTGCACGGGGTTGCCCTCGCGCGTGCCGTCCACCGTCACCGCGCCCTCCCAGTAGCGCACCAGCACCGGCAGCTCCTGGTCCGGGAGCTTCGGCGTCACGGTGAGCGCCAGCGCTACCTTCGGCACCTGGACGCGCCAGCCCGCCGGGTACTCGCCGCCGCGCGGACTCTTCCAGGTCCCCCGTGGCTCCAACTGCATGTCCTCCGCGCGCAGGTGCACGGCCTCGCCCGTCGCGGGGACGTACGTGCCCGCGCTGAACGCGTCCTTCGTCCCGTCCTTCTTGCGCAGCTGGTAGAGCATCAGCTCGCTGCCGTCGGTGAACTGGAGCGCGAACCAGTCCCAGCCCACCTGGTCGCCGCTCAGCGCGCTGGTGCTCCACTCGCGGTCCATCCAGCTCTCGCCCTTCACCTGCACCGTCTGCCCGTCCACCGACACCGTGCCCCGTGAGGGCATGCGCGACAGCGAGTAGTAGTAGGACGCGTTGCCCCGCTGCGGCCCCTTCTGGCTCAGGCCCTTGTCACCCTGGAGCACCGGCGGCTTGCCCTCGTCCAGCGTCAGCTCCAGCGTCACGCCGTCGCCCTGCGCGCGCAGGTGCATGGGCCACGTGCCGTCCGGGCCCTCGCCGCGCACGTCCCAGTCCTGAAGCCAGACATGGAACGGCGTCCCGTCCGCGCCCGCCAGCCCCTGCGCCGCGCGGCTGAAGCGCTCCGTGACGTGGAACCGCCCCGCGCTCACGTCCGTCAGCGTGAAGTGGCCCATGAACACCTGCCGCGTGCCCCAGCCGGACTCGCGCCGTGGCTTCTCCGGCGCCAGCGCGCTGCGGAACAGCGTGAACTGGTAGCCGAAGGCCCGCCCGTCCTGCGTCTCCAGATTCCCCGTCCAGTACCACCACTCGGTGCGGAAGTCGGGGTGGGGGCCGTGGTCCTCCGGGAAGCGGAAGGGCCGGGGCTCCATCGCGCGCGCGTAGCCCTCCATGTTCCCGTTGCCGCCCATCGCGGACGCGACCGTCATGCCGCCGCTGTTCGCGGAGCCGGTGTCCTCCGTGTCCCGCAGCACCACGCCCACCGCCGCGCCCAGCGCCGCGAGCACCAGCACCACCCCGATGACGAGTCCCCGCCCCATGCCTCACTCCTCCCGCAGCGCCATGGCCGGGTTCGCGCGCGCCATGCGCCACGCCGGGTACAACCCCGCGAGCGCCGCCGCCACCAGGGCCAGCACCAGTGCCTGTCCCACCACGCCGGACGACACCACCAACTGCAACGTCCACCCGAACGAGCGCTGGTTGATGACGTGCACCAGCACGTAGGCCAAGGCCAGCCCCAGCGGGATGGAGAACAACCCCGCGAGCAATCCCAAGAGCCCCGTCTGCAACGACACCATGCCCCAGAGCTGTCCCGGCGTGAGCCCCGTCGCGCGCAGCACCGCGAACTCGCGCGCCCGCTCCAGTTGCAGCGACATCAGCGCGCTCAGCACGCCCACGAACGCGACGCCAATGGCCAGCAGACGCAGCACCTGCGTGATGGTGAAGGTGCGGTCGAAGACCTCCATGGACGCCTGCCGCAGCGCCCGGTTCGCGCGCACGTTCAACGCCTGCTCACCGCCCGCGCGGTCGCGCACCCGGGCCACCAGCTCGTCCACGTCCTGTCCGGGCGCGGCGAAGAGGGACAGGCCGGACACGCCCCGGTCCTCGTACCAGTGCTCGTACGTCGCGCGCGGCATCAGCACCGTGCCCACGTCCGAGCCGTAGTCGAAGTACACGCCCGCCACGCGGAAGTCGTGCGGCCCCTTGTCCGTCGCGACGCGCAGCGTGTCGCCCGCGTGCACGTCCCGGTGGAACGCGAAGGGCTCCGACACGATGAGCGCATCCGGGGATGCATCCAGCTGCCGCCACACGTCCTCCGCGCGCCCCTCCTTGAAGCGGTACGTCCGCTCGTGCCCCCTGGCGAAGTCCACCGCCAGCAGGTCCGTGTCCACGTCGTTGATGCGCACGTGGATGACGCGGATGGAGCCGCTCGCCTCGACGCCCGGGGTGGACCGCAGCTTCTCCGCGAGCCCGGGCACCAGCGAGGAGTCCCCGCGCCGCGCCACCAGCGACGGCGGGGACACGAACACGTCCGCCTGCAACGCGGACTCCAGCCACGCCGCCACCGTGCCGCGGAAGCTGGACACCATCAGGCCCACGCCCACCGTCGTCGCCACCGCGACCATCAGCGCCGCCAGCGCCACCGCCGTGCGTGACAGGCTCGCCGTCACGCCGCGCGCCGCCATGCGGCCCAGGGGACCGAACAGCGCGCCCAGCGGCCGCGCCGACGCCACCGTCAGCTTCTCCGTCACCCAGGGCACCAGCAGCGCGCTGCCCAGCAGTACGGCGAAGAGCCCCGCGTACGCGGGCAGCAGGGCCTGCGTGGGCCACGCGAGCACCGCCGCCGCGACGGCCAGGATGAGCACCCCCAGCACCGCCAGCCGGGGCGCCCGGTTGCGCGA
Source organism: Corallococcus macrosporus (assembly GCF_017302985.1). Lineage (NCBI taxonomy): Bacteria > Pseudomonadati > Myxococcota > Myxococcia > Myxococcales > Myxococcaceae > Corallococcus > Corallococcus macrosporus. Next base: position 3,131,712 of record NZ_JAFIMU010000007.1, read on the forward strand.
CACGTCCTCCACCGTCGAGCGCCGCAGCGCCGTCACCGGGGCCGCGCGCGCCGCCTCCCACGCGGGCACCAGCGCCGCCAGCACCGTCGCGCCCAGGCCCAGGCTCAGGCCCTTGATGAGCGTGAAGGGCTCCAAGGACAGACGCCGCACGTTCACCACGAAGTACAAATCATTGATGGTGCGGGTGATGAGGCCCACCAGGCCGCTGGCCATCAGGATGCCCAGCAGCAGCCCCGCCGTGGTGCCCACGATGCCCAGCATCAGGGCCTCTCCCAGCACCACCGCGAACAGCTCGCCGCGCGTCACGCCCACCGCGCGCAGCCGGCCCAGCATCCCGCGCCGCTGCACCACGGAGAACGTCATCGTGTTGTAGATGAGGAACATCCCCACCACGAGCGCCAGCAGCGACAGCGCGGTGAGGTTGGTGCGGAACGCGCGCGTCATCTGCTCCACCGTGCCCGCGCGTCCGGAGGTCTGCACCAGCTCCGCGCCCGGCGGCAGTGTGGCCCTCAGCGGCGCGGCCTGGGCCTCTCCGCCCTTCAGGCGCAGGTCCACGCGCGTCAGCCGGCCTTCCATCCCCAGCACCTCCTGCGCGGTGGAGATGTCCGCGATGAGCAGCGACTCCAGCGCGCGCTCCGTCGTCTCCTGCGCGGGCGTCAGCAGGGCCGACACGCGCAGTTCCCGGCGCAGCCCCGTCACCGTCACCGGCAGCGTGTCCCCGGCCTTCACGCCCAGCGCCCGCGCCGTCTTCGCGCCCATCACCACCGTGCCGGGCCGCGTGAGCAGCGCGCCCACGTCGCCCACCGCGTTGCCGGTGGAGAAGTCCCGGAAGGGGCCTTCCGCGAACGGATCCAGGCCCAGCAGCGTGAGCGTGCGCTGGTTGCCGCCCTCCACCTGCACGAAGCCCTGCACCACGGGCGCCGCGTCCGGTGCGTCCGGCCGGAGCTTCAGCGCCGTGTAGACGCCCTCCGGCAGGCCCGACGTGCCGCCGGTGATTTGATGCGTGGCGCGGCCCGCGACCACGTCCGTGGACTGCTCGAAGGCGCGCAGCGCGCTGCCGCTCGCCAGGTCGATGGACACCACCACCGCCACGCCCATCGCGATGCCCAGCAGCGACAGCGCCGTGAGCCACGGGTGCCCGCCCAGGTGCCGCAGGCTGGAGCGCGCGAGCAGCGTCCTCATGGCGTCGTCCCCCGGCCGCGACCGCCAGGGCGGTCCACCAGCCGTCCATGCTCCAGCGTCAGCACGCGGTCCGCGCGCGCCGCCATCGCGGGCTCGTGCGTGACGATGAGCGCGCACGCGTTGCCCTGCCGCGTGAGCCCCTCCAGCAGGTCCAGCACCTGCCCGCCCGTCTCTTCGTCCAGGTTGCCCGTGGGCTCGTCCGCCAGCAGCAGCGGCGGGGCGTGAGCCAGCGCTCGCGCCACCGCCACGCGCTGCTGCTCGCCGCCGGAGAGCCGGTCCGGGAAGCTGTTCGCGCGGGCACCCAGCCCCACGCGTCCCAGCAGCTCCCGCGCCCTCGCGCCAGCCTCCGCGCCCGAGCGGCCGAGCAGCTCCAGCGGCAGCCGCACGTTCTCCTCCACCGTCAGCGTGGGCAGCAGGTTGAAGGCCTGGAAGATGAAGCCGATGCGCTCGCGGCGCAGCAGTGTGCGGTCGCGCTCCGGGAGGCGCCCCAGGTCGCGGCCCTCCACCAGGATTTCGCCGTGCGTCGCCTGGTCGATGCCGCTGATGAGGTTGAGCAGCGTGGACTTGCCGGAGCCGCTGCGGCCCAGCAGCACCACGAACTCGCCCCGGTGCAGGGCGAGCGACGTGCCGGAGAGCACCTCGCGCACGGAATCGCCTTCCGCGTAGGACTTGGTGACGGCGCGCAGTTCGACGAGGGGCCGCGAATCGGGAGGAGAGGAAGGCATGCCGGGCATCCGACATAGCCGATGCCCGGCGCACGGGAGCGTTTCCGCGCCGGTACGAGACGGATGCCCGCTACTGGACGCCAGCAGCGCCAGGGAGCGCTCAGCCCAGGACACCTGGCAGGTTGGCGGGGTTGCTTTTCGTGCCATCCGGCACGTCCCGGTGTTTGATGGTCACCTCTTCTCGCCTGAAGGCCCTGCCTTCCGCCGGGGATGGGGGGGCCGTACACATGAACGATGCCCAAGCCGGGTGGGTCGCGGCGCCCGGCGGCGTGCCTCCGAGGCTGCATGAGCTGCTTCAGCAGCTCCCCGCCTTCTTCGGTCTGTATCGCGGCCCCCTCCACCTCATCGAGTTCAGCACCTCCACGCGGCTGACGCTGCTCGACACGCGTGGCCAGGTGGGCCTGCCGCTGCGGGAGGCCTGCCCCCTGGTGGTCGGCCACGGCTGGCACGACGCCTGGGACCGCGTCTTCACCACCGGGGACGCCCTCCACCTGCGCGAGGCCTCCGCCCGCGTGCGCCCCGGCGACGAGGAGCTCTTCTTCAACCTCTCCCTGCTGCCGCGCCGCGACGCGAAAGGGGAGGTGGAGGGCGTGCTCGCCTTCGCGGTGGACGTGACGGAGCTCGTGTGCACCCGCCGCGCCGCGTGGACCACCGCGGCCTGGCGCACCGAACGCCTGCAGGCGATGACCGCCGCGCTCTCCGAGGCGCTCACCCCCGCGCAGGTGGTGGAGGTGGCCGCGCGCGAAGGCGCCCTCGCGATGGGCGCCCTCACGGGCCTGGTGGTGGTGCCCGAGGGCGCGACCCTGGACGTCTTCGAGCGCGCCGCCGCGCACGGCTTCTCCCCGGGAGAGCTGGAGGGCTGGCAGCGCTTCGTGGTCTCCGCGACGTGCCCCCTCACGGACGTGACGCGCACGCGCGAGCCCTGCGCGCTGGGCTCGTGGACGGAGTGCATGGCGCGCTATCCGCGCCTCGCGCAGTTGGCCCGGGAGCGGACCCTGGAGGCGTGGGCGGCGGTGCCCCTGTTGAGCGGCGGGCGCGTGTTCGGCGCGCTGGGCCTGGGCTTCGGCGACGCGCGCGACTTCGACGCGGCGGAGCACGCCTTCCTGCTGACGGTGGGCCGGCTGTGCGCGCAGGCGCTGGACCGCGCGCGGCTGTACGACGAGGAGCGCGCGGCCCGGAGCGTCGCGGAGGCCGCCAGCCGCGCCAAGGACGCGTTCCTCGCCACGGTGTCCCATGAGCTGCGCACGCCGCTCACGTCCATCCTTGGCTGGTCGCAGATGCTGCGGCAGGGCCTGCTCGGTGAAGACAAGCGCCAGCGCGCGGTGGAGGCCATCGAGCGCAACGCCCGCGCGCAAAGACAGCTCATCGAGGACCTGCTCGACATCAGCCGCATCGCCAGCGGCCGGCTGCGCCTGGAGTCCGTGCCGCTGGAGCTGGGCAGCGTGGTGGAGGCGGCGCTGGATGCCGTGCGGCCCACGGCGCTCGCGCGCGAGCTGACGCTCGACGTCTCCGTGGACGCGGACGGCGTGCCGCTCTTCGGCGACCCGGACCGCTTGCAGCAGGTGGTGTGGAACCTGCTCTCCAACGCCATCAAGTTCACCCCGCCCGGCGGCCACGTGACGGTGTCCGCGCGCACGCGCGGCGAGGGCGCGGAGCTGGTGGTGCGCGACAGCGGCGAGGGCATCCCGCCCGACTTCCTGCCCTGCCTCTTCCAGCGCTTCCAGCAGGCGGACACCAGCGTGAGCCGTCAGCACGGCGGCCTGGGCCTGGGGCTGTCCATCGTGCGGCACCTGGTGGAGCTGCACGGCGGCGCGGTGACGGCCGCCAGCGAGGGGCTGGGGAAGGGCGCCACGTTCACCGTCGTGCTGCCCAACTCGCGCGTGGGCAGGAAGCCGGGCTCCTCGCGTGAGCCACGCCCCGTGGAAGGGCTGACGCTGCCGCGCTTCCCGGAGCTGGAGGGCCAGCGCGTGCTGGTGGTGGACGGCCAGCCGGACGCGCGCGAGTGGATGTCCGTGCTGCTCACCCGCGTGGGCGCGCACGTGCTCACCGCCACCAACGTCACCGACGCCATGGACGAGGTGCGCCGCTCCCCGCCCACGGTGCTGGTGACGGACGTGACGCTGGCCGGCGAGGACGGCTATTCGCTGCTGTACCGGCTGCGCGCGCTGCCGTGGGATTCCGGAGGCGGCGTGCCCGCGCTCGCCGTCACCGCCGCCGCGCGCCGCGAGGACCGCGACCGGGCCCTGCGCGCGGGGTTCAGCGCCTTCGTCACCAAGCCGCTGGACGCGGTGGAGCTGCTCACGGCGGTGGCGCGTCTTGCGCCAGGTCCTCCGGCGAGCTCCTGAAGTCCTCACGCCACGGCTGGAGGAAGTCGCCCACCTCCCGGGACAGCCGCGCTCCGCACACGTCGCGCGGGATGATGTGGAAGCCCTCCGGATAGGCGACGAGCCGCACCGCCGGGGACGCCGTCATCCGCCGCGCGAGCCAGCGTCCGCCCTCGGGATCCACCACGTGGTCCTGCTCCGCGGTGGCCACCAGCACCGGGCAGCGCACGCGGGCCGCGTCCACCACCGCCAGGTCCTGGAGCGTGCACAGGTCGCGCAGCCGGGCCACCGGGAACGCGGGCAGCACCGGCGCCTGCGCCAGGGCCTCCGGGTCGGAGATGTCCGTGCCGCCCTTGTCCACCCAGGGCGTCGTCCACTCGAGCAGCGGCGTGCGGCACAGCTGGCGCACCAGCGCCATGCGCGCGCCCCGGAAGCGGATGGCGGGCGCCACCAGCGCCAGCGCGTGCACGGCCTCCGGTTGGTTCGCGGCCAGCCGCAGCGCCAGCAGCGCGCCCATGGACAGTCCGGCGACGAACACGCGGCGGTACCCGGAGAGCGAGGCCAGCGCCTGGTCCGCGCACGCCTGCCAGTCGCGGTAGTCCACGCGCAGCATCGCCTCCGGCGTGGTGCCGTGGCCCGGAAGCCGGGGCGCCACGACGCGCATCCCCCGGGCGGCCAGGGCCTCGCCCAGGGGGCGCACCTCCCATGGGCTGCCGGTGAAGCCATGCAGCAGCAGGCAGGCGTCCGGCCCCCGCCCCAGCGCGAAGGGCGCGGTGGACTCCCCGTCGATGTCCCGCCAGCGCGTGCTCACGGGGAGGACACTGGCCACGGCGGGCCCCAGGCGCTATGCCGCCTGCCTCATGGCGGACACTCCGACGAAGCCTCCCGAAGTGCAGCTCCAGGTGCAGATGACCGAAGAGGTCTCCAACGGTCAGTACAGCAACCTGGTCCTGGTGAACCACACGGACTCGGAGTTCGTCCTGGACTTCCTCTATGTCCAGCCGCAGCAGCCGCTGGCCCGCGTCCGCTCGCGCATCATCACCAGCCCGCGCCACGCGAAGCGCCTGCTGAAGGCGCTCCAGGAGAGCGTGCAGCGCTACGAGTCGCGCTACGGCCCCGTCCCGCTGGACGAGGAAGAAGGCCCCCGGCACTGACACGGCGGGTCATCCAGGACTTTCCCTGGCGGCCGTTCCCGGCGCACACTGCGCGGCATCGTGTTCCGAGCCCTCGTGTTCGCCGCTGCCCTGCTGTCCGCCGCCCACGCCTCCGCCCAGTGCACGGGGGACGGCGTGCAGCTGTATCCCGCGCCCGGAGGCATCGTCCCCACCAACATGCGCCTGTTGCTGGAGGGCGTGGGCACCGCGAAGTCGCCCGTGCTGGGGCTGGTGGGCAAGCCGCTGAAGCTGGTCTCCACCGACCACGAGGTGAAGCTCAAGGTCACCAAGGGCTGGGAGAGCTCGCTGGGCCGCGCGACCATCATCCTCAAGCTCGCGGAGCCGATGCAGCCCGACAAGCGCTACTTCCTGAACCTGCAGGAGGTGCTCCCCAACGTGTCGCTGCTCAACGGCCAGGTGGGCGCGCAGCCCTCGTGGCTGAGCGGCAAGGGGCCGGACGCGAAGGCCCCCAAGTGGGTGAAGCGCCCCGCGGTGTCGGAGGGCTTCGTGCGCCGCTCGCCCCAGGGCATCGCGCGCTTCGTGAAGCTCAACCTGGCGCTGCGCGAGGAGAGCCCCGCCTTCCTGGTGGTGAAGCTGTCGCCGCGCCGCCTGGGCCTGTCCCCCCAGCAGTACCTGCTGCCCGTGCAGGGCAACACCGCTTATCTGGGCCATGAGGCCTGCGGCGGGGCGTTCGCGCTGGAGGACGGCCGCAGCTACCGCGCGCGCATCGAGGCCTTCGATGCAGCGGGCAACCTGGCGCCGTCCACGCCTCCCGTGGACTTCGAGGCCCCGTCCGCCCAGGGCCCCTAGTAGTGTGTCCGCCCGTTCAACCCCGCGAAAGGGAGACAACGGGCATGACGGCGACGGTGGACGTGGAGGGCTTGAAGGGGCGCATGGCCGCCTTCATCCAGAAGCTCCAGGACGACATCTGTGGCGCGCTGGAGACGCTGGACGGCCAGGGCCGCTTCCGCGAGGACGCGTGGACCCGCCCGGGCGGCGGCGGTGGCCGCAGCCGCGTGCTGGAGGAGGGCGCCGTCCTGGAGAAGGCGGGCGTCAACATCTCCATCGTCCACGGCGAGCTGGAAGAGGCCTTCGCGAAGAAGCTCCAGGGCGAGGGCCGCACCTTCTGGGCCGGCGGCCTGTCGCTGGTGCTGCACCCGCGAAGCCCGCACGTGCCCACCGTGCACGCCAACTACCGCTTCATCCACCAGGGCGGCCGGGCCTGGTTCGGCGGCGGCGCGGACCTGACGCCGTACTACCTGGACGACGAGGACGCGGCCCACTTCCACCGCACGCACAAGGCCGCGTGCGACGCGCACGACCCCACGTACTACCCGCGCTTCAAGGCCGCGTGCGACCACTACTTCCACCTGCGCCACCGCGGTGAGGCGCGCGGCGTGGGCGGCCTCTTCTTCGAGAACATGGGCGGCGAGCTGGAGCGCGAGTTCGCCTTCGTGCAGGCGTGCGGCAACAGCTTCATCCCCGCGTACCTGCCCATCGCCCAGAAGCACAAGGACACGCCGGTGACGGAGGCGCAGCGCTTCTGGCAGGAGGTGCGCCGGGGCCGCTACGTGGAGTTCAACCTCGTCTACGACCGGGGCACCATCTTCGGCCTGGAGACGCAGGGGCGCACGGAGTCCATCCTCATGTCGCTGCCGCCGCGCGTGCGCTGGCGCTACGACTACCACCCGGAGCCCGGCACCCCGGAGGCCCGGCTGGTGGAGGTGCTGCGCAATCCCCGGGAGTGGGCCTGATGTCCACGGCACCGCAGCCCGGCGAGCCCACGCCCGGCCCCGCGCGCCCGCGCAACACCGGCGTGCGCCTGGGCATCGCCGTCACCGTGTTCGCGGCGATGGCCGCCACCGCGCTCTTCATCTTCCGGTTCTCCGCGATGAAGGGCGGGGCCGCGTCCCCGGAGCAGGTGGCCAACGAGGCCCGCATCCAGGTGCTGGCGCTGTGCGACGCGGTGCAGGGCTTCCGTGACGAGCACGGCGACTACGTGACCATCGCGCCCTATCCCGTCCCCGTGCCCCAGCGCGGCGAGGCCGTGCCCTTCCCGAAGGACCACGAGGACTTCCGCCGCATCGGCTTCGACCCCGGCCCCGCCGTGCACCTGCAGTACGAGGTGCGGGTGGAGGAGAGCCCCGTGGGCGAGCCGGAGGTGTCCTGCCTCGCCCGCGCGGACACGGACGGCGACGGCCTCAACGCCCTCTACCGCATCCGTCTGGACGCCAACGGGATGACCACCCCCGTGGAGGTCGAGCACGAGGGGGAGTAGCCCCCCATGCAACTCCGGGTTCTCGTTGTGAGAGAATCCAGGCCATGGGAAACGTCGGCGACATCCGCGGCCCCCGTGGAGGTGGGACTCACGGCCCCGGCGGGCCCCGCTCCGGAGGTGGGCCCTCGGCGCCCGCGCCCTCGTCGCCGGCCTCTCCGTTCCGCGATGACGGGATGGAGACCTCCACCCCCACCACGTCGCCCGGCGACCGCACCCGCATCGGGGCCCCGCCCGTGGGGCTCCCGCCGGAAGTGGACGGCGGCGCGCCGCTGGAGCCTGGAGAGCCCACGCTGCCCGGCGAGGGGTTGGAGGCCGGCGGCGAAGGCCTGGAGCCCGGCGACTCCGCGGACGGCACGACCCAGGACGTGGGCGCGCGCTCGGTCCGCGTCGGCGTTCCCACCCGGGGCCCGCTGCCCCCTCGCACCGACAAGGGCGGCGGCACGACGCGGCCGCCGCGCGCGGACGCCGGCACGGGCTTCGAGTCTCCGGGCACCGCCACCCCCCAACCCCCCCGGCGCAAGGCCGGCGACGGCTTCCGGACGCCCGGCTCCGCTCCCACCACCGCCAGCCCCTACCTGGGCGCGGGCGAGGCGCGCGGACCGGTGCTGGACGTGGAGTCGCTCATCCCCTCCGACCTGGAGGACCTGGGGGATCAGCTCGCGGTGGGCAAGCGCTTCGCGTCGGACGGGGCGCTCTTGGCCGCGCAGGTGCGGCCCTCGTCGCTGCCCTCGTCGGACCGGGTGGCCCGCCTCTGGGCCTTCTTCGCGGCCTACGCGGAAGCCGCCGCCCAGCACCCGCCCGCGCCGGAGGCGAAGGCCGCCTTCGCGCAGGCCCTCAAGGACCAGGGCTTCGCCGGGCTCCAGGACGCCCACACCGGGCAGAACGGCGTGGAGGCCGGGCTCTGGGTGATGGACGCGCCCACCCCCGGGGAGGCCCGCGAGCGCGCGGACGCCGTCCGGCTGGAGCCCCCGCCCGACGTGCGCCACTCGGAGCAGGCCGCCCCGCTCACCCCCGGCCTCTACCAGCCCCTGCCCGGCCCCTTCGTGCGCCGGGACGCCCAGGGCCAGCCCCTCCAGAACGACGACCCCCACGACCGCAACCGCACCGACCGCCGGCTGGGCGGCCGGATGTTCTGGAACGTGCTCCACGCCTTCCGGGCCGGAGAGGACACGGAGGACTCCGCCGTCTCCCAGGCGCAGTGGGACCGCATGGTGTTCGGGGCGGTCCTGGCCATGGTGGGCGTGGCCCTGGCCGCCATCGCGCTCGTCAGCTCGCTCTAGAAGCGACGGGCCGCGTCGAAAGCCTTGGGGTTCGCGCGGCCTGTGGTACGGTGCCGCACTCTCTTGGCCACCGACGACCTTACACTCGTCAAGCGCGTCCGCAGCGGGGACCAGCGCGCCTTCAAGCTCCTCGTCGAGCGTTACCAGCGCAAGGTGTATGCCGTCGCGCTCGGAATGCTGAAGGACAAGGAGGAGGCGATGGACGTCTCCCAGGAGGCGTTCGTCAAGGTCTACAAGTACCTGGACCACTTCAAGGGCGACGCGTCCTTCTACACGTGGCTCTACCGCATCACGTCCAACATCTGCATCGACGTGCTGCGCAAGCGCCGCGGCGGCGGCGAGGCCGTGGAGTTCGACGAGACGCAGGACGTGGACCTCTCCGAGGCCCGCATCGGCGCGCTGGGCAGCCGCCTGGGGACGAACCCCCAGAAGAGCGCCCTGCGCAAGGAGCTGGCGGAGAAGATCCAGGAGGCCCTGGCCACGGTGCCGGAGAAGCACCGCGCCATCCTCCTGCTGCGCGAAATCGAGGGAATGTCCTACGAGGACCTGGCCCGCACGCTGGACATCCCCAAGGGCACGGTGATGAGCCGCCTGTTCCACGCGCGCGCCAAGGTGCAGAAAATCCTGGGAGATTACCTGGAGCTGGACGAAGCCAAGAGCGGGGTGGGCAACGAATGAGGGTGCCAGAAAGGCCTCCTCGAATATCTGTGGGGCCGAGCGCGTCCCCACCGACGAATTCCCACCAGCCCGCAGGGTGAAGAGTATGGCCGGAAATCCCGCGTGTGAGCGTTTCGTACCGCTCCTGTCTCCCTACATCGACGGTGAACTCGCTCCCGGGGAGCGCGTCAACGTGGAGCGGCACCTGGCCGCCTGCCGGGATTGCACGGGCCGCGCGGCGGACCTGCGCGCCGAGTCCGGGCTGCTGCGGGTGGGCCTGGACATGGCGGTGGACGACGTCGACTTCAAGGACTTCGCCCAGAAGGTGATGGCCCGGGTGACGCCGGAGAAGCCGCCCCTCATCGAACGGCTGCGGCTGGCCCTGTCGGAGATGTTCCTCTACCAGCGCACGGCGATGATCTCCTCGCTGGCCACCGCCGCGGTGGTGCTGCTGGTGGCGCTGCCGCTGGTGCTGCGCGACAACGCGCCGGAGGGCTACGCCGCCGAGCGCATGACGGTGAAGTCCATCCAGTCCTACCAGGGCGCCCGCGTGGCCCCGGTGGTGATGGAGACGGAAGGCGGCGGCTCCATCATCTGGATGGTGGACGAGCAGGAGGAGGCTCCGGACACCGTGAAGGGCGCCGCCGGGCAGCAGAAGAAGCCGGGCGCGGTGGAAGGCCAGGAATCGAGCGTGGAGCCGGAGGGCGAGGAAGGGCAGCCGTCGCCGGCGCCGTCCGTCCCGCCGCGGCCCACCGGAGGAGCGCTATGACGAAGCCGACGTGGGCGGTGCTGGCACTGCTGTTCGCCGTGGGCCTGGTGCTGGGGCCGGCGGTGGCCTCCGCCCAGGAGCAGAAGGTGAAGGTCCAGGTGGAGGTGGTGCTGGCCTCCAACAAGGGCACGGTGGTGGACCCGCCGGAGCTCGGCAAGATGAAGGAGGCGTTCCAGAAGCAGAACTTCAGCTTCACCTCCTTCAAGCGCATGTCGCTGGACACGGTGGAGGTGGGCGCCCAGAAGCCCACCGAAGTGAAGCTCCCCAACGGGACCAACGCGTCGCTCCAGCTGCTGGGCATGAAGGACGGCAGCGCCACGCTGCGCGTCATCATCCCGAACCAGTCCTCCGTGGAGGTGGAGCTGGGTCGCCAGGGCGCCGTGTACCAGAAGGCCGGCAAGCACGTGGGCGGCGAGCTCATCCTCGTCCTGGTGCCGCCCTCGAAGTAGCCGTTGTCGTGAGCCGTGACGGATGCGCGCCGCCCTCGGGCAGGCGCCGTCCGGTGGAAGCACCTCCCTGACGCCTGGAAGGCCCCCTGTTCCCCGGGCGGCCCCGCGTCAGGGTCCCACTCCTGCTGAATCTTCCCCACTCCTCGCACATCCACCCCTGCGTGGGCGGTGTGCTGTCCCGGTGTCGGAGCGCTCCGTCCCACGTTCGACGTGCGCCGGGGTGTGCCTGCGACCGCGGGGCAGGAAAGAGGGCGGAACTACCTGGAGCCGGGCTGAAAGAAAGTCAGTCCTCCCAAATGCTCAGGGCATTCCCTCGGCTTTCTTCCCTCGGAAAACGCTGGGTTGGGCGACGGCACGGCAGTTGCTCTTGGGTCTGAGGGCAGGACGGGCGGGACGGTGGGCGGGCAGGGCGGCGGGGCGGGGCGGGGCAGCACGGGGCGGTACGGGGCAGGGCGGGTCGGGGCAGCAAAGGCAGGACGGGGCAGCACGGGGCGGTACGGGCGGGACGGGGTCGGGGCAGCAAGGCAGGACGGGGCGGTACGGGGCAGGGCGGGTCGGGGCGGTACGGGCGGGACGGGGTCGGGGCAGCACGGGGCGGTACGGGGCAGCAAAGGCAGGACGGGGCAGGGCGGGTCGGGGCGGTAAGGGCGGGACGGGGCAGGGGCAGCACGGCAGGACGGGCGGTACGGGGCGGTACGGCACATCACGCAGACGGGCAGACACTTCATCCTCAGGAGACAAAGACCATGGCGACCAAGACCCAGAAGCAGACCATCCAGCGCAAGGCCCGTCAGATGAAGGCGAAGACGGTCAAGGCCGTGTCCTCCGCTGGCAAGCAGGCGAAGCGCGTGCAGGTGACGCTCGGCGACCTGATCGCCGCGGCCTTCGACACCGTGGGCGGCGAGGCTCGCAAGGTGGCCAAGGTTGTCTCCTCGACCGACATGACGCTGGCGACCGGCAAGCACATTGTCTTCGTGGGGTGATGCTTCCGCCGGCCGGGCGCGGACGACATCAGGGAATCCACTCCAGGGCCAGGTGACCGACGTGAAACCCATTCTCATCCCCGGACGCAATTGCTGGACGCGGACGGAAACGCATGACGCGGGCGTGCTGGTGGACGCCCGGGACTACTACCGAGAGCTGTATCGGGCCATCCGGAAGGCCCGCCGCTCCATCGTCATCACCGGTTGGCAGTTCGACAGCGACGTCACGTTGCTGCGCGGTGAGGACCTGGAAGAGGCGAACGGCGGCGAGGTCCGGCTGCTGCCGCTGTTGGATCAGATGTGCCGGGAGAACCCGGAGCTGCACGTCTACATCCTCGCCTGGGACTTCAGCATGCTGCTCGCCATGGAGCGCGAGTGGATGCAGAACGTGCTCTTCAACTGGACCACGAACGAGCGGCTGCGCTTCCGCTTCGACTCGTCCAGCCCGCTCTACGGCGCCCATCACCAGAAGCTCGTCGTCGTCGACGGCGTGATGGCGTTCACCGGCGGCATGGACGTGTGCGACTGCCGCTGGGACGACCGGGATCATCCCGCGCGCTCGAAGCTGCGCTGTGACTCCGGACGGGACCCGCACGGGCCCTACCACGACGTGCAGACGGTGCTGACCGGCCCCGCGGTGAAGCCGCTCGCGGAGCTGTTCGAGGCCCGCTGGGCGCACTCGGGTGGTGGTGAAATCCACCTGGAGCCCGTGAACCGCGACGACATGACTTTTGAAGCGACGATGCCCGCGCCTCCGGGCCCGGTGGCCATCAGCCGCACTTTTGGAAAGACCCTCCTGCCGCCGCAAGCGGAGGTGCAGGAGATCCGCGCGCTGTACGTGGACGCCATCGACGCGGCCGAGCGCTTCATCTACATCGAGAATCAGTACTTCTCCTCGCGCGCCATCTACGACGCGCTCGTCAAACGCATGCGCGCGGCCGGACGGCCCCGGCTCCAGGTGATGCTGGTGCTGCCCCGTCAGCCCGAAGCGCTGCGCGAGCAGATCGCCATGGGCGTGGCCCAGGTGCGCCTGTTGCGCGCGCTGCGCGAGGTGGCCTCCGAAACGGGCCACGGCTTCGCGGTGTACGGCTCGGCGGCCAAGGACGAGGACGGCTCGGACGTCTTCACGTACATCCACTCGAAGGTCCTCATCGTGGATGACACGTTCATGACCATCGGGTCCGCGAACACCACCAACCGCAGCCTGGGGTTGGACTCGGAGCTGAACCTGAGCTGGGAGGCGCAGGCACCCGGAGACGACGTGTCGCGCGCCATCCGCCGCGTGCGCGTGTCCCTGATGGCGGAGCACGTGGGCCTCGCGGGTCCGGCCGCGCTGCGCCCGCTGGTGGCCGCGACGCACATGGTGGAGACGCTGGACGCGCTGGCCCACGACGGACAGCACCGGCTGCGTCCGCACCCGCTGGAGACGGTGTTCGACCAGAACCCGCTCTTCAAGCCGCTGGAGCCGGAGGAGTTCCTCATCGACCCGGAGGAGTCGGTGCTGGACGAGTCCCTCTTCGAGGCCCTGCACAAGGGCGACGACGGCCTCTTCGCTTCCGGCGTGCGCCTCTTGTCGCGGTGGCTGGTGGGCAAGCCGTGTGACACCACCCGGCACAGCGCCATCCTGCCCTGCGCTCCCGTGCAGGAGGAGGGCGGGACGCTAGGGAACTGAGCAGGGTGGGCGCGCGGCCTGGCGACTAACGGGCGAAGTCCACGCCCACGCCAGCGCCCGCGCTCACGCCGCGCACCAGCACGCCATCCGGCTGCGGGAAGTGCACCGTGGCGCCGGCGCCCCAGACGTACATCGCGGGCAGCACGCGCTGACGGAACTCCGCCGCCACCGAGTAGCGGGGCTTGTCACCCAGGCCCATCACCACGACGCGCGCGATGCCGCGCGACTTGCCGCCCGGGCTGCTGAAGCTCAGGGACAGGTCGCCGTCCGCGCGGCCGAAGGCGGAGTACTCCACGGCGCCGCTGGCCACCACCTCCGTGGAGTCCGGCCCGTCGCCGCGCGCCACGGACAGCTCCAGGTAGCCGGAGAAGTCCTTGGGCACGCGCTGGTCCGACTGGGGCTCCTCGGAGAGGCCCACCGCGGAGAAGCGCGACAGCTCATAGCCCGCGCCGAAGTAGCCGAAGCGGAAGCCACCGCCCTGCCGGCGTCCCTGCACGGTGACGCTCAGCTGCGTGCCCTTGAAGTTGCCCTCGAACGCGACGCCCAGCAGGGCGCCCACGTCCTGTGCGCCCTCGTTGAGCCGCGCGCCGCCGGCGAGCAGGGCCCACGAGCGCAGCCGCTCGCCCTTGTACATGGCGAACTCGCCGCCCACCGACGCGAGCGTGGCCGCGGGCGTCACGCCGCCGGCCTCGCCGAAGTCGTGCGCCGCGGAGGCGCGCACCATGTAGCGGTCGAAGTTCCCCTCGCTGTCGCTGGCGATGCGGCCGATGTCCAGCAGCAGCTCGCCGGAGAACACGCGCGCGGCGAGCACGTCGCTGGCCAGCAGTTGCACACGCGCGGGCCCCGCGGTGAACGACAGCGTGCCGCCCGCCGGGTGGTAGTCCGGGTTGAGCTGGTTGTCGTAGCGGTTCACCAGGTAGCCGCGCCCCAGGGACTCCTCCAGGAACGGCTGCACGCGCAGGCCGAAGCGGCCGGACTCGTCGCCAATGCGCAGCAGGCGCACCACCTGGCCGTAGTCGCTGCGCTCGTCCCAGTCCTGGCGCCGCAGCCACGCGCCGTAGTCCTGGTCCTTCTGCTTCGGTTCGTTGTCCAGCAGCCGGAAGCGCAGCGGCGCGCCCAGCATGAACGCGAAGTCGTCTCCGCCGTCCACGCCGAGTGAGGGGTACGCGTACCCGAAGAGGTCCTGCTCCCCGCCGGGTGTCCCGGACGGGAAGCTCAGCGGCCCCACCTCCAGGAGCGCCCGGAAGCCGATGCCTCCCGAGCCGCCCGAGCTCCCCGAGGACTCCGGCGCGGAGTACGTCTCCTGCGGATCATTGGGGACCTCCTCCACGCTGGAGGACTGGGATTGAAGCAGGGCGAGCAGGGCCACGAGGGGAGCACCAGTCATTGGTGCTCACTCTAGTTGGCGCGGCGCGGAGTGGACAGACGAATACCCGGCGCGGCCCGCGAGCGGGCTTTACCGGGTATCCGCCCTCACGTGGGGCGCGAGGCTAGTTGGTGGGGTCGGGCGTGGCGCCGGACTCGACCTTGGAGCTGTCGGTGCTGGAGTCGTCGGTGTCGCTGTTGAGGGCGCCGGACTCGGTCTCGCCGCTCACGTCCTTCACTTCGCTCTTGCCGTCGGAGCTCGTGGAGCCGGAGCCGCCGGTGCCGCCCTCGGTGCCCAGGTTGCCCTTCTCATTGGGGTCGCGGTTCTGGTTCACCGCGCCGGACGGGGCCTGGGTGTCGCCCAGGTCGGTGGGCGTGTTCTGCTGCACGTCCCACTTCTGGCCGTCCTTCGTCTTCACGGCCTCGTCCGGAGCGCCGGAGCCACCGGTGGCCTCGCCCTCGTAGACGGTGGGCGCGTCCATGCGGTCGCGCTTCTCCAGGTCGCTGACGTTGCCCGTCTCACCGGGCAGCTCCTGGCTGGAGGAGTCCGAGGACGAGGAGTCGATGCTCCCGCTCGTGTCCTGGGTGCTGCCCGCGCTGCCCGAGCCGCCAATGGCGCCTGCCTCCGGAGACGAGGCCTCACGCGCGCTGGAGGAGTGGCTGCAACCGTACAGCGACAGGGCGGCGATGGCCGCGAACAGAGGGAGCTTCATGGGAACTCTCCGTGTGTGTCGGGTTTGAAGTCGTCGGCTGGAAGAAATCTGGTTGTCCTTCCGACAGAGACAAGGACACACACGGGCTCCTCCCAACTGGCACGCTCCTGAGCAGCCGGGCGGGCAGGCGCCCCGGAGCCGGTCAGGTGACGCGAGCAAACGGTGCCCTTTCATCGGCTTGACTACGGCTGTAGTCAGGCGTACCTTCCTTTCTGACTACAGCTGTCGTCATGAGGGATGGGCGCATGAAGAAGCCGGTGGGAGAGCAGGAGCTGGCGGTGCTGCGGTACGTGGCCGAGCACGGGCCGGCGACCGTGGGCGAGGTGGCCGAGCGCTTCGGTGAGGCGCAGGGGCTGGCGCGCTCCACCATCCTGACGGTGATGGAGCGCCTGCGGCTCAAGGGGCACCTGACCCGGAGCAAGGTGGACGGGGTGTTCCAGTACGCCTCGCCGGTGGCGACGCAAGAGCTGCTGCGCGACGTCGTAGGGAACTTCGTGCAGCGCACGCTCAGCGGCTCGCTGTCGCCGTTCGTGACCTACCTGTCGGAGACGGAGGACGTGTCCGACGAAGAGCTGAAGCAGCTCCAGGACGTCGTGGCGCGCCTGCGCCAGAAGCGGAAGGAGTGAGCCCCATGTCGCCTCTCGTGACCTCGCCGTGGTGGTCGTCGTGGTCGGAGTCGGTGTGGCGCGCCTCGTGGCAGGGGGCGCTGTGCGCGCTGGTCGTCTGGGCCGTGGCCCGGGCCCTGCCGCGCCTGCCCGCGGCCCTGCGCGCGGGCCTGTGGTGGCTGGTGGCCCTCAAGTTCGTGCTCACGCTGGGCTGGCCCAAGCCCATGCCGCTCGCGCTGCTGCCCGTGGAGGGCACGGCCGCGGCGCAATCCCAGACGTCCAGCATGGGCGTGGCGCAATCCCAGACGCCCACCGTGGTGATTGCGATGCGCACGGCGCCCGAAACGCAGGGCGCCGCCACGCGCATCCAGGTGTCGCGGACCGTGGCGCCCCCGGTGGAGGCCCCCTCGCACGGGGCGCGGCTCGGGGCGTTCGTCCGGGGCGCGTGGGAGTCGCTGCGCGCGCATCCGTGGACGGTGAGCCTGGCGTGGGCGCTGCTCGCCCTGTGGGGCGCGGGCGTGGTCTGGAAGGTGCGGGGGCACGTGCAGGCGTATCGCCAGGTGCGAGGCATGCGCGAGCGTGCGCGGCCCTTCCGTCACCCGGTGCTGGAGGAGGAGGCGGAGTTCCTCGCGAACGAGGCGGGCCTTCGCCGTCCGCCCACGCTGCTCGTGTCGGACGAGGTGGTGAGCCCGCTGGCGGCGGGGCTCGTGTCGCCGGTCATCGTGCTGCCCGCGAAGGCGGTGCGCGACCTGCCGGAGGACGCGCTGCGCATGGCGCTGGCGCATGAGGTGGCGCACCTGCGTCGCGGGGACCTGTGGCTGGGCTGGGTGCCGGCGCTGGCGGAGACGGTCCTCTTCTTCCACCCGCTCGCGCGCCAGGCGGCCCGTGAGTACGCGCTCGCCCGGGAAGAGGCGTGCGACGCGGAGGCGCTGCGCCTCACCGGCGCGGAGCCCGCGGACTACGGCGAGCTGTTGATTGCCTTTGGCATCACCCGGCCCCCCGGCAGCGCAGCGGCGCTTGGGGCGTCGGCCCACCTTCACGCGCTGCACAGGAGGCTCCGCATGCTGGAACATGTCGACGTCGTCCCCACCCAACCCCGCCGGTGGCTGAAGGGTGCGCTGTTCGCCCTCGGCGCCGTGGTCCTGATGCCCTTCCAGGTCGTCGCCAAGGCGCCCGCGGAGAGCACCGCTCCCGCCGCGAAGGACGCGGCCCCCGCCCCCGTGAAGGTGGGCACCGTGCGGCAACTGCCCGAGGACGCCGCGCCGAAGCCCGGTGCGAAGCCCACCGTGACGGAGCACACCGCGAAGGCGCCCGGCACGCCCGCGGACGCACCGCCGCTGCCCGCGCTGCCCGCGCTGCCTCCTCCCACGCCGGGGAAGCCGACCACGCAGCAGTTCACCACGCACGTCGCGCCGCCCGCGCCTCCCGCGCCCGTCGCTCCGCCCACGGGTGGCAAGCTGGCCCCGGTGCCGCCCGTGCCCCCCGCGCCTCCGGCCCGTGGCGCGCTGGCCCCGATGCCGCCGGTCGGTGGCCCTCGGGCCTCGATGCCGCCCGCGCCTCCCATGCTCGCGGCCGCGCCGCGTCCCCCGGCTCCGCCCGCGCCTCCCGCGCCCGTGGACATCGAGGACGGCGACACCTTCGCGTACCTCTCCGACGGCCGCACGATGATGGCCGGCTCCACGGACGACCTGTACCTGGCGCGCACCTTCAAGCAGCAGGGCAAGGACCTGCTCTTCGTGCGCCGCGACAACAAGCCCATGTTGATCCGCGACGCGAAGACGCTGGAGCAGGTGCGCAAGCTGATGGAGGACGACCGCAAGCTGGGGGACTCGCAGGGCGCGCTCGGTGAGAAGCAGGCCGCCCTGGGCCAGAAGCAGGCCGCCCTGGGCCAGAAGCAGGCGGAGCTGGCCTACCCCATGTCCCAGATCGCCGCGAAGCACGCCGCCATCGCGTCCAAGCGCGCGGAGATCGCCATGGAGCGCGCCCGCCTCCACGCCCAGCCGGACAGCCCCGAGCGCGACCGCAAGGAGGCGGAGCTCGACAAGCGCGACGACTCCTTCGACCAGGAGCTGGAGGGCCTGGACAAGGAGCAGGAGGCCCTCAGCCAGAAGATGGAGGCCCTGGGCGAGGAGCAGGGCAAGCTGGGCGAGGAGCAGGGCAAGCTGGGCGAGCAGCAGGCGGAGCTGGGCATGCAGCAGGCGGCCCGCAGCCGCGAGAACATGAAGAAGGTCATGGCCGTCATCGACGAGGCCATCCGCAAGGGCCTGGCCGAGCCCCTGCCCACCTGAGGACGGAGGGCGCGGCCACCCGGTGACGGCGCACGCGGGGGTTCCCTATACCGGGACCCGGTGTGAAGCCTGTCTCGGAGGTCGCCATGTCCGCCGCCGTCCCGCAGTTCACGTCACGCACCACCATCGACATCCTGGTGCGCCGGGTCCGTGAGGGCTCGAGCGCGTGGGCGAAGCTCGCCCTGACGGAGCGCATCCGGCTCCTGGAGAGCCTGCGCCACGCGTACGTCGCCATCGCGGAGCCCAGCGTGCGCGCGGCCTGCGAGGCGAAGGGAATCGACCCTGGCGGTCCACTCGCGGGTGAGGAGTGGCTCGCCGGGCCCATGGTGGTGGTGCGCACGCTGCGCCTGCTGTCCGAATCGCTCAAGGACATCCAGAAGCACGGCGTGCCCGTCATCCCCCGGAAGCACCTGCGCACGCTGGAGGACGGCCGGCTCGCCGCGCGCCTGTTCCCCAAGGACAGGCTGGAGGGGATGCTGCTGCCCGCCACCACGGGCGAGGTCTACTTCCAGCCCGGCGTCACCGCGGACAACCTGCGCGACCACCAGGCGTCCTTCTACAAGAAGCCCCACAAGGGCCGCGTCTGCGCGGTGCTGGGCGGCGGCAACGTCAACTCCATCCCGCCCCTGGACTGCCTCTACAAGCTCTTCGTCGAGGGCACCGTCTGCGTGCTCAAGATGAACCCCGTCAACGCGTACCTGGGCCCGTTCCTGGAGCAGGCCTTCGCCCCGCTCGTCGCGCGCGACGCGCTGGCCATCGTGTACGGCGGCGCGGAGGAGGGCGCGCAGCTGGTCCACCACGCCGCGGTGGACGAGGTGCACATCACCGGCAGCGACAAGACCCACGACGCGCTCGTGTGGGGCCCGCCCGGCCCGGAGTCCGACGAGCGCCGGCGCAAGAACGAGCCGCTGCTCGCGAAGCACGTCTCCAGCGAGCTGGGGAACATCTCCCCCGTGGTGGTGGTGCCGGGGCCATACTCGGACGGCGAGCTGCGCTTCCAGGCGGACGACATCGCCGGCATGGTGTCCAACAACGCGTCCTTCAACTGCAACGCGGCGAAGCTGCTGGTGCAGCCGAAGGACTGGGCCCGGCGCGGCGCGCTGGTGGACCGCATCCAGGCCAGCCTGGGCCAGGCGCCCGTGCGCCGCGCGTACTACCCGGGCGCGCAGGAGCGCTGGCACCAGTTCACGGACGCGCGAGCGAACCTGCGGCTCGTGGGCAACCCGGGAGAGGGCGACCTGGCCTACGCGCTGATTCCGGACGTGGACCCCGCGAAGACGGACGACCGCGTGTTCCGCAACGAGCCCTGGTGCACGGTGCTGTCGGAGACGGGCCTGCCGGGCTCGGACGAACCGGTGGCCTTCCTGGAGGCGGCGGTCGCGTTCCTCAACGAGAAGGTGTGGGGCACCCTCAACGCGATGCTCATCGTCCATCCGAAGACGATGCGGGACCCCCGCGTGCGCGAGGCGGTGGAGAAGGCGGTGCGCGAGCTGCGCTACGGCACCGTCGCCCTCAACACCTGGCCCGCCGCGGGCTACGCGCTGGGCAGCCTGCCCTGGGGTGGCCACCCGTCCGCGACGCCCCGGGACATCCAGAGCGGGCAGGGCTGGGTGCACAACACGTTCATGCTGGAGTCCATCGAGAAGGCCGTCCTGCGCGCCCCCATCACGTCCCTCATCCCGCCCCCGTGGGTGCCGGGTCACAAGAGTATGGCGGAGCTGTCACGCCGGTTGACGGAATTCGAGCAGTCCCCGTCCTGGTGGAAGCTGCCCGGTGTCGCCCTGGCGGCGCTGCGCCGGTAGGGGCAGGCGGGGAGGCGGGGTTTCTGGAGGCTCGTGGTAGGTAGGGGCCATGGCATCCAGGTACGCGCAAGAGGGTGGGCAGTTGCTGCAGCAGGGCCAGCCCATGGAGGCGGTGAAGAGCTTCCAGAAGGGCCTCTCCATCGACCCGAAGGACGTGGACTGTCTGATGGGCCTGGTGCGCACCCACCTGAGCACCGGCGCCGCGAAGGACGCGGAAGGCGCCGTGACGCGCCTGTTGCAGGTGCAGCCGGACAACGCGGAGGCGCAGGCGCACCTGGCCATGCTCAAGGCGCAGGCCGGGGACCCGGTGGCGCTGGTGACGCTCAAGGCGCTGGCCGCCGCGCCCACCGCGGGCTACTTCGAGCGCTTCAACCTGGGCACGCTCCTGGCCGAGCGCGGCGACCTGGAGGGCGCGAAGGCCGCCTTCGAGGCCGCGCAGGTGGTGGCGCCCCACAGCGCCTATCCGCACTTCGAGCTGGGCCGCATCGCCGTGCAGCGCAAGGACACGGCGGCGGCGGTCACGCACTTCCAGCAGGCCGCGGCGCTGGCGCCCCAGGAGGCACTGCCGCACCTGATGCTGTCGCGCGCGCACGCGGCCAGCGGCGCCGTCGGGCTGGCCATCGCGGCGGCCACCCGCGCGCTGGAGCACGCGCAGGAGCGCACGCGCGTGGCGGTGCTGCAGGACCTCTTGCGCCTCTACCTCCAGGCCAACAGCCAGGACGCGGCCCGCCGCACCATCCTGGAGCTGCGCGAGCTGGAGCCCACGCAGGTCCGCTACATCCACCTGCACGGCCTGGCCTGCATGCTGGCCGGGGACCTGGCGCAGGCGAAGGTCCTCTTCAACGAAGCCCTGGAGCACGCCCCGAACCAGTGGGACATCCGCCACTCGCTGGCGCAGGCGCACGAGGCGCTGGGCGAGCGCCCCGAGGCCCGCAAGCAACTGGAGGAAGCCGTGGCGGCGGCGCCGCACGAGCCCGGCCCCACCAACGACCTGGTGCGCCTGTTGATGGGCGACAAGGACCACGCGCGGGCCCGCATGCTGCTGGAGCGGGTGCTGGAGAGAAACCCCCAGGACGCGCTCACGCACCTGAACCTGGCGCGCGCCACCCAGCCGTTCGACCGGGCGGAAGCCACCCGGCACGCCCGGCAGGCACAGACGCTGGGCGCGGACGCCGTCGTGAAGGACGAGGCGGCGCAGCTCCTCACCGAACTGGGCGGTTGACGCACCCCGTCTTCCCCCGCTCCCGGGCCGTGCCTACCTTCAGGCCCGGTCCAAATCGCGGGCAGGGGGCGGCGCATGCGCAAGGCGGAGCAGGCACTCATCGAGCAGCTCGAAGCACGCTTCCGCGAGGTGACGCGGCTGCTCTACACCACGTCCATCCCCGCGTCGGTGCTGAACGCGGAGCTGATGCCGATGATCGCGGAGGACGTCACCTTCACCGACCCCTGGCAGAAGGGTGGCGGCAAGGAGACGTACCGCAAGGGCGCGGCCGGCTTCCACTGCATGTTCCGCTTCGACTTCGACATCTACCAGCTCAACGTCCAACTGGAGCCGGATGGGAAGAGCGGGCGGGCCATCGTGGACGGGGTGATGAACCTGAAGCAGTTCGCGTGGCTCTACACGTACCCGCTGCGCACCCTGCTCGTGTACGACTTCACGCTCCAGCGCGGCGAGGACGGCGGAGAGGTGCTGCCGCTCATCCACGCGCACGAGGAGATGTGGAGCTTCGGCGACATGATCGCCAACGTGCCCGGCGTGGGCGCGCTCTACAACCGCTTCCGCAACGCCTTCAGCGTGGGCTTCCTGGCGGCGTCCGCGCTGTGCGGTCGCCTCAAGCAGTCCACCTGAGCACGCGGCAGGGCACGGGCGTCATGCCCTGACACTTCTGTCAGGGATTGCATCGCGCTTCGCCCTGCGTGGCCGTCTGTCGGCCGGTGGGCACGGGTGTTGCTCTGGGGCGCCGGGTCCACTGCTCCCGGAGGTCCCGCGTGCGTCGCTGGCTCTTGCTGCTACTCCCCCTCCTTGCTGGCTGTGAGCCCGGGCTGGAGGCAGCCGGCGTGCTGGATGCCACGGCGACACGGCTCGAGGACGACCGCGTCTCCGTCGACGTCACGCTGGCCTGCGGCCTCGTCTACGGCATGGCGCGGTCGGTAGGCTGTGACGCGGATGGCGAGCGCGTCTGTGTCGCCGCGGAGTGGTACGCGGCCGACGACACGGCCTTCGCCCATCCGCTGCACCGGGCGGAGTCGTGCCAGAAGGTCCCCGACATCATCGGCGCACACGTGACGGTCACCTCTCCGGAGGCCGTGGACCGGGACCCCGGGCTGCGCATCCTCGTCAGCGCGGATCCCCGCGTGTCGAACGTCATCATCCCCAACCCCTGAGGCCCCCATGCATCCGACCTTCATCATCGTGGCCCTCGCGGGCCTGCTGACGGCCTGCGGGCCTCGTTGGGACGCCGTGGGCGTTCGCGCCGCTTCAGCCACCCGTGACGCGGACGACCACGTCACCGTGACAGCCGTCTTGACCTGCGTGCCCGCGAACGGCTCGGAGCCCGACGGCTGTGACGAGGACGGAGAGTCCCTGTGCATCGGGCTCATCGGGTACCCGACCCCGGAGGTCCTGCCGGAGGAGCGCTCCTCCCTGGGAGTCTGGCGCGTCTCCGAGTGCTTGAAACCCAAGCACTGGGAGGGGACGACCGTGGTGTTGCGCTCACCGGAGCCCGTGCCGCGAGACGTGCCGTGGACCCTGGAGCTGGGGCGGACCCTCATCGGAGGGGAGGGCCCGCGCGTCTTCCTCGCGAGCCCCTGATTCAACTCAATGCTTCAGGCGGGGATGAGCTTCTCCGCCTGGAGCTGCCGCATCAGCGCGACCATGGCCTCCGTGCTGTCCAGGTGCATCTCCTGGAAGCCGAAGCGGCGGGCCTTGTTCACGTCGAAGAAGGCGTCGTTCTCCACGCCGAAGATGAAGTCGCCGAAGGCCCAGTTGGCCAGCTTCTTCAGGCCGTGCGGGTGCAGGCCGTGGCGCTGCGTGAGCGCCTCCCAGACGGGCGACTTGTCCTTCATGGCCTCCGTCAGGGAGAAGGGCTGCGGATCCGCGCACGGGATGCCGAACGCGTCCGCGATGCGCGGGAAGACCTGGCTCCAGCGGAAGACGTCGCCGTTGGTGATGTTGAAGATTTCACCCGCGCACGCCTCGTTGAGGGCGGACCACTCCATGGCCTTGGCCAGCACCGTGGCGTCCGTCACGTTGGCCAGGATGGAGTACGCGCGAGGCGTGGACGGGAAGCGCAGGGGAACGCGCAGCGTCTTGCACAGCGACGCATAGACGCCGATGAGGTTGCCCAGGTTCATGGGGTTGCCCACGGCGAGGCCCATCATCATGTCGGGCCTGAGGGCGGTCCAGCTCCAGCGCCGGCCCTGGGACGCGTCCCGCAGGTAGTCCTCCTGGTCGTAGTAGAAGTTCGGCGGGAAGTGGCGCGGGTCGGTCTCCTTGGCGGGCGTCTTGTAGAGGCCGAACTGCGCGCCGTACGCCTTGCCGCCCTGGATGAAGGACACGTGGCGGAAGCCCGGCGCGTGCTTCTCCACCGCCTCCACGATGTTGCGCAGGAGCGCCACGTTGATGCGGCTGAGGTCCGCCGGGTCCGGGTGCTCCTGGTACGCGGCGAAGAAGACGTGCGTGACGTCGCGCAGCCACTCCGCCGCGCTGGCCAGCGAGTCCGGCGACTGGAGGTCCAGCGACTTCACCTCCGCGCGCGTGGCGAAGTCCGGCGCGCGGCGCGACACGGCCTTCACCTTCCAGTCCGGCCGCGTGTCCAGGTACGTGAGGAGGTTGCGGCCAATGATGCCGGTGGCGCCCAGCACCAGCGCGGTGTGCTTCGTCGTCATGGGAGAGGCCCTTGAAGGGGAGGGGGTCTGTCTTGCTCAGCGGCCGAACAGGCCGCGCTTCTTCGCCGGCTGCCCCTGTCCGCCCAGGCGGGACAGGCGTTGGCCCAGGATGCGGCTCATCTCCAGCGCGACGGCGGGGTTGGCCATCATCACGCCGCGGAAGTCGTCGCGGCCCACCGCGGCCAGCTCGCACGGCGTGGCGGTGACGGCGGTGGCGTTGCGAGGCTCGCCCGTGAGCAGGGCCAGCTCTCCGAAGAAGCCGCCCTGCTTCACCGTGGCCATCGTCTGCCGCGAGGCGTCCTTCATGGCCACCTCGCCGGAGATGACCACGTAGAACGTCTCGCCCGCGTCGCCCTGGCGGAACAGCTCCGTGCCCGCGGGCGTCTGGAGCAGCTCCGCGCCGCGCGCCACCGTCCCCAGCTCGTCGTCACTCAGGGGCGCCAGGAAGTCCAGCTTGCGCAGCGTCTGCGCCAGCGACGACGCCAGGCCCTCGCCCAGCGGCGGCTCCGACGTGAGGAACTCCACCGCCTTCGCCACCTGCGTCCTGCGCGCCACGAGGATGACGTTGTGCCCGGCCTTCAACTGCGTGTTGCCCTCCGGCAATGCCGTATGGCCCTGCGGATCCACCAGCGCGATGAAGATGCACTCGCGAGGGAAGCCCTCCATGCCGCGCACCTGCGCCACCGTCTGTCCCGCCACGCGGGCGCGCACGGGGATGGCCAGCTCGAAGAGGACCGCGTCGCCGTTGCTCAGCGGCAGCGACCCGGACACCTGCGGGAAGTCGATGGCGGTGGTCATCTTCGCCACCACCACGTCCGCCTCCGCCACCAGCTCCTTCACGCCCGCCAGCCGGTAGGCCTCGCGGTAGTTCGTGTCCAGCATGCGCACCATCAGGCGCGCGCTGGACACCGCGCGCACCAGCATGGTGAACGCCAGGTTCGCCGGGTCGTGCGCCAGCACCGCCGCCGCCACGTCCGCCGTCCCGATGCCCGCCGCCTCCAGCACGCGCGGGTTGGTGGCGTCCCCGCACACCGTCACCACGCCCACCTCCTCGAAGAGGCGCGCGCAGATGCCGGCGTCGCGTTCAATCACCGTCACCGTGTGCTGCTCCGACACGAGCCGCGCCGCCAGCGCGCCGCCCACCCGTCCTCCCCCCGCGATGACGATCTTCATGACGCCTTGTGCTCCTTGCTGTCCTTGCCCGCGTGCCCGCCGTGCAGCACCTTCTCCAGGTCCAACATCCGCGCGTCCAGGTGCGCCAGCATCTCCTCCGCCGTCGCCTCCGGAATCAGCCCGTTGCGCCGCGCGCCCTGCAACGCCGTGCGCTCCGCGTCGATGAGCCGCCTGCGCATGCTCAGCAGGTCCTTCGCCCCTTCGGCCAGGTGCTGCTCGCTGATGCGCCGCAGCTCCCGCTCCGCCCGGGCGATGTTCACCTGGTACTCGCTGCGCAGGTGCTCATAGGCCGCGCGCGGCAGCAGGCCCTGCGTGTGCAACGCGTCCAGTTCCACGTGCGCCGCGCGGCTGGCGATGAGCTTCCCGCGCTGCTCCGCCATCTCCAGCGCCACCGCGTCCTGCTGGAACAACCCCAGCCACTTGAGCGCGCCCGTGAGCATCAGCCCCTGGCCCACCATGGACACCAGCGTGACGCCGAACGCGATGGAGACGATCTGCTCGCGCGCGGGCGTGGACTCCGGGAGGCCCAGCGCCAGACCGATGGACAGCGCGCCCTTGATGTTGCCCACCAGGAACACGTGCTGCCAGCGCAGCGGGATGGACTCCGCGGGCTTGAACAGCTTGAGCAGCAGGAAGGGCAGGTAGATGGCCACCGCGCGCCCCATCACCACCGCCACCACCGCGATGCCCACGCCCGGCAGGTGCCCCTGGAGCGCCTCCGGCCGCGTGTCCAGACCGACGGAGAGGAAGAGGAACGTGTTGACGCCGAAGGTGGCGTACTCCCAGAAGGAGTGGATGGCCACCTGGCTCTGCGGCGCCACCTCCCGCCGCAGCGTGACGCCCACCGCCAGCCCCGCCACCACCGCGGAGATGGCGCCCGACAGGTGCACCTCTTCCGCCAGCACGTAGGACGCCAGCGCCACCGCCGTCGTCACCATGATCTCCGCGAGCGGATCCTCCGCGCGCCGGATGATGAAGCCGCCCAGCAGGCCCAAGCCCAGCCCCACCACCGCGCCGCCCACCGACGCGAGCAGCACGTGGCCGCCCAGCGAGCCCAGCGTGGGCGCCGCGCCACCCGCCACCACCGCCGCGATGGCCGTGTACGCCACCAGCGCGGTGCCGTCGTTGAAGAGGCTCTCACCCTGGATGATGCCGGCCAGCCGTCCGGGCACCGGCGCGCGGCGGAAGGCATAGAGGATGGACACCGTGTCCGTCACCGCGAGGATGGCGCCCAAGAGCAGCGCGGGCCCCCACGCCAGGTGCAGCATCCAGTGCAGCGAGGCGCCGGTGGCGCCAATGGCGAGCACCATCCCCAGCGTGGACAGCACGCCAATGGGGACCGCGTTGGCGCGGATGCCATTGAGGTCCGCCATGATGCCGCCCTCGAAGAGCAGCAGGGGAAGACAGATGAGGAAGACCACCTGGGGGTTGAGCGGTGGGACGCCCGGCAGCAGGTGTGCGACGGAGATGAGCAAGCCACCAAGCACCAGCGCGACGTTGTACGGCACGCTGGCCCGCTTGGCGGCGATGGCAAGCGCGATGGCCGCCACCATCAGGCCGATGAGGATGGGTACTTCCAGTAGCACGGCGACTCCACTGGGACCGGAGGGGAGGGCGCGAAGCTTTCCAGATTCGATCCGCGTGGTACAGCAGGTCCCCCGATGAAATCCGGCTCGCTGGACACCCTGGTGCTCTCCGTCACGGCGCTGCGCAAGACGTACGGCGCCCACACGGCCGTGGATGGCATCTCCTTCCACGTGGGCCGCCGCGAAATCGTGGGGCTGCTGGGACCCAACGGCGCGGGCAAGAGCACCACCATCAACATGCTCCTGGGCGTGCTCGAGCCCACCTCCGGCACCATCGCCATCGAGGGCACGGACCTGGGCACACAGCGGGTGAAGGCGCTGTCACGCACCAACTTCGCCGCCGTCTACGCACCCCTGCCGGGCAACCTCACCGTGGCGCAGAACCTGCGTGTCTTTGGCCTCATCTACGGCGTGAAGGGGCTGTCCGCCCGCATCGGGGCGCTGCTGGAGGAGTACGACCTGAAGCGCTTCCGCGACACCAAGTGCGGCGTGCTGTCCTCCGGCGAGCAGACGCGCGTGTCGCTGGCCAAGGCCATGCTCAACCAGCCGCGCCTGCTGCTGCTGGACGAACCCACCGCGTCGCTGGATCCGGCCACGGCGGTGGACATCCGCACCCGCATCAAGGCCTTCGCCGCGAAGGGCGACAGCAGCGTGCTGTGGACGTCCCACAACATGTACGAGGTGGAGGCCGTCTGTGACCGCGTCCTCTTCCTCGCGCGCGGCCGGGTGCTGCTGGAGGGAGACCCCAGGACGCTGCCCCGCGAGCACGGCAGGAAGTCGCTGGAGGAGCTGTTCATCGCCGTGGCCAACGAGCCGCTGGCGCTGGAGCGGAGCGAAGCGCCATGAACCTGGACCACGTCGCCGGCATCGCGCTGCGCCAATTCTATCTCTACAAGGGCAACTTCGCGCGCGTGGTGCCGCTGTTCGCGTGGGTGGCCATCGACATGGTGCTGTGGGGCTTCATGACCCGGTACCTCAACAGCGTCACGTCCTCCGGCTACAACTTCGTGCCGGCGCTCTTGGGCGCGGTACTGCTCTGGGACTTCTTCGCGCGCGTGATGCAGGGCCTGACGACGGGCTTCTTCGAGGACGTCTGGTCGCGCAACTTCCTCAACGTCTTCGCCACGCCCCTCACGCTGACGGAGTACGTGAGCGGCCTGGTGGTGACGAGCATCGCGACCAGCGCCATCGGCCTCGTCGTCATGCTGCTCTTGTCCACCACCGTGTTCGGGCTGTCCTTCGCCGCCTACGGCGCGATGTTCATTCCCTTCGTGATGGTGCTGTTCCTCTTCGGCATCGCGCTGGGCATCCTCAGCAGCGCGCTGGTGCTGCGGCTGGGGCCCGCGTCGGAGTGGTTCGTCTGGCCCATCCCCAGCCTGTTGTCCCCGTTCGTGGGCGTCTTCTACCCGCTGTCCACGCTGCCGGAGTGGATGCAGTGGGTGGCGAAGCTGCTGCCCCCGTCCTACGTCTTCGAGGGCGTGCGCACGCTGGTGGCCGGCGGCGAGTTCTCCGGCGCCACGCTGGGCTGGGGCCTCGCCCTGGCGGTGCTGGACATCGTGCTGGCGGGCTGGGTCTTCCAGCGGGTCTACCGCTACGCCGTGCGCACGGGCCTCCTGGCCCGCTACAGCGCGGAGAGCGTGAGCTGATCAGCGCCGCACGCGCAAGAGCAGGTCCTTGCGCGGGCCACACGTGCCCCGGCCGTCGCAGTTGCTGGTGGTGACGTACAGGTGGCCGTCGGGGCCCATCAGCACGTCGCGCAGGCGGCCCCAGGTATCGCGCAGGTACACCTCGTGCTTCGCCACGCGGCGGGGCTCCCGGGCGTCGAACTCCACCCGGTGCAGGTGCTGGGACTTCAGCGTCCCCACGAGCAGCGAGCCCCTCCACTCCGGAATCGCGCTGCCCGTGTAGACGGCCGCGCCGCCCGGGGGCGCCGCGTCGTCGAAGGTGAGTGACGGGGTGATGCGCCCGTTCTGCGTCTCGCACGAATAGATGCCGGGCCAGCCCAGGTTGTCGCCGGCCTTCACCACGTTCACCTCGTCGTGGCCAAAGCGCATCGTCTCACCGCTGGGGCCGTGGTCGGTGACGTACAGCGTGGAGGCATCCCTCCAGTCAAAGCCTTGCGTGTTGCGCACGCCCAGGAGGAACGCGGGTGAGTCGGGAAAGGGATTGTCCCCGGGCACGGCGCCCTCCGGCGTCACGCGCAGCAGCTTGCCTGCGGGGCTGGCCACGTCCTGCGACAGGTCCGGGTCGCGCGAGTCGCCCGTGCCCACGTACAGCATGCCGTCCGGCCCGAAGCGCAGCCGCCCGCCGTCGTGGTACTTCGCGGAAGGGATGTTGCCCAGGATGACGCGCTCGAAGGTCGCGCTCGTGCCGTCCGGCGACAGCGTCCAGCGCTCCACCCGGTTCTGCGCCTTCCCGTCCGCCTGCGTCGTCACGTACAGGTAGAACTGGCGGTTCGTCGCGAAGTCCGGGTGCGCGGCGATGCCCAGCAGGCCGCCCTCGCCGCTCGCCGCCAGGGGCAGCGTGGCCACGGCCCCGGGTCGCAGCTGTCCGCCGCGCAGCAGCCGCACGCGGCCCGGCCGCTCGGTGATGAGCGCGTCTCCCTCCGGGCCCGGCAGGAAGGCGACACCCCAGGGGACCTCCAGTCCTTCCGCCACCACGTCCACGGTGATGGGCACGGTGCCGTCCTGTCCCCAGCCGTCCTCCATCAGGACGCAGTCCTCGCGCGACGCCGTGCCCTGCGCCTGGCTCCTGCGGCAGGCGGAGGCGGACGCGGCGAGCACCACGAGGGCGGACAGCAGCAGGCGGCGGGAGGGCATGGAGGGAATCTAGCGTTGGTGGACGCCGCTCACCGACCCGGAAGGGGGGCAGGCGAGCGCATCAGGCACTGGAAGACGGTCCCGGGTGGCGTTGTCCCGGACCCTGTCGTGGGCACCTTGCTCGGGCGGGTTCACCGGCAACCATTGCCCAGCGGGAGGCAGTTCCATGGCGCGCATCGCACTCATCGTGGCCAACGACTTCGAGGACTCCGAGTTCCAGGTCCCCTTCGACACGCTCAAGCAGGCGGGCCACGAGCCCGTCGTCATCGGCGTGGAGGCAGGCAAGACGCTCAAGGGCAAGAAGGGCGCGGAGATCCGCACGGAGAAGGCCGTGAAGGAGGTGAAGGCCGCGGACTTCGCCGCGCTGGTGATTCCGGGCGGCTACTCGCCGGACCACCTGCGCATGGACATCGGCATGGTCGGCTTCGTGCGCGACTTCTTCAAGGCGGACAAGCCCATCGCCGCCGTGTGCCACGCACCGTGGATGCTGGTGGAGGCGGACATCGCGGACGAGCGCACCGTCACGTCGTTCCCCTCCATCAAGACGGACCTCATCAACGCCGGCGCGCGCTGGGTGGACCGCCAGGTGGTGGAGGACGGCAACCTCATCACGTCCCGCAAGCCGGACGACCTGCAGGCCTTCTGCGCCGCCCTGCTGCGCCAGCTCAAGGACGGCATCGCCCCACGTCTGGAGTCGCCCCTGGCCCCGGAAGCCACCGCGGACCGCGCACCGCCAGTGCACTGAGCCGCCACAGGGTAGAACATGGTCCAACAGGACCCAGGCCCTTGGGGTGCCACACGCACACCGGGGGCCTGCTACGTGGGCGCGAACGGAACGGATTTCCTCCGCGCTTTCCCGCGAATTGATCCCCATTTTCAGAGCGGACTGTCAGCGAGCGAACCTGCCTGCCCTGCCGACGCATTGCGCTGTCGGGTCCATGCGTCAGGTTTTCGCTGCTCTGGAATTGTTCCGTTGTCTTTGGCCCCCCGGTGCCACAAACTCAGTTATCTGTACGGGGTTTCACCAACCCCAGGGGTGTCATTGAATCCCCGAATTTTACAGCATGGTTGCCATTGTGCAGCGTTGCTGTTTATTATCCTGGCAGCAGCGCCCCCCTGACAGACCGCGCCATCACTGACGGTCTCTGCGGACCCCTCATGAATCCGGCCCCCCGACCCGTGATGAGCCAGCCCCGCCAGGTAGTCCGGGCCGTGCTGAATGAAGCGCTGGAGAGCAAGCTGGGCGGTGAGGTGGTGGTGAAGTCCACCACGGTCTCCGGCCGCATCTTCGTGGTGGAGCGCAAGGTGGCGTGGACGGTGCTCACGGGCCCGGGCTCGCGCAGCTTCTCCACGGCGCTCATCGACGCGCGGCTGGTGAGCCGTGAGGACGTCGAGCAGGTGATGGCGGAGTGCCGCAAGAGCGGCGGCAACTTCTGCGAGACGCTGGTGGCGTGGGGCCTGGTGCCGCGCGACACGCTGCGCGACCTGCTGTGCCAGCACCTGGGCGCGCAGTTGGAGGCGCTCTTCGGGCTGACGGAGGCGCAGGCCCTCTTCGTCCCGCAGCCGCGCTCCTACTCCAGCCAGCTCACGTTCGACCTGGCCGAGCTGGGCGCCGACGCCGCGCCGCCGCAGCCCGCGATTTCGCAGTCGCAGTCCCCCACGAGTCCCCCCGTTCTTTTGGAAAGAGAAGTCATGGCGAACGTGAAGCAGGCGCTGGAAGAGGCGATGAAGATTGACGGTGCGTTCGCGGTCTGTCTGGCGGATGCGAACAGCGGCATGACGCTGGGCAGCGTCGGTGGGTCCTCGGCGTTCAACATCGAGGCGGCGGCCGCGGGCAACACCGAGGTGATGCGCGCCAAGATGAAGACGATGAAGGCCCTGGGCATCAAGGACCGCATCGAGGACATGCTCATCACCCTGGGCGAGCAGTACCACATCATCCGCCCGCTCGCGGCGCGCGAGGGCCTGTTCCTCTACATCGCGCTGCACCGCTCGAACGCGAACCTGGCGATGGCGCGCTTCCGCATGGCGGATGTGGAGAAGGCCATCCAGCTCTGAGGCCTTCGCCTCCCCTGACGCAGGCCCACGCCGCCCGTTTCCCTCCCCGGGGAAGCGGGCGGTGGCGTTTTGTGGTCCCAATATTTATTTAAGGCGGAGTGCCCAGGTATATATACCTGGGCACTCCGCCCTTATGCCCCGACGCTCAAGACTCCAGCTTGCCGCTAGCGCGGTTGCCCAGGCCTTTCAGGCTGAACCTGGCCGCGTCTACTCGCGTCCGGCGCTGACGGCGATGCTCAAGCGGCACCGCGAAGCCTGGCAGCTCCCTGCTTCAGTAGGGCTGACCGGCTTCATCCAGTTCCTCCAGGACTCGAAGCAGCTCTCCGTGGTGCGCCTGTCCTCGGATACGGGGGAGGTGGTGACGCGCTACGTGTGGGAGCAGGCGTCTCCACAGGCCGTAGCCCTTACGTTGCGTCCGGCCGCCTATCTCTCGCATGGGACCGCGGCACGCCTGCACGGACTGACTGATCAGTTCGCCAAGGTCATCTACGTCAACAAGGAGCAGAGTCCGAAGCCCCCTCCCAGGGGGGCACTCACCCAGGAGGCCATCGACCGTGCCTTCAAGGGGCGGCAGCGCGCCTCGACCTACGTGTTCCACTTCGACATCTACCGGGCGGTCCTGCTTAGCGGAAAGAACACGGGGGCGTTGGGCGTGGAGGACGTCCCGACCCCAGAGGGAGAGTTCCTGCCCGCCACGAACGTTGAGCGGACGCTGATCGACCTGACGGTCCGTCCCAACTACGCGGGTGGTGTCGAGGAGGTCCTGGGCGCCTTCCGTCGTGCGTACGAGCAGGAGAAGGTAGACGTAGGAAAGCTGCTCCAGACGCTTGGCCAGCTGAGCTACGTCTATCCCTATCACCAGGCGCTGGGCTTCTACATGGAGCGGGCGGGCTTCAGCGCGGAGGCCCTGGCCCCCTTGAAGAAGCTGGGGCTGCACCACGATTTCTACCTGGCCTATGGGCTCAAGGACCTCGTGTACGACGCGGGCTGGCGGCTACACCACCCCCGCGGCTTGTAGCCGCGCGACCTCCGCGCAGACGAAATTGAAATAGAAGTCGAAGGGCTCCAGCACCTCGCCCGTGACCGCTGCCTCCACGGCGGACCAGCTCCGACGATGGAACTCCCGGTGGCGCTCCTCCGGAAGGAGCCGCAGGAGTACGAGTGGCACATCCTTGGACGCGAAGATGCCCTCCATCAGCGCGCGGTGTGCGGTCAGGTCCACGCGTGCGTAGCGGATGCAGGCATGCAGGTCATAGAAATCCCGGGCGCGGCTGGCGGGGTTCTTTCGCTGTTCGTACTCATCCATCTGCTGGCAGAGGGCTCGGAGCTTCTCGGCGGCGATCATCGCGGGCGTGTACACGAAACAGCGCTGACCATTGACGAGCGTGGCCTCGGCCTTGCCCTGGCAGAACTCGAACTTGCTGATGTCGATGGTCCGCTTCGGCGCGCTTCGTCGATGCAGTTCCTGAACCTGATCCGCGTTGGGGACCGCTCCCTTCCTGGCCTCACGCCGACGCAGTTCCTCCTCCAGCCGTTTCATGGCCACGAGCGTCAGGACCTTGAACTCCGCGTGGTAGCCACCCCAGTTCACCCCAGGGCCGGAGGTCGAAGGCTTGGGCCCGAAGCGGAAGTCGATGAGTGCATACCCGGCAGCGGAGAATCGCGACGACAACGCGGCCTCCAGCTCACGCCCCAGCGCGTCCGCGTCCTCGACGTCTCCTTCCATCGAGTAGTCCAGGTCCATGGAGGCGCGGGCCCCCAGTTTGTGGATCAGCTGCAGCGCGTTTCCTCCCTTGAGCACCAGCCGGTCCATCAAGGACGCGCTGGACGCAATGGCGGAGGCGGTGAGGACCGCGAGTTCGAACGGAGGGATGGGTGTCACGACGGTGGCATTCCCAGACGACTCGTCAGTGATCGCCCGCGCGCTTCTCGCCGGCCTCCACGCGCAGGGCCAGGCGGTTGCCGCGCGGGGGCAGCGGGCAGGTGGCGAAACGCGAGAAGGCGCACGGCGGGTTGTAGGCGCGGTTGAAGTCCAGCACCACGCGCCCCTCCTTGTCCGGCAGCGGCGCCTCGAGGAAGCGGCCGGCGCCGTAGGTCGTGTCGCGGTTCGTCTCGTCGCCGAAGACGATGAACAGCTCTCCGTCTCCCTCTTCCCCCACGGGCGTGAGGCGGTACTCCTTGCCCGCCACCGTGAAGACGAGCGTGCCCGCGGACTTCATCTCCTCCGCGAAGCCCAGCACCGTGGGCACGCTGATCATGCGCGGCTTCTCATCCGGCACCAGCCGCGCCTCCACCTTCCAGTCCGCGCTGGCCGGGTACAGCGGGATGCCGTGGAACTGCTTGCGCGCCGCGGCCTCCGAGTCCTTCACCCGCACGCCCAGCCGGTCCCCCCGGCGGATGACCTGGAAGCTCACGCTCCCCAGCCGCAGCACGTCCGGTGCGCCCTTCTCGTCTGTCTTCAGCACGCCCCCCGTGAAGGGCTTGCCCTCCAGCGTGAAGGCCACGCCCGCCGCGGGCTGGAAGCGCACGGTGTCACCCTGGCGCACGAACGTGCCCGCCTGGGCCGGCACCGGCGCGGGCAGCGGCACCGCGCTGTCGGGCGCGCTGCCTGCCTTCTGCTCGCCTTCCTTCAACCAGGTGAGCCCCACCAGCGTCAGCCAGCCGTCCGGTGACGTCAGGCGTTGCAGCCGCTCCGCCTGCCACGCCTGGGTGGCGGCGGCGACGTCCTCCGTGGGCGCGGCCGGGGCCTTCTTCTGCGCGGCCTGAGCGGCGGGCTTGGGGAGGGGCTTCTCTGGCGGCGCGGCCTGCAGGGCCAGGGACAGGACCAGGGCGAGGGTGTTCATGGGCCCAATGTCTAACAGGAGCCGCCCCCCGTTGCGCGCGGTCCTCCCGCCGTGCAAAGGCTTGGGAACCTTTCCGTGAACCTGGACCTCCACCCCGCGCCCCCCGTCAGTGCCCTGCGCAAGCTCGCGCTGGGGACGTGGCGCGCGCCCCGCGACCCCACCGCCTACGCGGCGCTGGAGGTCCGCATGGAGCCGGCGCTCGCGTTCATGGCCTCGCACCGCACGCGCACCGGCCGCCGGCTGACGGTGACGCACCTGGTGGCGAAGGCCGCGGCGGACGCGCTGCGCCGCTACCCGGAGGCCAACGTCGTGCTGCGCGGCCAGCGTCCGTGGCTGCGCGAGGACGTGGGCGTCTGCGTGCTGGTGGTGCAGCCAGCCAGCGGCGCGTCGCGCGTGGACCTCACCACCGCCACCGTGCACCGCGCGGACCAGAAGTCGCTGGAGGCCCTGGCGGACGCCATGGAGTCGCGCGTGTCGCGGGTCCGCGCGCGCGAGGACGTGGAGATTGAACGCGGCAAGCGCCGCTCGTCGCTCCTGCCCGGCTGGCTGATGGGCCCCGCGCTGCGGCTGTTGTCCTTTGTCTGGTACGGCCTGAACGTGGACCTGCGCCGCGTGGGCATGCCGTTCGACCCGTTCGGCTCCGTGGCGGTGACGAACCTGGGCTCGCTGGGGCTGGAGCGGGGCTTCGTCGCGATGGTGCCCTACACGCGCGTGCCGCTCTTGCTGGCCCCGGGCCTGGTGCGGGACGTGCCCGTGGTGGAGGACGGGGCGCTGGTGCCGGGCAAGGCCATGACGCTCACCTGCACCTGGGACGCGCGCCTCATCGACGTGGACCTGGCCGCGCGGGTGCTGAGGCACATCGGCGGCGCGCTGGAGGACCCCCGGGGGTGGGATGCACCGGGGGACGAAGCGCGGTAGAACAGGGGCGTCATCCGGAGGTCGGCACCATGTCCGTGGATCCGTTTCGTCGCGTCGGTGGTTCCCGTCCCGTGGGGCGGGTGCTGGGCGGCCAGGACCGCTTCGAGAAGGAAGCCCTGGAAGGCCCTCCCGAGGGCCCCCTCGCCATGGACCGGCGCCAGCGCATGGCCGGCGGCCCGCTGCCGGTGAACGGCGAGAGCCCCTTCGCCGCGAAGCTGCGCAAGCTGGCCGCGTCCAACCCGGACGGCAAGGAGGACTGAGGCGCCGTACCGCTTCAGACCTGTCCCGCGCCGCCGTCCACGAAGAGCTCCGCGCCGTTGACGAAGCTGCTGTCGTCCGACGCGAGGAACAGCGCCGCCTTCGCCACCTCGTCCGGCTGCCCCATGCGGCCCAGCGGGATGAGGCTGGTGAGGTAGTCCTTGATCTGCTTCGCCCCCGCCGCGTCGGCCACCAGCCCGTTGAGTCCCGGCGTGTCGATGGGGCCCGGGCTGAGGGTGTTCACCCGGATGCGCCGCCCCTTCAGGTCCGTGGCCCAGGTGCGAGCGAACGAGCGGACGGCCGCCTTGGTCGCCGCGTAGACGCTGAACGCCGCCGAGCCGTCCGAGCCCGCCGTGGAGCCCGTCAGGATGACGGAGCCGCCGTCCTTCAGGAGCGGCAGCGCCTTCTGCACCGTGAACAGCATGCCCTTCACGTTGACGTTGAACGTCTGGTCGAAGTGCGCCTCCGTGATGGAGCCCAGCGCCGCGAACTCGCCGCCGCCCGCGTTGGCGAACACCACGTCGATGTGCCCCGCCTCCGCCTTCACCCGGGCGTAGAGCCCGTCCAGGTCCGCCATCACGGACACGTCCCCGCGCACGCCCACCGCGCCGTGGCCAATCTCCTTCACCGCCCGGTCCACCTCCGCCTGCCGGCGGCCGGTGAGGAACACCTTCGCCCCCTCCTGCGCGAACCGCTTCGCCGACGCGAAGCCGATGCCCGTGGTTCCTCCCGTGATGACCGCCACCTTGCCGTCGAGCCTGCCCATGGTCCCGCTCCTTGTCCCGTCCCCGCGCCAGCGAGGAGTTATGGACTAGATGGTCCATATCTAAGATTGGTGGACCGGTCGGTCAATAACTTTTATTTTCAGGGCATGGCTCGGCCTCGGACATTCGATGAAGCGCAGGTGCTGCGCGCGGTGCGCGACCAGTTCTGGAACAAGGGCTACGCGGCGACGTCCATGGACGACCTGATGCAGGCGACCGGGCTGGGCAAGGGCAGCCTGTACGGGGCCTTTGGCGACAAGCATCAGCTCTTCCTGAAGGTGTTCGACGCGTACTGCGTGAGCTCCGTGGAGTCGGTGCGGAAGATGCTGGAGGGGCCGGACGCCGGAGCGCTGGAGCGGCTGCGTCAGCACCTGCTGGGGGTGGCCACCTCCTCGGCGGCGCCCGCGAACCGGCGTGGGTGCCTGCTGGGGCGCGGCACCGCGGAGCTGGCGTCGCAGGACGCGCAGGTGGCGGACCGGGCGCTGGACACCTTCCGGGGGCTGGAGGCCGCGTTCGTGCGCTGTCTGGAGCAGGCCCAGGCGCACGGGGACCTCGCGGCCCACGCGGACCCCCGGAAGCTGGGCGCCATGCTGCTCGCGGTCCAGCGGGGGCTGGAGGCCGTGGGCAAGTCGGGCATGGACGAGGCCAGCCTCCGAGGCATGGTGGAGACGGCTTTTGAAAACCTGCCCGTCCCGGTGAAGCGCCGCCGTTGATTATCTTGAGGTGCGCGGGATTGGTGGGTTAGTAGGGTTTGGCGAGTCTGGCACGGTAGGGCTGCTTGTTTCCCCCAAACAAAGGCATCCCTTCCATGAAGCATTTCAAGTCTGGGTTTCAGGTGATGGGCGCGCTCGCGCTCGCGGTGGGCTGTGGCCCGTCGGATGAAACCCTCGCGCAGCAGCAGCACGCGGTGGTCTACGGCACGGACAACCGGATGGACGTCCATGCCCACCCGGACGCCACGCTGCGCGCGAGGGCCCAGCAGGCCGCGGTGGCGCTGGTGCACCCGGGGTTCATCGACCTGACGGACCCGAACCACGTCACCTTTCCCGGCCCGACCCTGGGCGCCGGCCTCAACCTCTGCTCCACCGAGCGCTTCTGGAGCGACCCCCGTGCGGCCTTCTGCTCCGGCACGCTCATCGACGACGACCTGGTGCTCACCGCGGGCCACTGCGTGGGCAACGCGGCGGAGTGCGCTGATACGTACTTCGTCTTCAACTTCCACCGGACCGGTGAGGGCGTGCTGCATCCGGTGACTTCGCAGGACGTCTTCACCTGCGGCGCCATCGTGGCGCGCCAACTGGGCACGGTGAACGGGCAGAACCTGGACTACGCCGTCGTGCGCCTGGACCGGGCGGCCACGCCGCGCTTCACCCCGGCGCCCGTGCGCATGGGCAATACGGCTTTGGGCGCCGTTCAGAACGTGGCCGTCGTCGGCGGCAGCAGCGGCACCCCCATCAAGATCGACACCGGCGGCTCGGTGCGCGACGCGCGCTCGGGCACGCTGGATTACTTCGTGTCCAACTCGGACACGTTCCCCGGCACGTCGGGCGCGGCGGTGTACGAGACAGCCCAGCACACGCTCGCGGGCATCCTCGTGCGGGGCTACGGGGTGGACTACGTCGACAACGGCGGCTGCAACGTGGTGAACGTGTGCCCCGAGACGGGCTGCACCGGCTCCGAGAGCACGTACGTCTACCCGGCGCTCAAGGGCGTGTGCACGGAGCTCCAGAACAACAGCACGCGGCTGTGCACCGGGATGCCTCCAGCGCCGGTGCGTCCGGCCAGCGCGTTCGGCTACACGACGAGCGACACCTACGACGCCACTCAGAACACCGTGGACCGGACGTACACGCTCGGCGTGGGCGACGTCATCCAGGCGAACGCCTGCGGTCTGCCGGACTTCCCCGCCACGGGCTACCCCAAGCTGCGCCTCGAGGATGCGCAGGGCAACGAGGTCGCCTCCAGCTTCGACGGCTGCGGCTTCAAGCTCCGCACGGGGGCGGCGGGCACGTACACCCTCCGCGCTGGCTGCGACTACACCGATAGCTGCAGCGCCACGGTGGACGTGAAGGTCACCCTGAACGCGAACCTCAAGCGGGGCACGCTGCCCTTCAACCTCGTCAACACCAGCAGCGGCACGCGCAAGACCGCCAACCTGAACGTGACGCTGACCCCAGGCCAGGTTCTCGACGTGGGCACCTGCGGCGTGGAGTGCGCCAACGCCACGGGTGACACCCTCATGCGGTTGCACGACGCATCGGGGACGGTGGTGGCGGAGAACGACGACGCCTTCGGGACCTGCGGCTCGCTGTCGCGCATCGTCTACCAGATGAACGTGGTGGCCCCGTCCGTGAAGTATCAGGTCCGCGTCGGCTGCTTCCAGAACACGCGCTGCAGCGGGACAGCCGCCTACGTCATCTACTGACCGGCGTCCGCCGGGGGTCACCCCTCTTCCGGTGACCCCTGCCTTCGGGCTAGGCACGGGGGCCTGACCGCCGGTGCGCGCGGTCACTCTCCGGGAGCGGGGCACTGATGCGGAAGGCACACGCGGTGGCGGCAGCGATGGCGGCGCTGATGCTGGGGCAGACGGGCTGTTTTCGGACGAACATCGTCACGAACCTGCGGCCGGAGCCCAAGGTCCACGAGGACCGGCAGTGGTTCACGGTGGCGGGCCTGGTGCCCGTGTCCCAGCCCCCCGGCAGCGAGTGCAAGAACGGCATCGCGTGGGCGCAGAGCCGGGTGACCCCCGGGGACTTCTTCATCCAGGCGGGACTCATCGTCGCGGGCGCGCTGGTGGGCTCCGCGGTGTGTGCCGGCAGCAACCGGACCGACGAGGAGCGCGGCAACTGCGCCGCGATTGGCATGCTGGTGCCCGCGGCCCTGGTGGGCTCACGCACCGTGGCCTACTCC
The DNA here is from genome assembly GCF_017302985.1 of Corallococcus macrosporus. Classification (NCBI taxonomy): domain Bacteria; kingdom Pseudomonadati; phylum Myxococcota; class Myxococcia; order Myxococcales; family Myxococcaceae; genus Corallococcus; species Corallococcus macrosporus. Next base: position 3,171,175 of record NZ_JAFIMU010000007.1, read on the forward strand.
TGCGCGTCGGAGTACCAGGACGTCGGTCCGGGCCGGGGACCGGAGTCACCGGTCCGCGTCCCGGGCGACGCGAACCTGCCGGAGGAGGGCGAGGTCCCCGTGCCGGAGACCCCGACCCCGCCGCCGCTGCCGCCGCCCGGCTCGGTGCCGGAGACGAGCCCCGGCCTCTGAAACACACCCGGGGACGCGGCGCGGGAATCCTCTTCCGCGCCGCGCCCGGGATGTCTGTCTATTCGCCGTGCCGCTTGTGGCGCATCCGCGCCCAGCCCGCGTTGGAGCGATTGCGCTCCGTCCGCTTGTGCTCCCGCTGCGCGGCGGCGTCCGTCTGGCGGTGATGGAAGGCCTGTTCGCGCTGGAGCTTGTCGAAGCTCGCGCGCCGCTCGTCCGAGAGCGTGCCGTCCTCCACCGCGGCCCTCACCGCGCACCCCGGCTCGTTCTGGTGGCCGCAGTCGTTGAAGCGGCAGCCGGTGGCCAGCGCGAGCACGTCCGCGAAGGCGTGGGCCAGCCCCTCGTCATCGTCGCCCCACAGGCCCAGCTCGCGCATGCCGGGCCCGTCGATGACGAGGCCGCCGTGCTCCAGCACGAACAGCTCCCGGTGCGTGGTGGTGTGCCGGCCCCTGTCGCCCTCCGCGCTCACGGGCTGGGTGACGAGCCGCGCGGCGTCCAGCAGCCGGTTGGTGAGCGTGGACTTGCCCACGCCGGACGAGCCCAGCAGCACGCCCGTCCTTCCGGCCGGAAGCCGCGCGCGCACGTCCTCCACGCCCAGGCCCGTGTGCGCGCTCACCGCGAGCACGTCCACGCCAGGGGCCAGCGCCTCCACCTCCCGGACGCGCTCGGCGGCGTCGTCCGCGAGGTCCGCCTTGCTCAGGAGCACGACGGGGGTGGCACCGCTGTTCCAGGCCACGGTGAGGGCGCGCTCGATGCGGCGCGGGTTGAAGTTGCCGTCCAGGCCGGTGACGAGGAACACCACGTCCACGTTGGCGGCGATGAGCTGGGTGTCGTGTTCGCTGCCCGCCTCGCGCCGCTTGAGGACGCTGCGGCGGGGCAGCACCGCGTGCATCAGCGCCTCGCCGTCACCGGACGCGGGCGGTTGCAGCAGGACCCAGTCGCCCACGGTGGGCAGGGCCTCCGCGCCGTGGGCCTGATGCAGGAGGCGTCCGGCCGCGCGCGCGAGGAAGGCCGGGCCCGCGGTCTGGACGGTGAGCAGTCCCCGCTGCTGGCGCACGACGCGCCCGGGGACGAGGGAGAGGGAAGAAGACGTCTGCGAAACGAATGAGGACAGCGCGAGGTCGAGGTCGGGACCCCAGCCGAGGGTTTCAAGTGACACTTGGGGAACTCCGGGCAGAGCGAGGCCAGGGCCGCACGGAGGAGGACTCCGGGGCGCCGGGCTGGAAGGAAGCGGGGCTCGCGCTGCGACGGACGACGGTGCTGCGACCGGCTCAGCGGATGAGCGCCCGCGTGGCGGACTGGGCCGCGACGACGACAAGGGGCGGAGTCATCAGGACAGGTCTCCTCAAGGGTTCGCGGTCAGCGGCGCTCATCGCCGGACCGTACGAAGACCCTAGCAACTCCTGTCGTCGGTTGGCCACCCCCTGAAAGGGCCGGGTGTTTTCCCCCTTGAACCTCACGCGACGTGAGGTTGTACCCAGCTCATCCAGTCACGCGAAGGACGGTGACTGGAAAGGGGTGAGGCATGCAGCACACGGAGCTGAAGGTAGGGGAGCTGGCCCGGCGCACGGGGCTGTCCATCCGCGCGCTGCACCACTACGACGAGATTGGCTTGCTCAAGCCCTCGGCGCACACGGCGTCGGGGCACCGGCTCTATACGGCGGCGGACATCGCCCGCCTGAGTCACATCCTGTCGCTCAAGCAGCTCGGGTTCTCGCTGGAGGAGATCGCCGAGACGCTGGGCCGGGCGGACTTCTCCGCCCTGCGCGTGGTGGAGCTGCGGCTCCAGCGGGCCCGGGAGCAGCTGGCGGAACAGCGTCAGCTCTGCGACCGCCTGGATTCCCTCGCACGACAGCTGCGCGCGGCGGAGCCCGTCTCCGCCGACGACTTCCTACAGACCATCGAGGCCATGACCATGTTCGAGAAGTACTACACCCCGGAGCAGTTGAAGGAGCTGGAGGCCCGTCGCCAGGCGATGGGTGACGACGCCATCCAGCAGGTGGAGGCCGAGTGGCCCCGCCTCATCGCCAGCATGCGAGAGCAGATGGAGCAGGGCGCCGACCCCGCCTCCGAGCCGGTGCGAGCCCTGGCCACGCGCTGGCGCGAGCTGGTCCGCGCCTTCACGGGCGGAAATCCCGGCATCGAGAAGTCGCTCCAGACGCTGCACCAGCAGGAGCCGCAGGTGGCCCAGCGTCAGGGCCGCGACCCGAAGCTCATGGAGTACGTGGGCCGGGCCATGGCCGCGCTGGATGCAGCGAAGTAAAGCCAGACATGGCGGCGGCCGCCAGCGAAGGGCTGGCGGCCGTACCGTCATTCAGTGACTGCGATTGAAAGGCTACTGGCCGCCGATGCTGCCGCCGGCCGAGCCATTGGAGCCGCCGGTGCCGGTGCCGCCCACGCCGCCGATGGTGCCCCCGGAGCCGCTGGTGCCGGAGCCGCCGACGCCGCCCGTGCCGGTCGCGCCGCTGGTGCCGGTGCCGCCCGTGGTGGAGCCGCCCGGGTCGATGACCGTCGAGCCGTTGCTCTCGGTGCCGGGCGAGGTGGCGCCGGTGGTGCCGCTGCCGGAGCCACCGATGGTGCCGGTGCTGCCGGCGCTGCTACCGCCGGTGGTGCCCGTGCTGGTGCCGGAGCCACCGATGCTGCTGCCCGTGTTGGTGCCGGAGCCACCGATGCTGGTGTCCGTGCCGCTGCCGGAGCCACCGTAGGTGCCGGTGCTCGTGCCCGTGGAGGGCGACGTGCTGCCGGTGCCGAAGGTGTCCGAGCTGGACCCGGTGGTGCCGCTGCCGGTGCCGATGCCGCTGGTCCCGGTGCCGCCCGTGCCGGAAGTGCTGCCGCCGGTGGTGCCGGTGCCGGTAGTGCCCGGAGTGGTGGTCGTGCCGGAGCCAGATCCGCCCGTGCCGGTGGCGGTGTTGCCCGTCTGCACGCCCGTGGAGTTGGTGGAGCCCGGAGAGAACGTGCCGGTGGAGCCGGCCGTGCCGGTCTGCCCGTTGTTGATCATCTCCGGAGAGCCACCCGTGGAGCCGGGCGTCGTGCCGGGGCTCGACCCGTCGCCTACCTGCTGAGCGAACGCGCTGGTGGAGAGCAGGAAGCTGAAGGCCAGTGCCGCGGTGCTGATGGAGCGTCGCATGTGAAGGAACCCTTTCCCGTCGTTGGTGGCGTAAAGGTGTGTGCTTCAGCGGACAGGGCAACCCGTTGAAAGAAGCCGGCACATGGCAGGCCGCCAGCTCGCAGGTCGTTCATGGGACAAAGCACGCGGGGCAGGGCTTGCACGCACGCGCTCCTGTTCTGTGCTGTCCTCCCGTTCTGGAAGGGAGCGTGTGTGAGCGGACGGGAGGTGCAGCTGGCGGCGGGCCGCAAGAGCGCGCGACAGACGCGAAGCGCGAGCGCACGCGCCTGGACCCTCACGCTCGTCATCGCGGCGTGCCTGGGCATGCTCCTCTACGTCGCCACCACCAGCCTCCCGTACCTCATCGCCTCACCCGCGGGAGACGCGCACCTGGGCGCGCTCAATGACTGTCTGGCGCGGCAGCTCTCGGGGGCCACGCGGCTGGGCTGGGCCGTGGCGCCGGATGCTTCGCGCGCGGCGGTGTTCGGACCCCGCGTCGTCGCGGTCTGTGGCGAGGACGGCTCGCACGCGCGCCTGGAGGTCCCCGGCGCCACCGCGCTCACCTTCGACGGCGAGCGCCGCCTGTGGGTCGCCACCGGAGGCCGCCTGCTGCGCGAACGCGACGGCGCGCTCCAGCCCGTGGGCGACATCGCTCCGCCGGAGTGGCTGATCGGCCACGCGGGCGGGGTCCTCGCGCTGGACGCGAACGGGCAGCTCGTCTCCGTCGCGCCGGACGGCAAGGTGCTGGGCCAGGCGCAGGTGCCGGGCTCCGGAGGCCGGCTGTCCGTCGGCCCCGGCGGAGTCCTGGCCGCGGTGGAGTGGGGCGGCGGCGTCATCGTCTACGACGCACGCACCCTGGAGCTCGTGCGCGCGGAAGCGCCCTGCGCCGTGGAGTTCCTGTGGTGGCTGGACGACGCGGATCAGGTCCTGCTGGCCTGTGGCGATCCCGCGTCTCCAGACGCACCCGGACCGGCCTCACTGCGCTTCAACGTCCGCACCGGCGCGCATGAAGCGGTGCCCGCGCGCACCCGCGCGCCTGCCCGCAGGCTCTCGGACCGGGCGCTGTATGTGCAGGGGTGCGACGGCTTCCCGTGCACGGCTTCGCCCCCCTGAAACTGTTAAAGGGTGGTTCCGCTCCTGGCTCGTCGGTCAGACCCGGGGCTTCCGGGGATGGTGGGTCTCACGTGCGGGCGCTGCGTTCAGTGCCCGACACAAAGGCCCGTTCCACCCCGGCTTTACATTCGACAAACCCGCGAACTCATTGGACGTTCCTGGGATCGCGGACCGGTTTCGCCGTACCAGCCGCAACGCTTTCGCCGATCAGGGGTTTCACACGTGGACGACACCAAGGTTTCCAGCTCCTCCGCTCCCCGCAAGCGCGCCAACGGGCGCAAGACGGCAGGGACCGCAGCAAGTCAGGACGCTGACCTTCCAGGCGGCCGGTCTTCCGCCAACGTGGCGGCCAACCGGCTGAGCAACGTGGAGGCTTCCCGCGCCGAGCCCGCGCCTGGCCGCCGTGCTCCCGCGCGCGGCCGCAACGGCAACACCCGTCAGGCCACGGATGACGGTCTGCGCCCCGGCGGTCCGCCTCCGCTCCAGCAACTGCTGGCGGCGCTCCGGGCCGTGCAGGGCGGTGACTTCTCCGTGCGGCTGCCGTCCGGCGCGCAGGACGTGGTGATGGATGAGATCGCCCGCGCGTTCAACGCGGTGGTGACGCTCAACTCCACGCTCACCCACGAAATCGTCCGCGTGGAGCGCGTCGTCGGCCGCGAGGGCCGCATGGGTGAGCGCGTGACGCTCGGCGACGTGCGCGGCGACTGGGCCACCAGCGTCCAGTCCATCAACGCCCTCATCGGCGACCTGGTGCAGCCCACGACGGAAGTCGCGCGCGTGCTGGTGGCGGTGGCCGAAGGCGACCTCACCCAGAAGATGGCGCTGGAGATCGACGGCCAGCCCGTGAAGGGCGAGTTCCTCCGCATCGGCACCACCGTGAACGCGATGGTGGATCAGCTCAACAGCTTCGCCGCCGAAGTGACGCGCGTCGCGAAGGAGGTCGGCACCGAAGGCAAGCTGGGTGGCCAGGCCGACGTGAAGGGCGTGTCCGGCGTGTGGAAGGACCTCACGGACAACGTGAACGTCCTCGCCGGCAACCTCACCGCGCAGGTGCGAAACATCGCGGAAGTGACCACGGCGGTGGCCCGCGGCGACCTGTCCCGCAAGATCACGGTGGACGTGAAGGGCGAGGTTCTGGAGCTCAAGAGCACCATCAACACGATGGTGGATCAGCTCAACAGCTTCGCCTCCGAAGTGACGCGCGTCGCGCGCGAGGTGGGTACGGAAGGAAAGCTGGGCGGTCAGGCCGCGGTGTCCGGCGTGTCCGGCACGTGGAAGGACCTCACGGACAACGTGAACTTCATGGCGTCCAACCTCACGACGCAGGTGCGCGGCATCGTGAAGGTGGTGACGGCGGTCGCCAACGGCGACCTCACCCAGAAGCTGATGGTGCCGTCGCAGGGTGAGATCGCCGCGCTGGGCGCCACGCTGAACAACATGACGGACACGCTCAACGTGTTCGCGCAGCAGGTGACCAGCGTCGCGCGCACGGTGGGCGTCGAGGGCAAGCTGGGCGCCCAGGCCCAGGTGCCCGGCGCCGCGGGGACGTGGAAGGACCTCACGGACAACGTGAACCTGATGGCGTCCAACCTCACCAGCCAGGTGCGCAACATCGCGGAGGTCTCCACCGCCGTCGCCAACGGCGACCTGTCGCGGAAGATCACCGTGGACGTGAAGGGCGAGGTGCTGGAGCTCAAGAGCACCATCAACACGATGGTGGACCAGCTCCGCGCGTTCGCCGCCGAAGTGACCCGCGTCGCGAAGGAAGTGGGTACGGACGGCAAGCTGGGCGGTCAGGCCGCGGTGCCCGGTGTGGGCGGCACGTGGAAGGACCTCACGGACAACGTGAACAGCATGGCCTCCAACCTCACCACCCAGGTGCGCAACATCGCCCTGGTGACGACGGCGGTGGCCACCGGTGACCTGTCCAAGAAGATCACCGTCGATGCTCGCGGCGAAATCCTGGAGCTGAAGAACACCATCAACACGATGGTGGATCAGCTCAACAGCTTCGCCTCGGAAGTGACCCGCGTCGCTCGCGAGGTGGGCACGCACGGCAAGCTGGGCGGTCAGGCGGAAGTGAAGGGCGTGTCCGGTACGTGGAAGGACCTCACGGACAACGTGAACTTCATGGCGTCCAACCTCACCACGCAGGTGCGAGGCATCGCCAAGGTCGTGACCGCGGTCGCCAACGGCGACCTCACCCAGCGCCTGAAGATGGAGGCCAAGGGCGAGGTGGCGGAACTCGCGGACACCATCAACGCGATGACCCAGACGCTGTCCATCTTCGCGCAGCAGGTGACGGACGTCGCGCGCACGGTGGGCGTGGAAGGCAAGCTGGGCGCCCAGGCCGTGGTGCCGGGCGTCGCGGGCACCTGGAAGGACCTCACGAACAACGTGAACCTCCTGGCGAACAACCTGACGGATCAAGTCCGTAACATCGCCGAGGTGACGACGGCGGTCGCGAAGGGTGACCTGTCCCGCAAGATCACCGTCGACGCGAAGGGCGAGGTGCTGGAGCTCAAGAGCACCATCAACACGATGGTGGACCAGCTCCGCGCGTTCGCCTCGGAAGTGACGCGCGTCGCGAAGGAAGTGGGCACGGACGGCAAGCTGGGCGGCCAGGCCGACGTGAAGGGCGTGTCCGGCGTGTGGAAGGACCTCACGGACAACGTGAACAGCATGGCCTTCAACCTCACCACCCAGGTGCGCGGCATCGTCAAGGTGGTGACGGCGGTGGCCGACGGCGACCTGTCCCAGAAGCTGGTGATGGAGGCCAAGGGTGAGATCGCCGCGCTCGCGGACACCATCAACGCGATGACGCAGACGCTGTCCGTCTTCGCGCAGCAGGTGACGGACGTCGCGCGCACGGTGGGCGTGGAGGGCAAGCTGGGCGCCCAGGCGGAAGTGCCGGGTGTGGCCGGTACGTGGAAGGACCTCACGAACAACGTGAACCTGCTGGCCAACAACCTCACGGCCCAGGTGCGCAACATCGCGGAGGTCACGACGGCGGTCGCGAATGGCGACCTGTCCAAGAAGATCACCGTGGACGCGAAGGGCGAGGTGCTGGAGCTCAAGAGCACCATCAACACGATGGTGGACCAGCTCCGCGCGTTCGCCGCGGAAGTGACGCGCGTCGCGAAGGAAGTCGGTACGGAAGGCAGGCTGGGCGGTCAGGCGGACGTGAAGGGCGTGTCCGGCGTGTGGAAGGACCTCACGGACAACGTGAACGTCCTCGCCGGCAACCTCACGGACCAGGTGCGAAACATCGCCAAGGTGACCACGGCGGTGGCCAACGGCGACCTGTCCCAGAAGATCACCGTGAGCGTGAAGGGCGAGGTGCTGGAGCTGAAGAACACCATCAACACGATGGTGGACCAGCTCCGCGCGTTCGCTTCGGAAGTCACGCGCGTCGGCAAGGAAGTGGGTACGGAGGGCAAGCTGGGCGGTCAGGCCGCGGTGCCCGGCGTCGCGGGCGTGTGGAAGGACCTCACGGACAACGTGAACGTCCTCGCCGCGAACCTCACGGACCAGGTGCGAAACATCGCCAAGGTGACCACGGCGGTGGCCTACGGCGACCTGTCGCAGAAGATCTCCGTGGAGGCGAGGGGCGAAATCCTGGAGCTCAAGAGCACCATCAACACGATGGTGGACCAGCTCCGCGCCTTCGCTTCCGAAGTGACCCGCGTCGCGAAGGAAGTGGGTACGGACGGCAAGCTGGGTGGTCAGGCCGCGGTGCCGGGCGTCGCCGGTACGTGGAAGGACCTCACGGACAACGTGAACAGCATGGCGTCCAACCTCACCAGCCAGGTGCGCAACATCGCGCTGGTGACGACGGCCGTCGCGAACGGCGACCTGTCCAAGAAGATCACCGTCGACGCGAAGGGCGAAATCCTGGAGCTGAAGAACACCATCAACACGATGGTGGACCAGCTCAACAGCTTCGCTTCGGAAGTGACCCGCGTGGCGCGCGAAGTGGGCGCGGAAGGAAAGCTGGGCGGTCAGGCGGAAGTGAAGGGCGTGTCCGGCACGTGGAAGGACCTCACGGACAACGTGAACTTCATGGCCCGCAACCTCACGACGCAGGTGCGCGGCATCGTGAAGGTGGTGACCGCGGTCGCCAACGGCGACCTCAAGCAGAAGCTGGTGGTGGACGCGAAGGGCGAAGTGGCCGCCCTGGCGGAGACCATCAACAACATGACCGACACGCTGGGCATCTTCGCGGAGCAGGTCTCCACGGTGGCCCGCGAGGTGGGCGTGGAAGGGAAGCTGGGCGGCCAGGCCCGCGTGCCCGGTGTGGCCGGCACGTGGAAGGACCTCACGGACAACGTGAACTTCATGGCCTCCAACCTCACCACCCAGGTGCGCGGCATCGTGCGCGTGGTGACGGCGGTGGCCAACGGCGACCTGACCCAGAAGCTCATCGTGGACGCGAAGGGCGAGGTGGCGGCGCTCGCGGACACCATCAACAACATGACCGACACGCTGGGCACCTTCGCGGAGCAGGTCTCCACGGTGGCCCGCGAGGTGGGTATCGAAGGAAAGCTGGGCGGCCAGGCCCGCGTGCCCGGTGCGCGCGGCACGTGGCGGCAGCTGACGGATAACGTGAACCAGCTGGCCGGTACGCTCACCAGCCAGCTGCGCGCCATCTCCGACGTGGCCACCGCCGTGACCAAGGGCGACCTGACCCGCAGCATCACGGTCGTCGCCGAGGGCGAGGTCGCGGCGCTGAAGGACAACATCAACCAGATGATCGTCAACCTGCGTGAGACCACGCAGAAGAACCAGGAGCAGGACTGGCTCAAGACGAACCTGGCGAAGTTCAGCGGCATGATGCAGGGCCAGAAGTCCCTGGATGCCGTCAGCCGCCTCATCATGAGCGAGCTGACCCCGCTGGTGTCCGCGCACCACGGCGCCTTCTTCCTCTCCGACCCCGAGGGTGGCATCCCGTCCCTCAAGCTCACCAGCACCTACGCGTACCGGGAGCGCAAGCACCTGGCGAACCGCTTCCGCCTGGGCGAGGGCCTGGTCGGCCAGTGCGCGCTGGAGAAGAAGACCATCCTGCTGACGCGCGTGCCGTCGGACTACATCACCATCTCCTCCGGGCTGGGTGAGTCCGCGCCGCTCAACATCATCGTCCTGCCCGTCCTCTTCGAGGGCGAGGTGAAGGCCGTCATCGAGCTGGCCTCGTTCCACCCGTTCAGCGCCATCCACCAGATCTTCCTGGACCAGCTGACGGAGAGCATCGGCGTGGTGCTCAACATGATCATGGCGAACATGCGCACGGAGACGCTGCTCTCCGAGTCGCAGCGCCTGACCCAGGAGCTCCAGAGCCAGTCGCGCGAGCTGACCCAGCAGCAGGACGAGCTCAAGCGCACCAACATCGAGCTGGAGGACAAGGCGAAGGAGCTGGCGGACCAGAACACCCGCGTGGAGGAGAAGAACCGCGAGGTGGAGCTGGCGCGCGTCAGCCTGGAGGAGAAGGCGGAGCAGCTCACCATCATCTCCAAGTACAAGAGCGAGTTCCTGGCCAACATGAGCCACGAGCTGCGCACGCCGCTCAACTCGCTGCTCATCCTCGCGAAGCTCCTGTCCGACAACAAGGACGGGAACCTGTCCAACAAGCAGGTGGAGTACGCCAACACCATCTACGCGTCCGGCGGGGACCTGCTCAGCCTCATCAACGAGATCCTCGACCTGTCCAAGGTGGAGGCAGGCAAGATGCAGGTGGAGCCCCGGGACATCGTCCTCACGGAGCTCAACCAGTTCATCGACCGCAGCTTCCGCCCGGTGGCGGACCAGAAGGGCCTCTCCTTCCAGGTGGAGGTGCTCGCGGGCACGCCGCGCCACGTGCGCACGGACCCGCAGCGGCTGCAGCAGGTGCTCAAGAACCTGCTCTCCAACGCCTTCAAGTTCACCGACGAGGGCGGCGTGAAGCTCACCGTGCGCCTGGCGGACAAGGGCATGCGCTTCGACCACGAGGCGCTGCGCCGCTCGCGCCACGTGCTGGCCTTCGCCGTGAAGGACACCGGCATCGGCATCGCCAAGGACAAGCAGCGCATCATCTTCGAGGCGTTCCAGCAGGCGGACGGCTCCACCGCGCGCAAGTACGGCGGCACCGGCCTGGGCCTGTCCATCAGCCGGGAAATCGCCAAGCTGCTGGGCGGCGAAATCCGCCTGGAGAGCGAGCCGGGCAAGGGCAGCACCTTCACCCTCTACCTGCCGCCGGAGTACCAGGGCGCGGACGAGGAGGGCGCGCAGGGCAGTGACCCGGCGGGCCGCGCGCTGGGAGGCCTGCCCGAGGCGTTCGTCACCCCGGTCTCCTCCGGAACCGCCACGCCGCCGCCCCTCGCGTCGGCACCGCTGGTGTCGGAGCCGCAGGCCCACGTGCTGGACGCCGCGCTGCCCCCGCCGGTGGAGGGGTCGCACACGCCCGTCGTGGTGGAGGACGACCGCGACCTCATCCGCGAGGGTGACCGCACCCTGCTCATCATCGAGGACGACCTGAAGTTCGCCCGCATCATGGTGCAGATGGCGCGCGAGAAGGGCTTCAAGGCCCTGGTCGCCACGCGCGGCGACAGCGGCCTGTCCATGGCGCACGAGTACCAGCCGGACGCCATCACCCTGGACATCCAGCTGCCCGTGGTGGACGGCTGGAGCGTGCTGGACCGCCTCAAGCGCAACCCGCGCACGCGCCACATCCCCGTCCACATCATCAGCGTGATGGACAAGCACCTGGGCAACACCCAGGGCGCGTTCGGCTACCTCACCAAGCCCGTCAGCAAGGAGGGCCTGGAGCGCGTCTTCGGTCAGCTGTCGCGCTTCCTGGAGCGCCGCGAGCGCCGCCTGCTCGTCATCGAGGACGACGACGTGCAGCGCAGCAGCCTCACCCAGCTGCTCAGCGACGGCGGCGACGTCGTCGTCACCGCGGTGGCGTCCGGCCAGGAGGCCCTCCAGAAGCTGGAGGAGAACGAGTACGACTGCCTCGTCATCGACCTCCTGTTGCCCGACATGGACGGCATCAAGCTGGTGGAGGAGGTGAAGACGCAGCAGCGCTTCCGCGACCTGCCCATCGTCGTCTACACCGGCCGCGAGCTGACGCCCAAGGACGAGGCCCGGCTGCGGCGCTACACCGGCAGCGTCATCCTGAAGAGCGGCGCGAAGAGCCCGGACCAACTGCTCAGCGACACGGCGCTCTTCCTGCACCGCCTGGACGAGAATCTTCCGGCGCGCGCGCGTGCGGCCCTGGCGCAGCGCAACGACCAGGACGCACCGCTGGCCGGCAAGAAGGTCCTCCTGGTGGATGACGACATGCGCAACATCTTCGCGCTCACCAGCGTGCTGGAGAATCACAGCATGCAGGTCGTCTTCGCGGAGAACGGGCGGGCCGCCATCGAAATGCTCGGCCAGCACCCCGACGTCGACGTCGTGTTGATGGACGTGATGATGCCGGAGATGGATGGCTACGAAACCATGCGTGCCATCCGCAAGGACGCCAAGTACGCCAGCCTGCCCATCATCGCCGTCACCGCGAAGGCGCTGAAGGACGACCGCGAGAAGTGCATGGCGGCCGGAGCGAGCGATTACCTGCCCAAGCCGGTGGACACCGACAAGCTGTTGGAACTGGTCCGGCTCTGGGTGAGTGCTTGATAGTCAACGAGGACGATCCATCCTCCCGCCCCCTTTGCACTTCCGTCTGGAAGGGGGCGGCCCTAGCCTTGTCCGCCGTGTCTCGGGTCCCCTGACCCACGCGCTCCCCCACCGCGCACATGAACTCCACAGAGCACACTCCGGAGCGCCCCCAGGAAGCCGCCGCGTCGCCGCGCGCGGCCATCCTGATGGTGGACGACCATCCGGCCAACCTGCTGGCGCTGGAAGCCATCCTCGAGCCCCTGGGCCAGGACCTGGTGAAGGCGACCAGCGGCGAGGAGGCGCTCAAGCAGCTGTTGCAGCGCGACTTCGCGGTCATCCTGATGGACGTGCAGATGCCGGGCCTGGACGGGTTCCAGACGGCGGCGCTCATCAAGCAGCGCGAGCGCACGCGCACCATCCCCATCATCTTCCTCACCGCGCTCAGCCGTGACGCGGCGCATGTCTTCAAGGGCTACGCGCACGGCGCGGTGGACTACCTGCTCAAGCCCTTCGACCCGGAAATCCTCCGCTCGAAGGTCAGCGTCTTCGTGGACCTGTTCCTCAAGGAGCAGCAGCTCCAGCGCCAGGCGGCCCTCCTGCGCCAGCGCGACCGCGAGGCCCTGGAGCGCCAGAGCGCGCTGCGCTACCGCCGGCTCACGGAGGCCCTGCCGGAGCCCATGTGGGCGGCCCGCGCGGACGGGTCGCTGACGTACGCCAACCGGGCCTGGCGGGACTACACCGGCCACCAGGAGGGGTATGAGCTGTCGCTCTCCTCCTTCCTCCAGGACGTGCACCCGGCGGACCGCGAGCGGATGCGCACGGTGTGGGCGGACGCGGTGGTGCAGGTGCAGAACAGCACGGAGGAGTTCCGGCTGCGGCGCAAGGACGGCGTCTACCGCTGGCACCTGGCGCGCGCGGTGCCGGAGCACGACGAGCACGGGCAGCTGGTGGGCTGGCTGGCCATCGCCACGGACATCGACGACAAGCGGCGCGCCGAGGAGGTGCTGGCGCGCTTCAAGACGACGCTGGACGCCACGCTGGACTGCGTCCTGATGTTCACGCCGGACACGCTCACGCTCGCGTACGCGAACGCGGGCGCGGCCAAGCAGCTGTCCTCGTCGGTGGAGGAGCTGGTGGGCCTGTCGGTGCTGGAGGTGGAGAGCGCCTTCGACGAGACGGGCTTCCGCAAGCTGCTGGCGCCGCTGATGTCCGGCACGCTGCCGTCGCAGACCTACTCCACCAACCACCGCCGCCGCGACGGCACGGAGGTGCCGGTGGAGGTGGTGCTCCAGTACGTGGCGGAAGGGGAGGGTCCCGGCCGCTTCATCTCCGTGGCGCGCGACATCACGGAGCGTCAGCGCGCGGAGACGGCGCTGCGGCTGGCGAGCGAGGCGAAGGACGCGTTCCTCGCCGCGGCGAGCCACGAGCTGCGCACGCCGCTGGCCGCGGCGAAGGGCCACGCGCACCTGGCGCTCCTGAAGCTGGGCGGGCAGACGGAGGCCGGCCCCGGCAAGTCGCTGCAGATCATCAACCGGCAGATCGACCGCATGGCGAAGCTGGTGGAGGACCTGCTGGACATCAGCCGCCTGCAGGCGGGCCGGCTGTCGCTGGAGCTGGAGCCGTTTGATTTGTCCCAGCTGGTGCTGGAGACGCGCGACCGCATGGCGGTGCTGTCGCAGACGCACGAGCTGAAGGTGGAGGTCCCCGAGCACCTGGAGGGGACGTGGGACCGGGGGCGGTTGGACCAGGTGCTGACGAACCTGCTGTCCAACGCCATCCGCTACTCGCCGGAGGGTGGCCAGGTGCTGGTGCGCCTGGTGGCCGAGGGCGACAGCGGCGTGCACCTGTCCGTGAAGGACCAGGGCGTGGGCATCCCCACGGAGAAGCAGCGCATCATCTTCGAGCGCTTCGGCCGCGCGCACGGCAGCAAGTACGGCGGGCTGGGGCTGGGGCTCACCATCAGCCAGGGCATCGTGGAGCAGCACGGCGGCCGCATCTGGGCGGAGTCCACCGGCACGGTGGGCCAGGGCTCCACCTTCAACGTCTGGCTGCCGCGGCGCACCGAGGCCCAGGCCGCGGCGCCGACGGAGTCCTCGCGCACGCCGAGCTGAGCGCGTCGGGGCGGGACGCGGCCTGCGTCCCGCCGGAACGCGCCAGGTGGGACTGCTGTCTCTGGAGGGGCCGTTGGTATGGCGCGTGCTCAGGGCGGGGCCATGCCCTCGTCCACGCGTCCCAACATCCTCATCCTGACGGTCGACCAGCTGCAGTTCCCCCGCTTCGCCTATGGGCCCGACGGCGGCTTCCTGCCGGGCATCAAGGACATCCTGGGCTTCGTGGACGAGGGGGGGGAGGACAACCCGTTCCGGAAGTTCTTCCCCGGCTTCGCGGCGCTGCGGAAGAACGCGGCGGTCTTCCGCAACCACACCATCGCGGCGTCGGCGTGCATCCCCAGCCGCGCGGCCATCTACACGGGGCAGTACGGCACGCGCACGGGCGTCACGCAGACGGACGGCCTGTTCAAGAGCGGCGACGCGGCGGCCTTCCCGTGGCTGCCGGCGGAGGGGATTCCGACGCTGGGGCACTGGTTCCAGAAGGCGGGCTACCACACGCACTACTTCGGCAAGTGGCACGTGAGCAATCCGCCGGACCATTCCCTGAAGCGGTATGGCTTTGACGACTGGGAGCTGTCGTATCCGGAGCCGCACGGGGCCTCCATCAACAACCTGGGCGCGTTCCGCGACGAGGGCTTCGCGGACCTGGCGTGCGGCTTCCTGCGGCGCATGGCGCTGGGCGAGCCGTACAACCGGGCGCTCGCGGAACAGGCGTACGCCGCGCCCCGGGCCGCCGCGCCGGACGGCAGCGCGCAGCCGTGGCTGGCGGTGGCGTCGTTCACCAACCCGCACGACATCGCGACGTATCCCATCCTGCCCAGGCAACTGGACCCGGGGGCGCCGAAGCTGGGGCCGCTGACGGTGCCGGCGCAAGGGGCGCGGTCGGTGCAGCCCACGGCGGGGACGTTCACGGTGCCACTGAATCCGCTGGGGTTCCCGCAGGAGAACGCGCACGTGCCGCCGAACCTGCGCGACACGCTGGAGAACAAGCCGCACTGCCAGCGGGACTACGCGTACAAGATGGGGCTCGCGCTGTCGTCGAAGACGGGGCTGACGCTGCACCAGGGGAACGAGAACATCGACCCGGTGACGGTGACGTTGAACGCGGGCATCCCGTTCCAGCTGACGCACGACCCGCAGAAGGCGGCGGAGCGCTTCCAGCAGTACTACGCGTGGCTCATCCACCTGGTGGACGGGCACATCGCGAGGGTGTTGCGGACGCTGGACGAGACGGGCCTGCGGGACAACACGGTGGTGGTGTTCCTCTCCGACCACGGCGAGTACGGCGCGGCGCACGGCTACCTGATGGAGAAGTGGCACACGGCCTACCAGGAGGCGCTGCACGTGCCGCTGGTGGTGCAGTTGCCGGAGGCCCGGGCGACACGGCACATCGACGCGCTGACGAGCCACGTGGACATCGTGCCCACGGTGCTGGGACTGGCGGGAGTCACCCGGGAGGAGCAGGCGGCGATCCGCACGGACCTGCGGCTGCACCGCCCGGTGCCCCCGTTCGTGGGAGCGGACCTGAGCCCGCTGGCGAGGGGCGAGTCCACCACGGTACTGGAGCCCAACGGCACGCCGCGAGAGGGCGTGCTCTTCGTGACGGACGACGAGATCACGGAGCCGCTGCCGCGCACGGGAGACCCGCACCAGTTGCACGACGACGCGCTGTTCTCCGTGTACGCGCGAGCGGTGGAGCGGCTGCGCGAGCAGGGCAAGGTGCCAGGGTTGAGGCCCGGAGCGGTGTGCCAGCCCAACCACGTCCGCTGCGTGCGCACGCCGCGCTGGAAGCTGTCGAGGACCTGGGACCCGTCCGGTGAGCACGCGGACCAGTGGGAGCTGTACGACCTGGAGACGGATCCGCTGGAGATGGAGAACCTGCTCGTCTTCGACCAGCCGTTCCCGACGCTGATTCCGTCACTGCCCGGGGGACTGTCGCGCGTGGAGGTGGAGGAAGCAGCGCGCGCGACGCATGCGCTGCTGGAGCGGTACGAAGCGGAGAAGCTGTCGCCCTGGCCGCAGGGCTAGAGGAACCGGCGGATCCACCGGTTCGTGTCGCTCCTGTCGAGGGGGAGGTCCTCCCCTTCGTACTGGAAGAGGAAGGGCTCCATCAGCCGGGCCAGCGCGCGGTACTGAGGGGGGACGGACTTCGTCTGTGTATCGATGGGGTCTGGCCATTCGTCCAGGGTGACGAGCACGCGGTCACCATCCATGGGGAGCACGGAGACCTCCGGGAAGGGGAGCGCGTTCCGGAGTGCGTCGATGCCACCCAACTGGCCCAGCAGGGGCTGACCCAGGAAGGTCAGCCAGTAGGGGCCCAGGGCTCGGGTTCCGAGGACGGAGCTGAATCTCCTGGCATGAGGTGCATCCAGGCCTGGGTAACGAGCGAGGAGCGCTTCGGTGATGTTCCAATCGCCCTCAGCCCAGGAACCCTGTGTCGAGACAAGGGCAAAGCTGGCGTAGCCGAAGTTGAAAGGCAGCTCACGAGCCAGCTCAAGTGCCAGGGACTGGAGGCGGGCCACACCCTGCTCCACGAGGTACTCCGTGGGGAACGTGAACGCCAATGTGGTGACCGGGGCATCATGGAAAAGGCTGTCGAGCCGGCGCCCGTAGTATTCGACTTGATAGCCACCGGTCTCACTGGGGCTTTCTCTCAGCTCCGCGGTCCTGCCGCCACCACCCATGCGTCCAGCGACTTCCTCGCGGTTGTGCTCCCATCCTGTGCCGTCGAGCGGCACCATGTCGCCATCATCGGACGTGTACCAATTGAGTGAGCCGGGCGGGATTGCACGACGGTAGGTCTCGATCGCCCGCCAGATCGACGGGCCAACCTCCGAGTAGCCGCGGTGGATGAAGAAGCACACGACAACGCCATCGCGGCCCACGAGCCAGCCACCTCGGTCGCGAAGACGGATGAGGGGAAAACCGTCATTCATTGCCCTGCTGCCCTCATACCTTTGCGTGGAGATATCAGAAGTGCTCGTCCACCCAACGCTTGCTCATAGATGCCCTGCTGGGTTTGATCGGCGTACGGGCTGCTTTTCCCATGGCGAGTCCATTGTGGCTCATTGGTGCCCGGACATGGGAACTTGAAGTCCAGGGTGAGCGCGGCCTTCAACAGGTTGCGGTCCGCGTGAAGTACAAGGCCCGGCTTGATTGTTCCCCGCAGTTCATCGGTGCAGCCCTCGGCGATGAGCCGCGCTTCCTCCTTCTTGCTGACCGTCTCCACCATCCGGGCGTTCGGGTAGTAGCGGTAGCGCTGCTCGATGCTGATGGGCGCGGGCCACAACTCCTTCAACACCGCCTCCGCGCACTGGAGGGCAAGCACGTGCTTCTGCTTGCCCAACTGCATGGCCCGCGTCACGGGCTTGCCGCAGTGGTCCTGCTCCACCACCTCTGCGCACTCCTGACGTGTCGGTGGCCGGCCCTGGAAGTAGCGCGCGTTCCCCAGTTGCTCCGCCTGCACGGCACACGCGGCAAGCTGCTGTTCAAGCTCATCCGCGTCGTGGTCCTGCTGCATCAGCGCGAGCACGGCCGGCGGGATGGCCCGGACCAGCGGCGACGCCATGGCCCGGGTCGCGGCCCTCGCGGAGGCCTGCTCCGCCACGTAGGCCGCGTGCCTTGCCTTTCCCGCCGTCTCCGAATCGACGTACCCCAGCGCTCCGTGCCTGGATGCACGCGTCCCTCCGGCACATGCCGTCAGCAGGGCACAGGCGACCAGGACCGGGGACCGGCTCACCGCTTTCCGCGGGCCAGCAGCATCACCGCGACCAGGATGGCGCTCATCGCTCCCAGGGTCAGCGGTCCCAGCGTCTCTCCCGCGAACACCACGCCCAGCAACACCGCCACCGCCGGGTTCACGTACGCGTAGCTCGTCGCGAGCGCCGGCCTCGCGTGCCGCAGCAGGTAGCCGTACGCGCTGAACGCCACCAGCGAACCGAACACCACCAGATACACGAACGCCACCACCGCGCGCGGGGGCACCACGTCCACCATCCGCTCCCCCAGCACGAAGCTCACCCCCATCATCATCACGCCCGCGCTCAACATCTGCGTCGCCGGCGTCATCAACCCCGCGGGCATCGGCAACCGCCGGCTCCACACCGACCCGAAGGCCCACGTCGCCGGCGCCACCAGCAGCGCCAGCGCCGCCATGCCCCCGCCGCCCATGTCCCCACCCAGGTTCAGCAGCGCCACCCCCGCGAACCCCAGCACCAGGCCCACCAGCTCCGCGCGGCCCGGCCGCTGCCCGAAGGCCGCTCCGAAGATGGCCGCCCACAACGGCATGCTCCCCACCACCAGCGCCGCCACCCCGGACGGCACCCCCAGGTTCTGCGCGAACGCGATGCCGCCGTTGCCCATCACCAGCAACAGGAAGCCCGTCGCCGCGCCCGCTCCCCACTGCCGCAGGCCCGGCCCCGGCTGCCCCTTCAGCCGCAACCCCGCGAACAGCAGCCCACCCGCCAGGAGGAAGCGCAGCCCCGCCATCCGGAAGGGCGGAAACCCCGTCAGCGCGAACCGCATCGCCAGGTAGGTCGACCCCCAGATGACGTAGAGCGCGAAGAGGCTGAACAGCAGCCGGCCCCGGTGGGGGGCGGGCTCGGCAACGTCGGAGGTCGCGGTCGCGGTCGTCACGGCCGCGGGCTTCTAATCCCCTGCACCCTCCAGGGCGATGTGCGCTTTGCCGTACCCGGCCCCAGCCCAGGGAACCAGCGCCCCGCCTGCCCGCTCCCCTGGACCGCCCTCCCAATTGAATGCCCCAGGCGTCCCTTTTAGAATTCTACAGGAGGCACGGAGACCCGAAGGTCGGGCCGCCAGCTTCCGGAGCGTGAGCGGGAATGCCCGACGAATTGGGTGAGCGCGAGAAGGAAGTCCTCCGGGCCGTGGTGCAGGAGTACATCACCACGGGCGGCCCGGTCGGCAGCCAGCAACTGACGCGGCGCGGAGAGTTCGAGGTCTCCTCCGCGACCATGCGCAACGTGCTCGCCGACCTGGAGGCCCTGGGCTTCCTGGAGAAGCCCCACACCTCCGCCGGCCGCGTGCCCACCGACCGGGGCTACCGCTTCTACGTGGACACGCTGGTGAAGCTGCGCGACCCCGCCCCCCGCGACCGGGAGCTCATCCACGCGGGCCTCGTCCACGAGTCCAGCCTCGATGACATCCTCTCGGAGGCCAGCCGCGTGCTGCACTCGCTCACCCGGCACGCGGGCGTCGTCCTCACGCCCCGCCCCGACGCCGCCGTGTTCCAGCGCATCGAGTTCCTGCGCCTGCGCGAGAACCGCGTGCTCGCCATCCTCGTGGGCCAGAACGGCCAGGTGCACAACAAGGCCCTCACCGTGGACTTCCCGGTGACGTCCGACGAGCTGATCAAGGCGAGCAACTACCTCTCCGAGCTCCTGCACCAGGTGCCCCTGGAGGAGGCGCGTGAGCGCATCCGCGCGGAGATGGACCAGGAGCAGGCCCTCTACAACGCGCTCACCGCCAAGGCCCTGCGCCTGGGCGCCGCCGCCACCGACCTGCAGACGCCCGAGCGCGTGCTCATCGAAGGCACCGGCTCCTTCCTGGAGCAGCCCGAGTTCGCCGACGTGGAGCGCATCCGCGCGCTGTTCCGCGCCCTGGATGAGAAGCACAAGCTGCTGCACCTGCTGGACCGCGTGCAGCGCACCAAGGAGATGCACGTCTTCATCGGCGCGGAGAGCGAGTTCTCCGCCGCCGGCGACGTCACCGTCATCGCCAGCCCCTACGGCACGGCGGAGGCGGTGCTGGGCACGGTGGGCGTCATCGGGCCCACGCGCATGGACTACCGGCGCGTGATTCCCCTGGTGAACTTCACCGCCCAGGTGCTCTCCAGCGTGCTGGAGAAGGTGTAGCGGCGCGCGGGCCCTACTGCGGCGCGGGCGCGTAGACGCGCAGCGCCGCGGGGGCCACCTCGAAGCGCATGGGCGTCATGCCCACGTTCTCCCCGTCCGCGTTCACCTCCATGGGCGGGTCCGTCTCCACGACGAGCCGCGAGGTGTGCAGGTGCACCACGGACTCGTGCTCCAGGTGCCCGCCGCTGCGCATGCCCAGCGCCACGCGCGCCAGCGTGGCCACGTCCTGCAGGTGGCCCAGCCCCGTGCGCTCGCCGCCGTCCGCCACGGAAGGCGCGGTGATGGCGTAGACGTGGAACTGACGGTCGTCCAGCGTGGCGTCCGGCGCCACCATGTTGCCCGCGCCGTGGTAGCGGCCGTTGCCCACCACCAGCTGGAGCGCGTCCACCTCCAGCGTCTGGCCGTCCGCCTGGAGCCGGACGTGGAAGGGCTGCAGCGTGCGCATCTCCGCGGCGGCGGCCATGGGATAGGCCAGCTTGCCGGCGCGCTGCTTCAATTCCTGCGTGAGCCGCTTCGCGATGGCGGTGGTGAGCCCCAGGCTGGCGGCGTTGAGGAAGGGCCGCCCGTTGACGAGCCCCACGTCCACACGCGCCGTGTAGCCCCCGGCGATGACGTCACACGCGGCCTCCAGCGTGTCCGGGATGCCCAGCGAGCGCGCGAAGTCGTTGCCGGTGCCCAGCGGCACCACCCCCAGCGTCACGTTGCGGCCCATCAGCGCCTGCACCGCGCAGCTGATGGTGCCGTCGCCTCCCCCCACGAGGATGCGGCGGGCCCCCTGCGCGATGGCCTCCTCCAGCACCTTGCGCAGGCGCTTGGGCCGCGTCAGCGCGTGCGCGGCCATGAGCGGGATGCCGTGCTCGGCCAGCAGCGCGCGGGCGCTCTCGAAGGCGTCGCGCCCCGAGCGCGAGCGCGTGTTCACCACCAGGACCGCGGGCCCGCCATCCACGTGGCGGAGGCGCGGAGGCGCGTTGAGTGCGGGTTCCAGAGGAAACCTCGGCTTTCTGTGAGGCGTCTCCAAGCTGCGCACGACGGCGCTCCAGTACCAGCGGGACCCGGGCGAAAAGGACAGGGACTCTGTCCATTCCCGCGCCTCTGGAGACCGGATGCTTCCGCGAGTGGACAGGGGTAGGGGGCCAGCGGGTTCCCTCCCTGGGTAGGCGTGTTCACCTTCCAGGCGACGCGGACTCCGTGCCTCGGACCCGCGCCGGGACCGTTTCCAGGAGGGTATTGAATGGCACGAGGAAGCAAGGACAAGTACTCGGCGAAGCAGAAGCGCATGGCCGAGCACATCGAGAAGGGCTACGAGGACAAGGGCCTCAGCGAGAAGACCGCGGAGGGCCGCGCCTGGGCCACGGTGAACAAGCTCACCGGTGGCGGAATGAAGGGCGGCTCCGGCAGCAAGGCGAAGGCGGCCCGCCGGCGTCCCACGGCCCGCAAGAACGCGCGCAAGGCTGGACGCGTGGGCGGAAAGCGCCGCGCCGCCACCGCGAAGAAGAGCGCCACCTCCAGCCGCAAGCGGGCCGCGCCCGCCCGCTCGAAGCGCGCCACCACCGGCCGCAAGGCCACCTCGCGCACCGGCACCGCCGGCAAGCGCTCCACGGCCCGCAAGAGCAGCACGGCGCGCCGCGGGGCCACGCGCAAGAGCACCGCGTCCCGCTCCCGTACGAAGCGCGGCGGTTCGAAGAAGTAGCGCCTGAAGGGCTCGGGCGACGGGGTCCACCGGTGGCCACGGATGCGTGGCCGCCGGGGGCGCCGTCACGCCGGCCTTCGGCTCAGCGCGACTCCTCGTCCTTGGTGGTGTCGCGCGACGCCGCGTCCCAGGGCCAGCCCTCGGGGTCCTCTTCCAGGCGGCGCAGGAGCTCCGCGGGGTCCTTCACCAGCGTGCGGCAGCCGGCCGTGCGCAGGTCGTCCGCGCGGAAGCCTCCGCACAGCACGCCCACGGACGCCAGGTGCAGCTTGCCCGCGGCGAGCGCGTCGAAGGGCGTGTCACCCACCACCACCACCGTGGCGGGGGCGGGCTTGCCCAGCTTCGTCAGCGCCGCCTCGAAGATGTCCGGGTGCGGCTTGCTCTTGTCGACCTCGTCCTTGTTCGTCTTCGCCTCGAACAGGCCGTCGATGCCGCACAGCTCCACGTAGCGCTTGAGCTCGTCGTCCTTGGCGCTGGAGGCCAGGGCGACCTTGCGGCCGCGCTTGCGCAGCTGCTGGAACAGCTCCTTCACGCGCGGGAAGGCGCGCACCTTGGGCAGGAACTCCCGCTTGAAGAGCGCGGAGCGGTACTCCTCCAGGTCCTTGCCGAAGCGCTCCAGCTCCTCGTCGTTGAAGAAGACGGGCAGCAGCTGGTCAGCGCCCTTGCCAATCTGGCTGCGCACGTGCGCGAACGGGATGTCCCGGCCGAACTCGATGAACGACCGGCGCCAGGCCTCGGCGTGCTCGTCCACGGAGTCGATCAGCGTTCCATCCACGTCGAAGATGACGTTCTCAACCATGAGCGGCGAACCTCCGCCGCCCAAGGTGGCGATGGCTGACGGTCCGGTCAACCGCCCGAGGGCGTCTTCGGTCCACTCTCCTGCGCTTCACTGTCCACGAGTGTCCGGGTCTGTACGCTGTATCCGTCCGGCGTGGCGGGGGTGAAGGCGTCGTTGGGCAGCGAGCCCTTGAGGTCCACCTTCGACAGGACCGTCTCCCCCTGCTTCGCGTCGCCCACCCAGCGGGTGAGCTTCCGGGGCACGCACAGCCCCAGGGAAGCCTCGCAGTGCTCCTCCTCCATCCGCACCTCCGCCCGGGTGCCGTCCGGCGCGCGCGTCCGCTTGGCCAGGAAGTCCAGCGTGGGCCAGCGCAGCACGTACGTCACCTCCACGCCGCCGCCCGCTTCCCCCTCCAGCCCCATGGACAGCTCCACCGCCTCCTTCGCCTGGGGCAGCCCCGTGGTGCGCTTCGCCTTCGCGCTGCGCAAGAGCAGCGGCGCGCGGAAGCCGTCCGGCACGAAGGGGGTGAAGATTTCGGTGAGGAACGCGGACAGCTTCTCCGCGGAGACCTGGGACGTGAAGGTGGTGAACTGCTTCGTCGCCTCCACCTGCTCGTACAGGTGCTTGCCGTCCCACCACACCTGCCGCGCCTGGGGGGCGGACACGGTGCCGCGCATCTTCTGGGGCGCGCGGTACGCGAAGGTGAAGCCCGCGGAGGCCGTGTCCCCTTCCGTCTGCGTGCCCTCCAGCTGGTAGGCCTGGAGCTTCGCGTCGCGCGCGGCCAGCTTCTCGCGCACCTGGGCCATCAGCTCCGCGTCGTTCGCGCCCCCGGAGGAGGACGAGCGGCACGCGAGGAGGCACACGAGGGGCAGCAGGAGGAGGGCGCGCATGGGGAACTCAAGGGAACGGGCTGGAAATGGAAAAGGCCCCGCTGTCGCCAGGGGGCCTTCGGACTGCCTCGGTGAGGAGGCAGCTTGGGACTACTTCACCGCCACGCCGGTCGCGGAGGAGCTGGTGATGCCGATGATGGTGCCGAACAGGGCGAAGATGCCGTGACGGGGCGTGGTGTTCGCCGACTTCAGGTCCACCTTGGAGGCGCCCATGGCCTTCGCCTCGGTGATGAGGAGCTTGTTCACCACGGTGTCCAGGTCGCTCTGGACGATGTCGATGATGTGGAAGATCGCGGTCAGGCCCAGCGAGCTGCCCTGGATGACGGCCACGGCCTCGCCGTTGGCGGCGATCTCGGAACCGGAGACGACGGCGGACTCGACGCTGGTGCAGCCCACGAGCGAGGCGGCGGCGACGGCGGACAGGATGAACTTCTTCATGGTTATCTCCCCAACTGACGGTGGCTTGGATGGTGGCGGGACGACCCGGACGGGCGCTCCGCCGTTCGGTGAAACCGCAAGCGGCGCGGTTCGTAGCAGAAGGTTTTTTCAAGTCAAGGACCCGGGTCGGGGGAATCCGGGTTGTGTTTGACACTTCATCCGCTCGGGGTGCCGGAACCGGTCGCCCCTCTTGCGGAGGTGAGGCATCTTCGCGCATGCACCCGGTTTCCGTTCCCCGTCCCGCCCCGCCGCCTCGCGTCTGGCTGCACCTGCTGCTGTTCGGGGTGACGCTGGGGACCACGTTCCTCGCGTACCTGCTGCTCTTCGGGCGCTCGTTCCCGTTCAGCGGAAGCGGGCTGCTCGCGGAGGACCGGACGCAGGCGCTGTTCTTCAGCGTGTCGCTGCTCGCCATCCTGGGCTCCCACGAGATGGGGCACTACCTGCTGGCGCGCTGGCACCGGGTGGACACGTCGCTGCCGTACTTCATCCCACTTCCGGTGCCGGGGAGCCTGGGCACGCTGGGCGCGGTCATCCGGCTGCGCGGGCGCATCCCCACGCGCAACGCCCTGGTGGACATTGGCGCCGCGGGGCCGCTGGCGGGCCTGGTGGTGGCGCTGCCGCTGCTCTACTGGGGGCTGTTGCACTCCACGGTGGTGGACTCGCCGGCGGTGCCCTCCGCGTTCCCCGGTGAGACGTCGCTGTGGGTGCTGGGACAGGACCTGCTGCATTGGGTGATGGAGAAGGTGACGCAGGCGCCGCCCGCCGCGACCCCCGTCTACACGAGCCACCAGACGCTGTTCGGCGACAACCTCATCATGAAGGCGCTGACGTGGCTGGCGCTGGGCCCCCTCCCGGAGGGCAAGGACGTGGTGGTGCACCCGGTGGTCATCGCCGCGTGGTTCGGCCTGCTGGTGACGCTGCTCAACCTGCTGCCCGTGGGACAGCTGGACGGCGGGCACCTGACGTTCGCCGTGTTCGGGGCGAAGGCCCGCTGGGTGGGGCAGGGCGTGGCGGGGGTGCTGCTCTTCCTCACCGTGTTCGTCACCGCGTCGTGGGGCCTGTGGCTGGTGGTGGCGAGCAAGGTCGTGGGCTTCGGCCACCCGGAGGTGGTGCGGCCGGAGGAGCCCCTGAGCCCCTCGCGCAAGGTCATCTGCGCGCTGTGCCTGCTGGCGCTGGTAGGGTGCGCGATGCCCGTTCCGCTGCGAGAGGTGTGGTCATGAAGTACCAGTGCGAAGGCTGCGAGCGGCTGGTCCCGGTGGAGTCCTTCCGCGTCGAGGACGGCCAGCTGGCCGTGACGTGCCGGGTGTGCGGCGCCAGGACGCTCGCGGGGCCCACCCCGTCCGCCGCGCCCGTTGCATCCGTGGCTCCGGTGGCCCCCGTGTCCCCGGTGGCCGTCCAGGAGTCCTCCCGGGAGCGCGAGGACGCGCCAGCACCTCGCGGAGGGGACCACGGCGCCGCCGTGGCGATGCCCGTGGCGGAGGCGTTCGCGCCGCCCCCGCCCGCCCGCGCCAGCGTCACCGCGCTGCGGGTGATCCGCTCCGAGGCGTCCTCGCTCGCCCCGCCGGACTTCGACGGGGACCCCTTCCAGGCGCCACCGGGCCACTGCCCCAAGTGCGTGGCGCCCATGCGGGACGACGCGGGGGCCTGCGCGCAGTGCGGGCTGGTCTACGCCAACTTCATCCCGGAGGAGCACCAGCCCTCCGAGTCCCTGGCCACGGAGTGGCGCGCGCTGATGGTCACGTGGCACGACTGGGACGCGCATGACCGCCTGCTGTCCCATGCGATGGGGCGGGGGGAGCTGGCCATGGTGGGCCGGCTGTACCGCCTGCGGCTGGCCCGGGCTCCGAACGACCCCCAGGCGCTGCGCGGTCGGGACGAGGTGGTGCGCCGGGTGACCTCCGCGGTGCCGCTCGCTTCCGACGGACCGTCTCCGGCGATGGCTCGCAAGGTGAAGAGCGCGGTGATGGGCGGGGTGCTGCTGGTGTCCCTGGTGCTCGCGCTGTTGCTCCTCCAGATGCTGCGCGGGGCCTTCTAGGCGGAAAAGGCCCGAAGGGGGCGCTGGCCGGGCCGCTTCCCGGGCGGGCGGGGGACAGGGCTCCAAGACCGTGCGACGGAACGCGCGAGGGGCGCCGGGCGCTGTTATCCTGCGGGGCCGCCTTTCCGTCCTCCTGCCCCCCGAAGACCGCCGCATGTCCGCGCCCGCGCCCCGTCCCCCTTCTGTCGACAGCCTGCTGGGTCCTGGTGGCGCGCTGGAAGAGGCGCTGCCCGCGTACGAGCACCGCCCGGAGCAGCTCCAGATGGCGCGCGCCGTGGAGCGGGCCTTCGCCGAGGGCAGCTACCTGCTGGCGGAGGCCGGCACGGGCACGGGCAAGACGCTGGCCTACCTGGTGCCCGCGCTCCTGTCGGGGCGCAAGGTGGTGGTGTCCACCGCCACGAAGACGCTCCAGGATCAGGTGTTCTTCAAGGACCTGCCCCTGCTCAGCGAGAAGCTGGGGCTGCGCTTCGAGGCGGCGTACCTCAAGGGTCGCGGCAACTACCTGTGCCTGCACCGCTACGAGTCCTTCGAGAAGGACCCGCAGTTCGTCTCGAAGGAAGAGGCGAAGCAGTGGCCGCTGCTCAAGAAGTGGGTGACGCAGACGGAGACGGGGGACCGGGCGGAGCTGGACCTGCCGGAGTCCTTCGCCGCGTGGTCGCGGCTGTCCACCACGTCCGAGACGTGCCTGGGCTCGCGCTGCTCGCTGTATGAGACGTGCTTCGTCACGCGGATGCGCAAGCGCGCGGAGGTCGCGGACCTGCTGGTGGTGAACCACCACCTGTTCTTCGCGGACCTGGCGCTGCGCAGCTCCGGCAAGCGCACGGAAGGGGTGCTGCCCTTCTACGACGCGGTCATCTTCGACGAGGCGCACGCGCTGGAGGACGCGGCCAGCAACCACTTCGGGTGCAGCGTGTCCAACTACCGGCTGGAGGAGCTGTCGCGCGACGCGGTGGCGGCCCTGCCGGCGAAGGACGAGCGGCACGCGACGCTCTCCGCGCTGGCCCAGCGGGTGCGCTCGCACGCGGACGCGCTGTTCCTCCAGGCGCCGCGCGCGCTGGGGCTGTCCAGCCAGGAGTCCACCGTGGCGCTGCGCCCGGAGACGATGGGCAAGCTGTCCGGCGCGCTGGAGCAGGTGCGCGAGGGGCTGGCCGCGCTCGCGTCCTTCGCGGGCAGCGAGCGCGAGCCGGAGCTGGCCGCCATCCACCGCCGCGCGGAGGAGATGGCGGAGCAGCTCACGTTCCTGGAGAAGTCCGAGTCCGCGGACCACGTGTACTGGGCGGAGGCGCGAGGCAAGGGGCTGTTCCTGCGCGCGAACCCCATCGACGTGGCGAAGGAGCTGCGCGACCGGCTCTATGGCGCGCTGGACACGGTGGTCTTCACCTCCGCGACGCTCGCGGCGGACAGCCGCTTCGACTTCTTCGCCAAGCGCATGGGCATGTACGACGACGAGGGCCAGCCGGTGACGCGCGTGCGCACGCTGGCGGTGCCCAGCCCGTTCGACTTCCCGCGCCAGTCCGCGCTGTACCTGCCCACGCACCTGCCGGACCCCAGCGCCCCGGGCTTCATCGAGGCGGCGGCGGAAGAAATCATCCAGCTGTGCGAGGTGACGGGGGGACGCGCGTTCGTGCTCTTCACGTCGCTGCGCAACATGGTGCGCGCGTACGAGCTGACGGCGACGCGGCTGCCCTATCAAGCCCTGCTCCAGGGTGAACGGCCCAAGCAGCAGCTCCTGGACGCGTTCCGTCAGACGCCCAGCGTGCTCTTCGCCGCGCACAGCTTCTGGGAGGGCGTGGACGTGCCCGGGGACGCGCTGAGCCTGGTCATCATCGACCGGCTCCCGTTCGCTTCACCGGGCGACCCGCTGGTGGCCGCGCGCATCCGCCAGATTCAGGCGCGCGGTGAGGAGCCGTTTGATCAGTACCAGTTGCCGCAGGCGGCGCTGGCGCTGCGGCAGGGCTTCGGGCGGCTCATCCGCACGCAGGCGGACCGGGGCATCGTGGCGATGCTGGACCGCCGCATCGTGACCAAGAGCTACGGCCGGGTGTTCCTCTCCAGCCTGCCGCCCGCGAAGCGGATGGACGACACGACGGAGCTGAGCCGCTGGTTCAACGGCCCGGTGCGCCCGGTGCCGCCCGTGCGTTCGATCCGCTGAACACGTCGCGCAGGCGCAGGCCCACGCGCGCCTGGAAGGGCGGCCCGAGCGTGTCCACGCCCGCGCGGCCCGCGAGGTACTGGCGGTCGAAGAGGTTCTCCACCGCGCCGAACGCGTCCACCTTCCAGAAGAGGTGGCGGCTCACGAACAGGTCCACCAGCGCCGCGCCGCCCATGCCGCGCGTGTTGAGGTCGTCCTCGTACTGCGGGCTGAAGACGCGAAGCTGCGCGGTGACGGAGACGATGGACGGGTCATCGAAGGTGACGGCGAACACGCCGCGATGCCTTGGGTCCTGCGGGAGCTGGCGGCCCACGAGGTCGGGCTGGCCGGGCGCGCGGGTGACGACAGGGTCCACGAAGGTATAGGCGGCGAGCGCGGTCCACTGACGGGACAGGCGCCAGTCCGCGCCCAGCTCCACGCCGCGCACGCGAGCGCGGCCCAGGTTCTGGCGCTGGCGGGTGGTGCCGTCCGGCAGCGGCGTGGCGAGGGTGACGTTGGTGATGGGTGCGTCCAGCACGTTCCAGAAGCCGGTGACGCGGCCGGTGAGTCCCTTGGGGCCGGTGGCCTCCACGCCGGCCTCGGTGCCCCAGAGGCGCTCGGCGCCCAGGTCCGGGTTCGCGGCGGTGAGCACGGTGCCCACCTGGAAGGGGCGGTAGAGCTCGTTGAGCGTGGGGGCTCGGAAGGCGCGGTAGGCGGAGGCGCGCACGGTGAGCCAGTCCAGCGGGCGCACGCGCGCGGCGAGGCGCGGGCTGAGCTGGCTGGCGGTGCGGGGCTCGAAGGAGGTGACGGTGGTGGCGCCGTTCGCGAAGCTCTCCTGCTGGACGCCGTCGGAGTTGCGCCACGTGTCCCAGCGCAGCGTGCCAGCGAACTCGAGCGCGGGGGACACGGTGTAGAGGTCCTGCACGAAGACGCCGCCGGACACCTGCGTGCCCCGGGTGGTGCGAGCGTAGAGCGTCGTGGGGGTATAGGCGGCGGGGAAGAGCAGCTCGTCGGCCTTCCCGGCGGAGCGGCGCACGTCCACGCCCGCGGCGAGCACATGGGTTCCGCCCAGCGTCAGGTCCGGGCCGGTCCAGACGAGCGAGCCGCCCTGATCATTCGCGGGCACGTCCTGGAGGGCGGAGCGGACCTCGAAGTTCCGGTCCGGGGTGATTCGGGCGCGGTCCTGGGCGAAGTGCTGGGTGCGGCCGAAGAGGCCCAGCTCGAAGGCGCCAGCGCCGTCCGTGCGGAGGCGGGCGTTCGCGGCGAACCACGCCAGGTCCACGCTGGCGACGGTGTACCGGGTGCCGCCGTTCTGCGTCTCGCGGAACCCGCCCGCGCGGGCGGAGAGGGAGAGGTGGTCGGTGGCCTCCACTTCGACGCGAGCCTGGGCGCTGACGTGCTTGGACGGAGTGTCGCCGTCGACGTTGCCGCGCTGGTTCTCGGGGACGATGCGGTAGCCGTTGCTGGTGAGGCCCTCCACCTCCAGCGAAGCGCCGATGCGGCCCCAGCGGTCCGCGGCGCGAGCGGCGACGAAGCCGGTGCCCAGGTTGCCCACGGACACGTCCGCGTCGAGCACCGGCCCGGTGATGGGCCGTGAGAACAACTGCACGACGCCACCCAGAGCGGCGCTGCCATAGAGCGCGGAGCCGCCGGTGGGGACGACCTCGATGCGGTCCAGGCCCAGGCGGGGCAGGGCGCGCCAGAACACCCAGCCGCCATAGGGGTCGTTGAAGGGAAGGCCATCCAGCAGCACGAGCCCACGAGCCACACCGGAAGGAGCGAGCCCCCGAAGGTTGAGCCCCTGCGCGGTGGGATCCGCGACGAGAGAGGGCGTGCGGCGGAACGTGGCGGCCGAAGGCAGGGTGCGAACGAGCGCGTCCTGCGTGAGCGTGGGGCTGCGCTCGATCTCCGCGCGCGGAATCACCACCGTGGTGGCGGGCACGTCGCGAAGCGGGCGCGGCAGGCGCGTCGCGGTGACGACCGTCCGTGTCCCGGCCTCCGGCGGCGTCTCGGCGGTGACAGCCTCCTTCTCGGCTGGCTCACTCTCCACTGCCTGCGCGGAGGCCACTCCGGGCAGCAGCAACACCAGTCCAAGGCGGCAGGGGAGCGACAGTCGGGAAGAGGCGCGCGGTCCAGGCATCGCGCTCCGCTCTACTGGATGTCGAGCCTCCCGGCGAGCACGCTGAACGCCAGCGTCGTCTTCACCGCAACGTGTACAGATACGCCGCGATGTCGCGCGCGTCCGCGTCCTTCACGCCCAGCTCGGGCATCGCGTTGCCCGGCTCGACGGCCTGCGGATGCTGCACCCACCGCATCATGTTCTCCGGCGCGTTGGGCAGCCGGCCCGCCAGATACGTCCTCAGCGCGATGCCCTCCAGCGACGGGCCCACCTGCCCCGTCGACCCCGGCACGCCCGGAATCACGTGGCAGCCTCCGCAGCCGTAGTGCTGCAACGCCGCCTTGCCGCGCTCCACGTCGCCACCCGTGATGGCCACCGCCGTCTGCTTCGCGTCCTGCTCCGCCGCCTGCTTGCAGCCGCCCACGAGCAGCACGCACACCACCCACGCAGTCCTCACGGCACCGTCTCCCTCGGCGCGGGGGACGCGCCCGTGGCGATGTCCGCGCGCCGCTCCGACTCCCCCAGCCATGCCGCGAACAACGCCAGCCCCATCCCCAGGAAGAGCGCCCCCGAAGGCACCCACATGATGAGCCCCGCGAGCTGCTGGTCCTCCAGCGCCCCCAGGCCCCACTCCACCGCCCGCCGCGCGTACAGCGGATACCAGACCGACCGCGCGAACGTGAGCAGCGCTCCCAGGACGCTGGTGTGCGCCGCCGTGGCGAACACGAACAACACCCCCACCCCGTACCCCGCCCGCCCATAGCGCCCACGCAGGAGCGCCCACCAGAACAGCGCGGCCGTGCCGAAGAAGCACAGGTGCTGCACCGCGTGCACCGCGTCGTTCTCCAGCGCCGCCTCGAACAGCGCCGGCACGTGCCACACCCAGCGCGCCACCGCGTGCAGCACCAGCACCACGAGCGGCCCTGTCACCCCTCGCCAGACCTTGCGCGCCCCCGGCCCCTGGAACGCCCGCGCCACCGGAGCACGCGACGCCTCCGGCAACGCCCACAGCGCCGTCAGGTGCGGCCTTCCCAGCACCAGCAACGGCGCCGCCACCAGCATCAGCAGTTCATGCTGCGTCATGTGCGCGGAGAACAGGATGTCGCTCAGCCGGTCCAACGGCGACAGCAGCGCCACCGCCAGCGTCACCCACCCCAGCGCGAACATCCCCGCTTCCCACCCACGCACGCCCTTGCCCGGCGCCGCGTGCCGCCACAGCGCCCGCAGGCCCCGCACGTACAGCACCCCGGACACCGCGAGCATCCCCAGCACCAGCGGATCCCACGTCCACCAGCGCAGCACGTCGTGCGCGTTCAGGTGGTGCGTCTCGCCCCCATGCGCCCACGCCACGCAGGGAACACCCAGCAGGAGCCAGGACAGCCGTCGCATGCGCTCAGTCACAGGGCCTCAGCAGGAAGGTGGGAATCGCGGTGGCCACGAGCAGCAGGGCGAACAGCGCGCTCGCCAGCAGCCCGAACGCGGCCATGAAGCGGGCGCGGCCCACGCCGCTGTCCTCCAGCGTGCCCGGCCTCCCGCGCAGTGCCCGCCACGAACGCCACGCGAGGAACGCCCCCAGTCCCAGCAGCACCACCGCCCCCACGAGCACGCCGTGCAGCAGCGCGGGCCGGGCCTTCTGACAGTTCGACGTCACCAGGCTGTAGCTCACCTGGAGCGCCAGCAGCCACGCGAACGGCGGCAGCAGCACGCCCGCCCAGAGGGCCGCGTTGCGCCCGGTGCCCACGCCGTCGTCCGGAGTCGCATGTGACATGACGCCTCCCCTCAGCTCGCGAGGACCGCGGGGTCCAGGTAGAGAATCACGTAGATGGGCAGCCAGCTGGCGACGACGAAGAACCAGTAGCGGCCGTTGGTGTGCACGTCCACCAGGTGCTTCTCCTCCACCGGCCCCTTGAACAGCACTCCCAGGAGCAGCAGGTCCTCCAGCGAACCGGAGATGGTGTGCACGGTGTGCATGCCGATGATGAACCAGAAGATGGACCCGTACGCGTGCGTGTCCCAGCGGAAGCCAATCCACAGGAACTCCACGATGCGCAGCGCCACCACGACGAAACCCAGCAGGCTCCCCAGCGCCAGCCCCCAGCGCATCCCGCGCAGCCTGCCCTTCAGCGCCGCGCGGTTGGCGTAGTGGATGGGCACCGCGCTCAGCAGCATCACGCCGGTAATCACTGCGGCCACGACCTTCACGTAGAAGGGCAGCGCGGTGGGCGGGAAGTGGGCGTAGTTGCCCCGGATGTAGAAGTAGCTGGCGAACATCAGCACGAAGGCCGTGGACTCGATGGCCATCAGCCCGGTGACGCCCCACCACAGCGGATCGCGGTGGCCGAAGGCGAAGGTGGGCAGGTGCGACACGTCCAGCGTGCGGCGCGGAGGGCTCATGACGGTTGCTCCGGGGCCAGCTCTTCCTTGTAGGGCGGCCGGGGCCAGAACCAGCCCGTCAGCGTGATGAACAGCAGCACGCCGCCCACGACGATGCCCCAGGGCGTGAAGATGACCATGACGAACATCACCCCCGTGGCCAGCGCCACCCACAGCGGCCACAGCGTGGGCCCGGGCAGCTCCGCGCGGTGGTCCGGCGCCGCGTCCAGCAGCCGCGTCACCAGGACCTCCTTGCGGTCGCTGCGCACGCCGGTGACGACGGGCTGGTCCTCCGCCGCGGTCCACCGCGCGTAGCGCCCGCGCACCGTGGGCAGGTGCAGGAAGTTGTACGAGGGCGGCGGCGACGTGGTGCTCCACTCCAGCGTGTCCGCGCCCCACGGGTCGTTCCCCGCCACCTCGCCGCGCTTCAGGCTCCAGAAGATGTTCAGCAAGAGGAGCGTGATGCTCACCGCCATGATGACGGCGCCCGCCGTGGCCAGCAGGTTGAGCGACTGCCAGCCCCGGTCCACGCCGTACGTGTACACGCGGCGCGGCATGCCCATCATCCCCAGGTGGTGCAGCGGGAAGAACGTCAGGTTGAACCCGATGAAGAAGGTCCAGAAGTTCCACTTCCCCAGCCGCTCGCCCAGCATCCGCCCCGTCAGCTTCGGGAACCAGTAGTAGAGCCCGCCGAAGAGGGGGAACACCGCGCCGCCAATGAGCACGTAGTGGAAGTGCGCCACGACGAAGTAGGTGTCGTGCACCTGCTGATCCACCGAGTACGTGCCCAGCATCACGCCGCTCAGGCCGCCGGTGACGAACACCGCGAAGAAGGCCAGCACCCAGTACAGGGGCAGCCGCAGCCACAGCCGTCCGCCCCACAGCGTGGCCAGCCAGCAGAAGATCTGCACGCCGCTGGGCAGCGCCACCATGAGGCTGGCGGCGGTGAAGAAGCTCTGCCCCAACTGCGGCAGGCCCGTGGCGAACATGTGGTGCACCCACAGCCCGAAGCCGATGAACCCGATGGACACCATGGACAGCACCACCGGCAGGTAGCCGAACACCTGCCGGCGGGTGAAGACGGCCAGGATGGAGGACAGCATCCCCAGCGCGGGGATGAAGATGATGTAGACCTCCGGGTGCCCGAAGAACCAGAACAGGTGCTGCCAGAGGAGCGCGTCGCCGCCCTCCGCCGGGTTGAAGAAGTGCGTCCCGATGAGCCGGTCCATGGCCAGGCAGGTGCTGGCCACCATCACCGCGGGCATGGCGAAGACGACCATGAACGACTTCACCAGCATGGCCCACACGAACAGCGGCATGCGGTTGAGCGACATGCCCGGCGCGCGGTGCTTGAACACCGTGACGATGAGGTTCACCGCGCCGGCCAGGCCCGCCAGCTCCGTGAAGGTGATCATCTGCGCCCAGATGTCCACGCGCTTGCCCGGCGAGTACTGCGGCCCCGCCAGCGGCACGTAGCTGAACCAGCCCGCATCCGGCCCCACGTTGAGCAGGAAGCCGCCGTACAGCAGCACGCCGCCAATGAGGTACGTCCAGTAACCAAAGGCGTTGAGGCGCGGGAACGCCGCGTTGCGGGTGCCAATCATCAGCGGCACCAGGTACAGCCCCACGCCCTCCATCATCGGCACGGCGAAGAGGAACATCATGGTGCTGCCGTGCATCGTGAAGACCTGGTTGTACAGGTCCGGCCCCATCAACTGCTTCTCCGGGCCGGAGAGCTGCCAGCGCATCAGCAGCGCCTCCACGCCGCCCAGCAGGAAGAAGACGAACGCGGTGATGATGTAGCGCTTGCCGATCTCCGTGTGGTGCACCTCGCTCAACCAGCCGATGAGCCCCTTCTTCGGGGCCCAGGTGCGCTCCAGGTACAGCCGTTCCCAGGCCTCGTCGTCGCGGACGGAAGCGGGCTCCGGTGGAGTGGGGAGGGCGGTGCTCACTTCAGCGACTCCAGGTAGACGAGCAGGGCGTGGAGGTCGTCCGGCGGCAGGGTGATGGCGGGCATGTTGTTGCCGGGCTTGAGGCTCTGGGCGTTGAGGATCCATCCGGCCAGGTGGCCCCGGTCGAAGGGCAGCGTGCCGGCGGCCAGCGTGGAGCGGCTGGCGACGTGGGTGAGGTTGGGCCCCGTGCTCGCGGCGGCGTCGGTGCCGCTGATGGCGTGGCACAGCGCGCACGGGCCCTGGAGGAATACCTGCTGGCCCCGCTGCGCGACGGCGTCCGTGGGCGGGGGCGCGGGCTGGAGCTGGTGCTCGCGCCAGGCCTCGAACTGCTCCGGTGCCTCCGCCACCACGACGAAGCCCATCTTCGCGTGCTGCATGCCGCAGAACTCGTAGCACTGGCCCTTGAAGACGCCGGGCCGATCCGCCTGGAGCTCCAGCGTGTTCTGCTGGCCGGGGATGAGGTCGCGCTTGTTGGTCAACTCCGGCACCCAGAAGCTGTGGATGACGTCGCGCGAGTTGAGCTTGAGGATGACGGGACGGCCCACCGGCACGTGCAGCTCGTTGGCGGTGACCAGGTTGCGCGAGGGGTCCGCGTCCTGCACGCGGAACTCCCACCACCACTGGTGCCCCACCACCTGGACCTCCAGCGCGTCCGGGCTGCGCAGCCGCGCGAGCGCCGCGCCCGTGCTCGCGTTGGCCACGGTGATGACGAAGAGGACCACCAGCGTGACGACGGCCGCGGCGCCCACGGCGCGGCCCATGCGCCGCTCGCGGGCCGCGTCGACGGGCCGGGCGCCCTCGCCGCCCGGTGGCACGGAGTGGGCCTCCACCTCCGGCACCTGGGAGCGCGAGCCCCCCCGGCGGCGCAGGAGCGCGCCCAGCATCGTCAGCACCACGGCCGCGAGCACGACGGCGGAGATGAGGAACAGCAGGTCCCAGAGCGAGCGCAGGCGCTCGACGTGCGGACCCCGGGCGTCGAGCATGCGCAGTCCACCGCATCCGGTACAGGCCAGCAGCAGTAGCGGCAGGCGCCTCATCGCGGTTGCTCCACCTCTTCGGGGCGAGGCGTCTCCCGGGCCTTGCTGGACTCCGAGGGACGGGTGTTGAGCGTGTCGCCGCGGCCGGGGGCCACGTCCTTCTTGAGCAGCCCGCTCATGGAGCGCACGTACGCGACGAGCTGCCACACCTGAGCGTCCGGAATCTTCCCCCGGAAGGACGGCATGCCGTTGGGCCGGCCCTCGACGATGGTGGCGTAGATGTTCTCCGGCTCGCTGCCATAGCGCCACTTCGCGTCGAGCAGCGGCGGCCCCATGCCACCCCCGCCGCCCGCCGCGTGGCACCCCGCGCAGTTGAACCAGACGTAGAGCCGCTTGCCCTGGCTGACGTCGTAGGCGTTGTCCTCCGAAGCAGCGCGCGTGGCGGGTGCGGGCGGAGTCGCGGGCGCGGCGACAGGCCCCGGCTGGAGCTCCGATAGCTGGACGTCGCGCGCGGCGGGACGCGCGGCCGCGGGCAGCTCCTGGAAGCGGCGCTGCTCACGCTCGCACGCGGTGAGGAGGACGAGGGTCCCCATGACAATCCATCGGCTCATGGTGACGGCACCCCGTAGCTCGCGAGCAGGGCGCGGACCTCGCGCTTGCGCCGCGTCAGCACCGCATCCAGTTCGTCGCGCAGGGCCTTGTCGCCCTTGCGCACGCCCACGGCGATGTCGAAGGCGAACACGAGCCCCGGCGGATCCACCTGGGGACTCACGGGCGTCAGCGTGAGCGGCACGCCCGGGCGGCGGGCGTAATAGCCAGCCAGCGGCCCCCACACCACGGCCACGTCCACGTCACCCTTGCGCACGGCCTCCACCAGCGCGGAGGGCGGGCTGTCCTCCGCGTAGTCCCCGTAGAGGCTGTAGCCGGCGACGTTCTGGATGATGCCGCGCCGGGTGAGGGCATGCGCGGGCGGGGTGTTGGAGAAGTCATCCCCCACCAGATGCACGCCCACCTTCACCTGGTGCAGGACGGGGTCGTCGAAGGAGTGCACCTTCGGCCCGCCGTCCTTCTTCGTCACGAACACGTAGGTGGAGCGGTAGTAGGGCCGCGTGGGCAGCACCATCTCCAGCTCCGTGGGCACGCCCATCACCACGTCGCACAGGTTCGCCTTGAGCGTGCTGCGGATGAAGCCCCGGCGCTGCGCCCACCACGTGTACTCCACGCGCGCCTTCAGCTCGCGGCCCAAGAGCTCCGCCAGCCGGTTCTCGAAGCCCTCGCCGCGCGCGTTGGAGAAGGGCAGGTTGTTGGGGTCCGCGCACACGCGCAGCACGCGCTCGGGCCTGGGTTCGGAGGAGGACGCGGGGCTGGCGCCACTGGCGAAGAGGAGCAGGCCCACGGTCCATGGCAGGAGGACGCTCATGGGAGGGTCAGGGCAGGGCGAAGGTGTAGAGCATGCCGCCGCGGGTGGTGTGCTGCGGCAGGTCCTTCATGGCGCCGCCGAAGCCCAGGGCGATGTTGTCGTCGCGAGGGTCCAACTCACCGGAGACGATGGCGCCCGCCCAGCCGCCCACGCCGGAGAGCACGGACACGTACTGCTTGCCGTCCGGGCCCCGGAAGGTGATGGGCTGGCCGATGATTCCGCTGCCCACCTTGAACTTCCACAGCTCCTGGCCCGTGCGCGCGTGCACGGCCTTGAACCAGCCGTCCATCGTTCCGTAGAAGGCCACGTCGCCGGCCGTCACGACGACGCCGCTCCACACCGGGAACTTCTCCGGGATGCTGAAGACCTTCTTGCCGGCGGCCACGTCCCAGCCGATGAACTCGCCCCGGTTGCCGCCCGGCCCCGCGTACATCTTCACGTTCATGCCGACGTACGGCGTGCCCGCGATGTAGTTGGCCTCGTAGCCCTGCGCGTCCTGGCACAGGTTGTTGCCAGGGATGTAGAGCAGCCCCGTCTCCGGGTTGAAGGCGGAGGGCGACCAGTCCTTGGAGCCCGGTGACGCCGGGCAGATGCCGCGAATCGTCTTGTCGAAGCCCGTCTCCATGCCCGGCGTCGGCTGCAGGCGGCCCGTCTTCAGGTCCACGCCGGTGCTGGTGGTGATGTGGCCGAAGGGCGTGGCGGACAGCACCTGTCCCGTCGCGCGGTCCAGCACGTAGACGTAGCCCGTGCGCCCGGGGTGGATGAGCACCTGGCGCGGCTTCCCGTTCACGGTGAGGTCCGCGACGATGGACTCGTTGATGCCGTCGTGGTCGTAAAGGTCGTGAGGGCTCCACTGGTAGAACCAGACGGCCTCGCCCGTGGAGGGACGGCGCGCGAAGATGCCGCACGTCCACTTGTTGTCCCCGGGCCGCTGATCCGGGTTCCACGGGCCGGGGTTGCCGGTGCCGTAGAACACCAGGTCCAGCGCGGCGTCGTACGACACCCAGCCCCACACGTTGCCGCCGCCCATCTTCCACTGGTCCGGCGGCCAGGTGCGCACGCCCAGGTCCTTGCCCTGGTCGGATGCGTAGAAGGGCTTGAAGTGGGGCCCGATGAGCACGTCCGCGTCCGGGCCCGTGCTCATCGCTCGCCACGCGATGGCGCCCGTCTTCGTGTCCAGGCCGGCGGCCCAGCCGCGCACGCCCAGCTCACCGCCGCTGTTGCCCACGATGACCCGGTCGCGCACCACCAGGGGCGCCATGGTCATGGTCTCGCCCTTGTTGATGTCGCCCAGCTTCGTCTTCCACAGCTCCTTGCCCGTCTGCGCGTCCACCGCGACGGTGTGCGCGTCGAGCGTGTTGTAGA
The DNA here is from genome assembly GCF_017302985.1 of Corallococcus macrosporus. Lineage (NCBI taxonomy): Bacteria > Pseudomonadati > Myxococcota > Myxococcia > Myxococcales > Myxococcaceae > Corallococcus > Corallococcus macrosporus. The sequence goes on from NZ_JAFIMU010000007.1 coordinate 3,209,340, forward strand.
AGAGCCGCCCGTCCGCGTAGGCCGCGCCCCGGTTGACGACGTCGCAGCACGCCACGCCCTGGGACGCGGGCGACGGGGCCGGTTCGTACGTCCACTTCACCGGCGCGCCTTCCTTCGTCAGGTCCAGCGCCACCAGCCGGTTGGGGTAGGGCGTGACGACGTACATCGTGGAGCCCACCACCAGTGGCGCCGCCTCATGTCCGCGCACCAGCCCCGTGGACCACGTCCACGCGAGCTTCAGGTCCTTCACGTTGCCCGCGTGGATGTCCTTGAGACGGCTGTAGCGCGTGTTGGCCGCGTCCTTGGACGCCGTGAGCCACTGGCCGTCGTCCTCCGCCAGCTTCGACGCGTCTGGCTTCGTCGCTCCTGGCGGCAGGCTGCTGGAGCCCTGCGCGGAGGACGGGTGTGCTCCGCCCTCCTTCTTGCAACCGGGAGACAGGAGGAACAGACCCGCGAAAAGCAGCGACGACCAGCGGCTTCGGTACGGCATATGCGCCGCACCCTCAGGCAACCCTGGGGGGTTGTCGCGCCGCGTGTGCCGTGGGCCGTCGGACATGCGATGGAGAAGCCGCACAGCGTCCATCGCTCAACAGGGGCATGGGACCCGGGTTCCAGGTCCGCGTTCAGCGGGAGATCGCGATGCCCCAGGGCAGCGTGCCCACGGGGATGCGTGCGAGCACCTGGCCCGTCGCGGGGTCGATGACGGAGACGTCGTTGGAGGGGCCATTGGCGGTGAACAGCCGCTTGCCGTCCGGCGTGACGCCCACGCCCCAGGGGCGCTCGCCCACGTCCTGCACGGTGCGCAGCACCTTCCAGTCCGCCACGTCGATGACGGCCAGCGCCTTGCCGCGCCCGGTGGTGACGTACAGCGTGCGGCCGTCCGGGGATACCCCCGCGCCCATGGGCTTCGCGCCCGCCTCCGGGAGCGTCAGCGTGCCTTGCACCTGGTGCGTGTTCGCGTCCACACGGGTGACGGTGCGGCCCTGTTCCGCGGTGACGAAGGCCCACGCGCCGTCCGGCGTGAAGGCCACCGCGCGCGGACGGCCGCCCACGGGGATGCGCGCCACCACCGCCTGGGTGCCGGTGTCGATGACGTAGACGTGGTGGTCCTCCTCGCTGGTCACCCAGGCGAAGCGGCCGTCCGGGCGCAGCGTGACGCCCTCGGGCTCGCCGCCCACGGGCACCGCGTGCGTCACCTTGCCGGTGGTCACGTCCACCACGGACGTGCGCGCGGCGTCCTCGTTGGAGACGTAGAGGCGCTGGCCGTCCGGGGTCACGTCGAAGGACTCGGGGTCGTCCCCGCTCTCCAGCACGCGCAGCACCTGGCGCGTCTTCGTGTCCACCAGCGCGATGCCGTCCGCGGTCCGGTCCGGCGGGGGCAGGGTGTCCTCGTCCACGCCGGGCGGCGCGCGCATGGAGCCGCTCACCGCCACGTAGAGCCGCGTTCCGTCCGCGGACAGCCGCAGGCCCCGGGGCCGCTTGCCCACGGGGATGGTGGCGATGACGCGGTTGCTGGCGGCGTCGATGACGGAGAGGTCGTCGGAGCCCTCGTTGCTCACGTACACCAGCGGCCCGGACGCCTGCTGGGAACAGCCGCGCGGACCACAGGCCGTGGCGGCGAGCAGCACCAGGGCGAGGACGCGGAAGGGGCGGGGAGCGGAAGCCATGTCCCGGCTCTACCCGAAGCGGAGGACCCCAGGAATACGAACGGCGGTGAAGCGACCGGAAGGCCACTCCACCGCCGCTGTTCACGGCCGCGAAGCCGTGGAGACGACTAGGCCGCGGACATGCCGCCGGAGGAGGCGGCGGCGGGGCCCTGGTACTGCGCGTCGCCGAAGCCGAGGATGGCGTAGAAGACCGGGCCCAGCAGCGCCAGGCCGATGCCGAAGCCCGTGCCCTTGCCGAAGGACTTCGCCATGTCGATGCCGATGATGAACAGCGCGATGATGTTCACGCAGGGCAGGATGGCCAGCACCACGAACCACGCCGGACGCCCGACGATCTTGGTCATGATGTAGAGGTTGTAGAACGGCACGATGGCCGCCCACCCGGGCTCGCCCGCCTTGGCGAACGTCTTCCACAGGCCCGCGACCGTCAGGCCGATGAAGGCCAGGTAGAAGATCCAGAACAGCGGACCCGGGCCCGCCGACTGCTGCTCCTGCATCTGCTGCATCATCTCAAGCTGCTGCTGGTCCATGACTTCCCCCTCGGAAGTATCGGGACCCACCTCGGTGGGCGGGTCCACGTTCACTCCCGAACAAACGCGAAGTCGGGGGGTGAATGCAAATTCCTTCACCTCCCCGGGGGGCGGGTCACGCCTTCAGCGTCTCCGGGACCTGCCAGTCCGGCTTCAGCCGCTGGATGACCTTCACGAAATTCTCCTTGTCCTGGGCTTTCTCCAGGGCGGCTTCCGGGACGATGACGTCGTCCTTCACCAGCCGCTCCAGGTGCATGTCCAGGGTCTGCATGCCCACGCTCTGGCCGGCCTGCATCTTGGAGGCAATCTGGAACACCTTGCCCTCGCGGATCATGGCGGCGATGGCGGGACCGCCCACCAGGATTTCCAGCGCGGCGACGCGGCCCTTGCCGTCCGCGGTCTTGATGAGCTGCTGGGCGACGATGCCGGCCAGCGACTCCGCGAGCATGCCGCGCACCTGGCCCTGCTCGTCCGCGGGGAAGGCGTTGATGATGCGGTCGATGGTGGCGGGGGCGCTGTTGGTGTGCACCGTGGCGAAGACGAGCACGCCGAAGCTGGCCAGTTGGAGCGCCAGCTTCATGGTCTCGTTGGTGCGGAGCTCGCCAATGAGGATGACGTTGGGGTCCTCGCGGCCGGCGGAGCGGATGGCGGTGGCGAAGCTGGAGGCGTGCGGGCCCACCTCGCGGTGGGTGACCTGGGCCTTGAGCGACTCGTGCACGAACTCCACCGGGTCCTCGATGGTGAGCACGTGCGCCGGGCGCGTCTTGTTGATGTGGTTGATCATCCCCGCGAGCGTCGTGGACTTGCCGCTGCCCGTGGGGCCCGTCACCAGCACCAGCCCGCTGCGGCGGTCCGCCATCTTGCGCACCACCTCCGGCGTCTTCAGCTCCTCCAGCGACAGCACCTTGCTGGGGATGGTGCGGAACACGGCGCCAATGCCGGTCATCCGGTAGAAGTAGTTGGCGCGGAAGCGGGCCTTGGTGCCGTAGCCGTAGGCGAAGTCCAGGTCCAGCTCCTCGACAATCTGCCGCTTCTGCTCGGGCGAGCAGATTTCGAAGAGCAGCGACTCCAGCTCCTCGGAGGCGAGGGGCTCGTCGCGCAGCGGCACGAGCTCACCGCGGATGCGGCCCAGGGGCGGGTAGCCCACGCCCAGGTGCAGGTCGCTGCCCTTCCTGTCCAGCAGCACGTCGAACCAGGTCGCGATGCGAGGGGTGTCCGTCATGTCAGGCGCCCTTCTTGCCAAGCAGTGAGCCCACCTTGGACAGCATCCGCGCGCCCTCCTGGGCGGACGCCGGCGGCGGCACGGTGGGAGCGGCGCCGGGCCTCCTGCCCGTCACCATGGCCTCGATTTCGTCCGGGTTCTCCGCGAAGCCCTTCACGGTCTCCAGCGTCGCCTTGCCGGAGCGCGCCAGGTCCGCGAGCGAGTCCTCGAAGCGGATGATGCCCAGCGACTTGCCGCGCTGCTGGAGCGAGGGGATCTGGTACGTCTTGTTGTCGCGGATGAGGTTGCCCAGGGCCACGGAGCCGGTGAGCACCTCGGCGGCGGCGACCATGGACTTGCCGTCCGTACTGGGCATCAGCCGCTGGCTGACGATGAGGCGCAGGCCGCTGGAGAGCGACAGGCGCACCTGCTGCTGATCTCCCGGCGGGAAGAGGTCGATGAGCCGGTCGATGGTCTTCGCCGCGCTGGGCGTGTTCATGGTGCTGATGAGCAGGTGGCCCGTCTCGCTGGCGGCGAGCGCCATGCGCACCGTCTCCGTGTCGCGCAATTCGCCCACGACGATGACGTCCGGGTCCTCGCGGAGGCTGCCCTTGAGGGCGCTGGCGAAGGTGCGGGTGTTGGTGCCCACCTCGCGCTGGCTGATGAGGGCGCGCTTGCGCGGGTGCACGTACTCCACCGGGTCCTCCACGGTGAGCACGTGGTGCGTCGTCTCACGGTTGATGATGTCCACCAGCGCCGCGAGCGTGCTCGTCTTGCCGTGACCGGACGGGCCGGTGAGCACGATGAGGCCCTGGTGGTGGTGCGTGGCCTTGGCGATGTCCGGGGGCAGGCCCAGCGACTCCAGCGTGGGGATCTCCCGGGCGATGAGGCGGAAGACGCCCTTGAGGCCGGTGCGCTGGCGGCCCACGTTGACGCGGAAGCGGCCGGTGTCCTCGGAGTCCAGCGCGAAGTCCACGCTGCCGTCCTTCTCCAGCACGTGCCGCAGCCGCTCCGGGATGATGGGGAGCAGCAGGCGCTCCACCGTCTCCGGGGACAGCGGCGTGTCCTGGGGCAGCAGCTCCCCGGCGATGCGCAGCAGCGGAGGCCGTCCCGCCACCAGGTGCAGGTCGCTGGCGTTCATGCTGCGCGCCTGTTCCAGCAGCACGGACAGGTCGCGGCCCGGAGCGGAGGTCGTGCGCGAGATGGGGATGACCCGCGCGGGGGGATTCGCCGTGGCGGCCGGCTGGGCCGGAGCACTGGCCTGGGGCGACGCGGCAGCGGCGGGAACGCCACGTGCGGCGGCGCCTCCCAAGCCAAGGCCGCCGGGCTGCGCGGCTCGTGCGGCCGCCTCTCCGGGCGCTGACCCGGCGGGCGTCCTCGCGGGCGCTTGCGCGGACACCGCCGGCACTCCCGCGTAGGGCGTCCGAGTGGGCGCGGCCGCAGCAGCCGGGGCTGTCGCAGCAACTGGGGGCGCCGCAGCAGCAGCCGGAGCCGCCGCCTGTGCCGCACCTTCCGCGCCTCGCGTGAGGCGCACGTTCATCAGCTCGCCCCGGCGCACCGCCGCGATCGAGATGGAGCCCAGGCCGGTGGCGTTCACCGTCCATTGCACCGGCGTCTCCGACACCGTGGACGCACGCGCCATGCCCACCATCGCCTGGAGGGCCTTCACGAGATCATCGGTGGAGAGGGCGCCGGGATCGACAGGCTCGTAACCCGTGGCGCCGCGCACCATCGGAGGACGGCCGCTGGCCAGGGCCAGCTCGGTGATTCCAGGACGCGACAGATGACGCAGCAGCTCTGCGAGCGGTTTCATTCGGGGGGGAGGCCCCACCGCTGCCGTGCGTCAGGCCCGGCGGGGTGGAAACTCCCGCGAGGATAGTCGACCGCCGCGTCCCAGGTCATCCTGGGGGCGTGTCCCCCAACGCACGACGGGAGCGGCCGTGTGAGGGCCCCTCCCGTCGGGTACAGCCGGTTGCTGGGTGCGGCGGACTACAGCTCGCGCGACATCAGGAGCCGCAGCTTGCCGGACTTCTTGGAGACCACCGTGGCCACCGTGGTGAAGCCCGCCTTGCGGTAGAAGCCCACCGCGGGCGCGTTCGCCGGATCCACGCGCAGGGCGATGGTCTTGCGGTACATGTCACGCGCCGCGTCCAGCGCCTTGTCGAGCAGCTTCTCGCCCACACCCTGGCGCCGCAGCTCCGGCTTCACCACGATGTTGCGCAGGTAGGCCGCGCCCGGCACGGGGCCGTCGCGCTCCACCGTCACGTAGCCCACCACCTGGTTCTGGATCCGCGCCACGTGGAGGAAGGGCTTGAGCTGGGTGAGGGCCTTGAGGCTCTCCTCCTGGCTCTCACCCCGCCCCTTCCAGGGCTCGGAGTTGGCGCGAAGGGCCGACACCGTGGTCAGGTCCTCGTCGGTGGGCGGACCGAATTTGACCCCGTTGACCAGATCATTGGGGAGCGTCGCTCCATCCAGCACCGGCGTGGGGGCCGCCACCTCGACGCCAGGGTCCACCTGCTTCATCGTCATCGCCTTGCTCCTCCGTCGCGTCCGCGATCCTAACCGGTCCCCCCGTACCCATGCACGCGATCATTCCGCGCGCATTGTCCTGTTTTCCGTGTGGGGAGACGTCCTCCTCCCAGGCGGGGAGCAGGAATCTCTCGAAACGCCACGCGGGAGAGCGTCATTCCGGGAAGACGTGTCCCGTCCCGCTGTCTGGACTGCGAGCGGCCTTCCGCGCGGGACGTGAGGCCATTATAAAATCCCTGTCCGGGTCCCCCTCGGTCCGAGCTCTGCCCCTTGCAACTCAACCACGCCCAGCGCGAGCTGACGCTCAAGATCGTCTATTACGGCCCCGGGCTCAGCGGGAAGACGACGAACTTGCGCAAGCTGCACGCGCGAGCGCGGCCGGACGTGCGAGGGCGCCTCCTGTCGGTGGACACCCACGACGACCGGACGCTCTTCTTCGACCTCTTGCCCGTCTTCTTCTCCACCTCCACGGGCTTCAAGGTGAAGGTGAAGCTCTTCACGGTGCCCGGCCAGGTCATCCACAACGCCACGCGGCGGGTGGTGCTGCAGGGCGCGGACGCGGTGGTCTTCATCGCGGACAGCCGCCGCAACGCGTCCCAGGAGAACAACGCCTACTGGCGCAACCTGCAGGAGAACCTGCGGGAGATGGAGCTGGACCCCACGCAGGTGCCGGTGGTCATCCAGTTCAACAAGCGCGACCTGCCGGACAGCCTGACGGACGCGGAGCTGGCGGAGGTGCAGCGCCGGGGCAGCCAGCCGGTGGTGGGCTCCGTCGCCGTGCGGGGCGAGGGCGTGGTGGAGACCTTCCACGCCGTGGTGCAGACGGCCTGGCGCGCGCTGGAAGGCCGGGCGCAGCTGTCGCGCAACGTGGGCCTCAGCGAAGAGGAATTCCTGGGGCAGATCTTCCGTCACATCGACCTGAGCGGCACGGAGCTGGAGGGCCGCTACGGGCCCGGCGCCATGCCCGGCGGCAGGGAGAGCGGGAGGGCGCCATGAGCGGCGCGTCAGGCGGAGGACCCCGGAACACCGTGAGCGCGCCCCGGCGCGAGTCCGCGCTCCAGCGGCGGCTGTCGCTGGGAGACCTGCTGGACCTGCCGTCCTTCACGGAGGTGGTGAAGGGCTTCAGCGACCTGTACCGCGTGGGCATCAAGGTGCTGGACACGCGCGGCAACAAGCTGGCGGACGTGAAGGTGGGCCACGGCGACTTCTGCGCCTACGTCTTCTCCTTCCCGGATGGCCGCCACGCGTGCACCGCCATGGTGGGCCGGGTGAAGGACGGCCCCGTGCTGCCGGAGGCCGGCGGGCGCGTGGCGGACGGTGACGTGTCCGAAACCGTGGGCCTCATCGCGCTCACGTGCTTCACCGGCCTGCGCTACGTGGTGATGCCGGTGCGCTGGGACGGAGACCTCCTGGGCCGCGTCATCCTGGGGCCCTTCACGCCAGAGGAGCTGACGGACTTCCCGGAGACGCTCACCGGCATCCAGGGGCTGGACCTGGAGCGAGCGCAGGAGCTGCTGGGCCGCGTGCGCCGCGTGCCGGAGCGCACCGCCGCGCAGGTGCTGGGCCACTTCGGGCAGGTGCTGGGCGCGCTCGTCGCCAGCGGGCAGAAGGCGTACCTGGCCACGCACCTGCATCTGGAGTCCACGCTGGAGGTGCACCGCGAGCTGGAGGCGCAGAACGCGCGGCTGCTCCAGGCGAACGCGCGGCTCAAGGAGCTGGACCGGCTGAAGTCCACCTTCCTGGGCACGGTGAGCCACGAGCTGCGCACGCCGCTCGCGTCCATCCTTGGGTACTCGGAGATGATGGCGGAGGGGCTGGCGGGGCCGCTCAACCCGGAGCAGCTCCAGTACGTGCGCACCATCGTGGAGAAGGGCGAGACGCTCCTCTCGATGATCTCCTCGCTGCTGGACCTGAGCCAGATTGAAGCGGGCCGCCTGCGTCTGTCCATGGCGCCGGTGGACCCCGGCTACGTCATCCAGACGGCGGTCTCCAGCGTGCTGCCGCAGGCGCAGCGCAAGGGCCTGGAGCTGGAGGTGCGGCTGCCGCACACGCCGCAGCCAAGGCTGGCGGGGGACCTGGACAAGCTGCGCCAGGTGGTGGTGAACCTGCTGGCCAACGCGGTGAAGTTCACGCCCGCGGGCGGCCGGGTGAAGGTGACGCTGTCGGACGCGGCGATGCAGCAGGAGCTGGGCGTGCCCGGCTACCGCATCAGCGTGGAGGACACCGGCGTGGGCATCCGCGCCGAGGAGTTCGAGCGCATCTTCCAGAGCTTCTACCAGGTGGACGGCAGCTCCACGCGCGAGTTCGGTGGCGCGGGACTGGGCCTGGCCATCGTGAAGAGCCTGGTGGAGGGCCACGGCGGCCGCGTGCGCGTGGAGAGCGAGTTCGGCCACGGCTCGCGCTTCATCGTCCAACTGCCGCTGCACCCGCCCATGCAGGACCGCGGGCTGACCGCCGCTCCGCCCATGCCGGAGCCGGACCGCTTCTAAAGACAGACAGCCGACGGCCCTGGAGCCTGGGGACGGTGCGTTGACGCATCGCGCCCGCGTTGGCATGCCCTCGCATTGTCCTTTCGTCCAATGACAGGCCCGCTACGGAGCTGCTGGATGGCTGGATTTATGCCTCGTTTTAATTGTTTAATCCGCCTAAACTTGATTTCGTATTAAACCCGTATAATATGTTTTCCGTAGTCCAACCCCCCCTGACATGGAGTCACCCATGAAGACGTTTTCGATCCGCGCGTTCGGCGTGGCTGCGTTCGCCATCACCGGTTTGCTGGTGGGCTGTGGCGGCGCGCCCGAGGAGATGGAGGCGCAGCCGGGTGAGGGCACCCAGGTGAACGCTCCTGCCCAGGAGGAGAACAACGACCGCCCGGTGCACGCGAAGTACTACCGCTGGGTGTGCGCCGCGAACACCGTGGGCCTGCGCTACTCGCCGGGCGGCGTCGTGTTCGATCAGATCGGCCGCAACGAGGGCGTGGAAGTGTACAGCCGCGATGGCAACTGGATGTACGTGCAGCGCCTGGCCACCGGCCAGTGGGGCTGGACGGACGCGACCTACTACTGCGTCTGAGTTTCCGGACTCAGTCCGCGTGAGGCTGTCCGGGGGCGTGGGGCTTGAACAGGCCCGCGCCTCCGGCGTCCGCGGGCAGCAGCGTGGGCAGGCGCGTCTGCACGAGCGCGCCCACGAGCCCCAGCAGCATGACGACGCCCAGCGCGCGGCCCAGCCGCAGCGTCAGTGAGCGTTGTTCCGACACCCGCGCCACGAGGATGAAGTTGATGGCGGCGCTGGCGAGCGACGCGATGATGGCGCCCACCCCGGCCGTCGTGGGGGAGATGGTGCCGTTGGCGCACAGCGACGCGGCGGACGCCACCGCGGACGCGCTGGACACCAGTCCGCCCAGGGCGCTCACCGCGTAGAAGCCCCAGCGGCCCAGCAGCGTCTGGCCCACGGTGCCCACCACCTGGAGCGCCAGGAAGATGAGGCCGAACTTCAGCGCGGACGGCAGCGAGAAGGGCGACTTGAGCGGCAGGGCGGGCGGCTCCGCGCCGGGCGTGGCCTCCGTGCGCGAGCGCATCAGCGCCAGGCCCGTGCTGGACAGGAGGATGAGCACCAGCGGGATGGCGGAGTCCACCAGCGCCCGGAAGGACAGGAGCCCCAGCAATACGGCATTGCGCAGCGCCATGGCGGCGGTGGCCAGCATCACGCCCCGGTACGCCACGTCGAGCAGGCGCCCGGACGTCTCACGCACGCGGTTGGCCAGCTCCGCCACCGTGACGGTGCTGTTGACGAGCCCGCCCAGGAACCCCGTCACCTCCACGCCGTGCGTGCCGAACATCTTCCACAAGAGGTAGTTCACGAAGCCGATGGCCGCGATGAGGATGACCGTCACCCACGCGGCGCGCGGCTCGATGAGGCCCCACGGGTCCACCGGCTGCGCGGGCAGCACCGGGTAGATGGCGAAGGCGAGGATGGCCAGGAGGATGGCGCTTCTCAGCTCCTCGGCGGTGATCTTGTGGCTGAAGGTGGCCATCCGCTCCTTCCACGCGAGCAGGCCCGCCGTCGTCACGCCCACCGCGGCGGGCGTCACCGTGTGGCCCAGGCCGCAGAGCACGCCGGTGAAGCCCGTGACGAGCAGCGCGGCGGACGTGGTCAGCTCCGCGCCGCCGTTGGCGCGCAGGGACTGCCAGTTGAGGAAGCACAGCAGCACGCCCAGGAGCGCGAGGCTGAGCAGCGCGAAGCTCGGGCCCAGCAGGCCGCCCATGCCGCCCAGCAGCGCCGCGAAGCCGAACGTGCGCAGGCCGGCCTCCTTGCCGCGCCACTCGCGCTCCAGCCCGACGAACAGGCCCACCGCGAGCGCGAGCGTCAGCCGCATCAGCGTCTGCAGCGGCGGCCAGGAGACGACGGGGGGAAGACCTTCCATCATGCGAGTCCCTCTCTCCATCTCTCATGCTCGCCTGGGGCGTGGACGTCAACGCCGCGGCCCGTCACGCAGGGGAGCCGCCTCAGGTGAGGGCGCGGGGGCCTTCCGGAGCGGGGCCGCCGCCGCTGACGACGTGCAGCCGCTCCCAGCCCTGGCGCGCGAGGAGCTGGTGCAGCTTGGGCCGCAGCGCCGCCTGGAGCGCCTTCGCTCCGGTTTCGTCCTTCAGCGACAGCACGGGCAGCGACCAGCGCTCGCGCACGCGCGCGTCCATGCCCGGGGCCTGGCCCGCGACGTCGATGAGGACGTAGTGCGACGCGGGCACGCTCCGGTCGCGCGGCGGCGCGGCGCGCAGGTTCGCCTCCCGCATCAGCGTCGCCACCGCCACCGGCGGCCCGTCATCCAGCCCCGTGCCCGGAGGCGGCGACACCACCGCGCGGGCCCGGTCCGGGTGCGCCAGCGTGTTGAACAGGGCGGCGGCCAGGTGCGCGGGGCCGGCCTCCGCGCACTCGAAGACCACGGTCTCCACGGCGGCGGTGGCCACGGGCTTGGGCGCGCCTCCGAGCAGCCACCGGAAGAGGAACACCGCCAGCGCCGCGCCCAGGAGCTGCGCCGCGATGAAGGACTCCACCTCCCACGGGCTCATCACGCCCAGGTGGGCGCTGGCCGCGCGCGCCAGCACCAGCGCCGGGTTCGCCAGCGAGCGCGAGTCCGTGAACCACACCGTCGCGGCCACGTACCCCGCGATGGCCAGCGGCATCGCGGACGGGCGCGTGCGCACGCAGCCGCGCACCACCACCAGCAACCCGAACGTCGCCACCATCTCCGTGAGGAACCGCGCCCCGTCCGCCGCCGGCATCCTCGCGGTGAGCAGCAGCGGTTCGTTGCACATGAGGTGCGCCACCAGCCGCCCCACCAGGGCGCCGGACAGCTGCGCCAGCGCGTACAGCGGCACCTCGCGCCATGGTGTGCGGTCCCCCAGCGCGTCCGCGAAGGTGAGCGCGGGGTTCAGGTGCGCGCCCGACAGCGGACGCAGCACCCACAGGAGGCACGCCAGCACCGCGCCGCAGGACAGGGACATGAAGAGGCGTCCCTCGGTGGCGCTCGCGCCCAGGTGCTCCGCGACGTGGTGCGACCCCTCCAGCGCCACCACCAGCAGCGCACACCCCAGCGCTTCCGTCACCAGCCGGCGGCGCAGGTCCATGGGTGTGGCGGAAGAGGGCACTCCCTGTCCTATGCCTGGGTGGTCCGACACCGTCAACGCGATGGGGCCCGCTGACGCCCGGCGGTTCGCTGGTCAGCATTGCATCACCGGGCGGCGGCATGGTCTCTGTCGCCCCCATGCCCGGCGAGTTCGACCTCATCCAACGCTTCCTCGCCTGCTTCCCACGCGCGCGGGTGCCGGTGGGGCCGGGGGATGATTGCGCCGTGCTCGCCCCCATGAAGGGCGCGCTGTGCGTCACCACCGACGCCGTGGTGGAGGACGTGCACTTCACCCGCGCGACGTTCTCCGCGGCCGACATCGGCCACAAGGCGCTCGCGGTGAACCTGTCGGACCTGGCCGCCATGGGCGCCGTGCCTCGCTGGTTCGTGTGCGCGCTCGCGCTGCCCCGGGACTTCCCCGTCCGCGAGCTGTCCGCGCTGGGCCGGGGCATGGCCGCGCTCGCGAGGGAGCACCGCATCATGCTCGTGGGCGGCAACTTCACCTCCGCGCGCGAGCTGTCCGTCACCCTCACCGTCACCGGCGAGCTGTCCCGGCCGCCCCTCACCCGCGCGGGCGGCCGGCCCGGGGACGCGCTCTACGTCTCCGGCACGCTGGGCGACGCGCGCCTGGGCCTCCAGCAGCTCCAGGCCGGGGTCCGCCGGGGCCCGGCCGTGAAGCGGCAGCGCCGCCCGGAGCCCCGCATCGCCCTGGGCCGGCTCGCCGCGCGCTTCGCCTCCGCGGGCATGGACGTGTCGGACGGACTGGCCCAGGACCTGGGCCACCTGTGCGCCGCGTCCCGGGTGGGCGCGGAGCTGGAGCTGGAGCGGCTGCCCCTGTCCCCTGGCGTGCGCGCGGCGCTGGGCCCGGAGGGTGCCCTGCGGGGAGGGGAGGACTACGAGCTGCTGCTCGCCGTCCCACCTTCACGCATGCAGGCGTTCGAGCGGGCGTGCGCCCGCGCCGGGCAGGCGGTGACGCGCATTGGCGCGCTCACCCGGGAGCGGACGTGGCGGATTCGTGGCACGGGGGGGCGCCTTCTGACCCCGCCCGGGGGATACGATCACTTCGCCCGGTCAGGCAGGCAGATCCAGCCGGATGATTGACCCGTACCAGACAGCAAGGCTAAACCCCTGGGCTGTTTTCCGCCCCTCCCGCTGAAAGCACTCCGTGCGCCGCCCCCTTCGCGACGACCCCTCCTCTGGCCTCACCCCCCGACGCGAGCCGGTGCAGCGACTGCTGCGCGCCGTCGAGGGCCCCAAGGTGGTCCGCGAGCAGTCCCTGCACCGGAAGATCACCACCGGCTACATCCTCCTGGGCCTGCTGCTGGGCACGTGGCTGCTCTGCACGGAGAGCCTCTTCGACGCGTCCTGGGGCCGCTGGGCCTTCATCATCCGCGTGGGCGTGGGCGTGCTCCTCACCTTCGGCGGCGCGGCGTACCTGCCGTCCCTGCTGGCGCGCGTCACCCGCGTGAAGGTGCTCAGCCGGTCCGCCTTCGAGATTTCGCAGGGTGACCTGTCCAAGCCCGTGGCCGCGGAGGTGCACAGCACCCGCGACGAAATCGACGAGCTGACGGGCGCCATCTCCCGCATGCAGGAGAACCTGCGCGAGCTGGTGGGCAAGATTCAAGACACCGCCAAGAGCGTGGCGGACACCGCCATCGACCTGCAGCGCAGCGCGGAGAACGTCAACGGGTCCACGGAGGAAGTGGGCTCGTCCATGGAGAAGATCGCCAGCGGCGCGGAGACCCAGTCCCAGCTGGTGTCCCAGGCCTCCAAGGTCATCACGGAGATGGCCGGCAGCATCCAGCGCACGGCGGCCAGCGCCCTGGACGCGGCCCGCACGTCCGCGGAGACCAGCAGCAGCGCGGAGGACGGCTCCAAGGCGGCGCGGCTCGCGGGCGACAAGGTGAAGAAGGTCTTCAACCGCATCGAGTCCGCCAGCCAGCAGGTGTTCGCCTTCGGCGAGAAGACGCAGGAGATCTCCAAGATCGTCGACGCCATCACCCAGGTGGCGCAGCAGACGAACCTCCTGGCCCTCAACGCCACCATCGAAGCGGCGCGCGCGGGCGAGTACGGCCGCGGCTTCGCGGTGGTGGCGGATGAGGTGCGCAAGCTGGCGGAGAGCGCGGGCCGCTCCGCGGAGCAGATTTCCCGCCTGGCGCGCGACATCTCCGGCCAGTCCACCTCCGTCGTGAGCGCCATGAAGGAAGGCATCGCGGAGCTGGCGGAGGGCCGTGAGGACCTCACCGACATCATGCGCTCCATGGGGGCCATCACCGACACCGCGCGCAAGGGCGCGGAGAAGGTGACGCTCATCTCCGACAGCACCCGCGAGCAGATGAAGGGCAGCGAGGAGATGGTCAAGGCCATCGAGGAGATCAAGCTCGTGGCGAAGAACAACGCCAGCTCCACGGAGGCCATCCAGGCCGTCATCCAGGAGCAGACGGCCGCGGTGTCGCGGATGACGTCGCTGGCGAGCGAGCTGACCAACCTCTCCGTGGAGCTGCAGAGCGTGGTGCGCAGCTTCCGCCTGGGGCCCTGAGCCCCCGGGCCCGAGGGCCTTCACCGTGCGGCACGTCATCTTCCGGGTCGAGAAGGAACGCTACGGGTTGCCCTTGTCGGCCGTCCGGGAGGTCGTCGTGCCCCCGGAGCGCTACACGCGGGTGCCCCGCGCCCCGCCCGCCATCACCGGGGTGATGAACCTGCGCGGCCGGGTGGTGACGGTGGTGGAGCTGCGGCAGCTCCTGCACCTGCCAGAAGGTCCCACGCCCCTGTGCCGGGTCGTGCTACTGGACCGGGGTCGGAGGGATTTGGGCCTCCTGGTGACGGACGTGGACGGCATCGAGGCGGTGGAGCGCGTGAGCGCGGCCCCGGGCAAGGTCATGCCCGCGGTTCGCGGCGTTGCCCGCCTGGGCGGTCTGGGAGTGACCGTGCTGGATCCGGAAGGACTTGATGCGGCGGTCGTTGCCTTGTTCACTCCCTCCAAGTGAGTAGCCCCCTGGAAACGGCCGGTGATAGGGTGCGCTCCCTCTAGGCCTGAAACGGAGGCGGAGTTCTTCACATGGCTAAGCGGGTGCTGGTCGTCGACGACGCCATCTTCATGCGCAACATGATCAAGGACATCTTTGCGTCTGGAGGGTTCGAGGTCGTCGGTGAGGCGGCCAACGGCCTGGAGGCCGTGGAGAAGTTCAAGGAGTTGAAGCCGGACCTCACGACGATGGACATCGTGATGCCCTTCAAGAGCGGCATCGAAGCGACGCGGGAAATCATCAAGGCCGACAGCAGCGCGGTCGTCATCATGTGCTCGGCGCTCGGGCAGGAGAGCCTGGTGATGGAGGCCATCGAGGCGGGTGCCTCGGACTTCATCGTCAAGCCGTTCCGGGCGGAGGACGTGCTGGCGGTCGTCAAGAAGGTGCTGGGCGAGGCCTGAAGCGGCGGGAAAGGGGGCCGCGCCCGCCCGGGACGCGGCCCTGGTCCGCCTTGAAGGAGGTGCCGGCTCATGACGATGGACATGTCCCGGTACCTGGGCCTCTTCATCTCGGAGGCCACCGAGCACCTGGAGGCGCTCGGGCGGGACCTCGTGGCGCTGGAGCGCGAGGCCACCGCCAGCACCGTGGACTCGATGTTCCGGCACGCCCACTCGGTGAAGGGCATGGCGTCGTCCATGGGCTTCGAGCCCATCGCGATGCTGGCGCACCGGGTGGAGGACCTGGTGGACGCGGTGCGGCAGGACCGCAAGCTCCTGGACCGGGACCTGGTGGACCTGCTGCTCAACGCCGCGGACACGCTCACCGCCCAGGTGCGCGCCGTCGCGTCCAACCGCGAGCCGGAGCAGGCCGAGGGGCTGCTCAAGCAGCTGGGCTCCCGTGTGGAGACGCTCACCGGGCATGCCCCGGCCGCCACCCGCGTGGCCCAGGTCACCGCGCTCAAGCCCCCGACGCCCGGAGACGACGGAGAGGGCTCGGGAGGCGGCGAGGGGCCCTCGGGCGCCTCGGGTTCCGGGACGCCGGGAGGTTCCGCCGGGCCCGCGCCGGGAGCCGGGAATCCAGGCAGCGCGGCGTCGGCTGCGGAGGCTCCACGCGCCGAGGTCACGGAGGCCACGGAGCAGGGGTCCTCCGGGAGCAACGGGACGTCCGGAGCAGGAGCCGGAGCGGGCGCGGTCGCCGTGACGGCGTCCTCCCCCGTGACGGTGATGCCGCCGGCCACCCTGATGCCGCCGCGCGACCTGAGCGGCCCGGATTCCCTCTACGGCGCCCCCATCGCGCGGTCCCTGGCGGCCGTGCCGGAGGGCGACCCCGCCGCTTCCGTGGCGGCGCTCGCCACGGGCCTCAAGGTCGTCGCCAACGTGGCGGACGGCAAGCCCGCCGCGCCCCGCTGGTCCGTGCGGCTGCGCATCTCCCCCACCTGCCAGGTGCCCGGCGTGCGCGCGTTCCTCGTGCACAAGCGGCTGTCCACCCTGGGCACGCTCGTGGACCTGCGGCCGCCGCTGGAGGAACTCAAGGCGGGCCGCATCCCCGACGGCTACATCCAGGTGGACGTGGAGACCGGCGTGGGCGAGGCCGGCATCCAGACGGCCCTGCGCAACGTGGCCGAGGTGGAGGTCGTCTCCGTCACCCCCTCCGTCCCCGAGCCGCCCCCGCTCCCCGTCGCCGCGCCCGCATCCGACGCAGCGAGGGGCGCCAGCGCGGACGCGGGCTCGCGCACGGTGCGCGTGCGCACGGAGCTGCTCGACTACTTCCTCGACACGGTGGGCGAGCTGATGCTCGCCACCGCGCGCCTGCGTGAAGTGGGCAAGGTGCTGCCGGAGAACACGCGCCCCGCGCTGGAGGAGGGCGTCTACCGGCTGCACACGCTGGTGAAGGACCTGCACGACAAGGTCATGAGCGCGCGCATGACGCCGCTGTCGCTCATCACGGACCGGCTGCCCCGCGCCGCGCGCGACCTCGCCCGCCGCAAGGAGCGCGAGGTGGAGCTGGTCATCACCGGCGCCGAAATCGAGCTCGACCGCGCCATCCTCGATGAGCTGGCGGACCCGCTGCTGCACCTGTTGCGCAACTGCATCGACCACGGCCTGGAGTCACCCGAGGATCGGCTGGCCGCGAAGAAGTCCGCGCGCGGCCGGGTCACCGTCACGGTGCGCCGTGCGCGCGACCGCGTCATCATCGACATCGAGGACGACGGCCGGGGCATGGACCCCGCGAAGCTCAAGGCCGCGGCCCTCAAGCGCGGGCTCATCACCGAGGACGCCGCCCAGCGCATGGCGGACCGCGACGCCTTCCTCCTGTCATGCCTGCCGGGCGTCTCCACCGCCAAGGACATCACCGACATCTCCGGCCGCGGCGTGGGCATGGACGCGGTGAAGCGCGTGGTGGAGAGCGTGGGCGGCACGCTCGAAATCGACAGCGAGCGCGGCCGGGGCACCGTCTTCACGCTGCGCCTGCCGCTCACCGTCGCCGTGGTGCACCTGCTGCTGGTGGAGGTGGGCGAAGAGGTGTTCGGCCTGCCCATCGCCAAGGTGGTGGGCGCCACGGAGGCGGATCCGCAGGCCCTGAGCAAGAGCCGGGAGACGGCGCTCTTGCCCCACGGCAACGGCCTGTTGCCGGTGCACGCCCTGGAGGTGCTGCTGGGCGTGCCCGCGGCGCCGAAGCCGGGCTACCGGCCCTTCGTGGTGATGGAGGGCGACGCCGGCACCGGCAAGGTGGCGCTGGCGGTGGATCGCCTCCTGGGGCAGGAGGAAGTCGTGCTCAAACCCTTGTCCCGCCCCCTGGACTTGCTGCCGGGATTGTCCGGCGTGACCATCCTGGGCAGCGGCCGTCCCGTGTTCATCCTGGACGTCCCGAGGTTACTGACCGCGTGAGCCCCCCCCTGCCCAGTGACGCGCAGCTCGACGCCCTGCGCGAGGTGGCCAACATCGGCTGCGGACACGGCGCCAACGCCCTGGCCCGGCTGGTGGGCGGCCGCGTGGACCTCTCCGTCCCCGACGTGCGCATCACGGACGCCACCCAGGGCCCGGCCCTCTTCGTGGACGACGCCCCGGCCGTCGCCGTGCGCCTGGGCATGACGGGCGAGCTGCGCGGCGCGCTGGTGCTCACGCTGCCGTCCGTGGACGCGGAGGCGCTGGTGTCCGCGCTCGTGCGAGGCCACCCCGCGTCCCCCGAGGAGCGCGAGAGCGCCCTGGCGGAGGCCGCCAACATCCTCGCCAGCGCGTGCCTGTCCGCCATCGGGCGGCTGACGGGGTGGCGGTTGCTGCCCTCGGTGCCGCACCTCCAGCGCGGGCCCGTGCGGCCGGTGCTGGCGGGCGTGCTGGGCGACGTGGAGCCGGGGCCGGGCGTGGTGCTGGCGGCGCGCTTCTCGGCCACGGGCCCCACGAACGTGGGCGGCCAGATGCTGCTGGTCCTGGAGCGCGGGAGCGCCCAGGCGCTGTTGTCCCGGCTGGGCCTGTAGTCCGCCGCCTGTCGTCCGCCTGGAGGACCGGGGGCGGCTGGGGTAGACGGACGCCATGGACGAGAAGGCGCTCAGGGCCCTGCTGGGCCAGGTGAAGACGGGCAAGGTCAGCCTGGACGACGCGGTGGGCAAGCTGAAGGACCTGCCGTACGCGGAGCTGGGCTACGCGACGGTGGACACGCACCGCAACCTCCGGTTCGGCTTCCCGGAAGTCGTGTTGGGCGAGCCCAAGACGGTGGAGCAGATCCTCGGCATCGTGAGCGTGCTCGTGGAGCGCAAGCAGACGGTGCTGGTGACGCGGCTCCAGCCGGAGAAGGCGGAGGCCCTCGTCGCGCGCTTCCCCAAGGGCCAGTACCACCCGGTGGCGCGCATCTTCCACCTGCCCCAGCGCAAGGTGAAGGCGGGCCGGGTGGCCGTCGTGACGGGCGGCACCAGCGACCTGCCCGTGGCGGAGGAGGCCGCGCTCACCGCGGAGGCCATGGGCGCGGAGGTGCGCCGCGTCTACGACGTGGGCGTGGCGGGCATCCACCGGCTCCTGCGCCGGCGTGAGGAGATTCAAGAGTGCCACGTCGCCGTGGCGGTGGCGGGCATGGAGGGAGCGCTGGCGAGCGCGCTGGGCGGCCTGGTCGGCATCCCGGTGGTGGCGGTGCCCACGTCGGTGGGCTACGGCGCGAACCTCGGGGGCATCTCCGCGCTGCTCTCGATGGTGAACTCGTGCGCCTCCAACGTGGCGACGATGAACATCGACAACGGGTTTGGCGGTGGCTTCTACGCGGCGCTCATCTCCCGCACGAAGGGCCGGAGCTAGCGCGCCATGCGACGCATCCTCTACCTGGAGCCCGTGGGCGGCATCGCCGGGGACATGTTCCTGGCGGCGGGCATCGACCTGGGCGTGTCCCCGGACGCGCTGACGCAGGCCCTGTCCGGACTCAACGTGCCGGGCTGGAAGCTGGCGGTGTCGCGCGCGGTGCGCCACGCCATCAGCGGCACGCACCTGGACGTGGTGCTGGACGCGAAGGAAGCGCACCCGCACCGCGCCTACGCGGACATCCGTCAGTTGATTGAGTCCGCGCCCACGCTGCCGGAGCGCGCGAAGGCGCGGGCCCTGGCGGTGTTCCGCGCCATCGGCGAGGCCGAGGCGAAGGTGCACGGCGTGTCCATCGACGCCATCCACTTCCACGAAGTGGGCGCGGTGGACTCCATCGTGGACATCTGCGGCGCCGCCGTGGTGCTGGAGCTCCTGGGCGACCCGGAGGTGCACGCCGCGCCGCCACCCCTGGGCAGCGGCACCATCCGCGTGGCGCACGGCCAGATGCCCATCCCCGTGCCCGCGACGCTGGAGTTGCTGCGCGACGTGCCCGTGCGCTTCGAGGGCGTGGGCGAATTGACGACGCCCACGGGCGCGGCGCTGCTCAAGGTGCTGACGAAGATTGGCCACCCGCCGGACTTCATCGTGGAGAAGGTCGGCTACGGCGTGGGGACGAAGGACTTCCGCGACCGGCCCAACGTGCTGCGCGCGTCGCTGGGCCGCGTGGAGACGCAGGCCACCGAAGGGCTGTGGGTGGTGGAGGCGAACCTGGATGACGCCACGCCGCAGTTGCTGGCGCACCTGGTGGAGCGGCTGCTGGAGGTGGGCGCGAAGGACGCGTGGGTGGCCCCGGTGGTGATGAAGAAGGGCCGGCCGGCGCACCTCCTGGGCGCGCTGGTGGAGGGCGGTCTGCGCGAGGCGGTGGTGGACGCGCTCCTGAGCGAGTCCACGTCGCTGGGCGTGCGCTACCACCGGGTGGAGCGCCACGCGCTGGAGCGCGACTTCGTGGAGGTGGAGACGCCGTGGGGCAAGGTCCGCGTGAAGCGCGGCCTGCGCGACGGCCGGGTGCTCAACGCGCACCCGGAGTTCGACGACTGCGTCCGGCTGGCCCGCGCGGCCGGGGTGCCGGTGAAGCAGGTGATGGCCGCAGCGATGGCGGCCCTCACGTGACAACTACGCGGGCTTCGTCGCGGAGATGATGCCGAAGCCCGCGCCGCCCGGGTCCTCGACGATGGCGATGCGGCCGTAGGGCGAGTCGAACGGCGGCATGAGGACCTTGCCGCCCTTGGCGGCGACGGTGACCACGGCCTCGTCGGTGTTGGCCACGGCGAAGGTGACCATCCAGTGGGCCGGCACGTTGGCGGACGTCTTGTCATCCAGTTGCATCACGCCCGCCGTCTCCTGGCCGTCCTTCTTCAGGACCCAGTACTGCATCCGCACATCCGGCATCTTGTCCGCCGTCATGCCGAAGAGGTCCTTGTAGAAGGCCACGGCCTTGGCGCCGTCGTGCGTCTTGCCCTCGTGCCAGGCCATGGCGCCGGGCTCGGCCACCAGCCCCGAGCCGTTGAACTGATTGGGCTGCCAGAAGCCGAAGGGCGCGCCGGTGTTGTCCGTACAGAAAGCCATGCGCCCCGCGTCCATGACGTCCATGGGCTCCATCATCACCTTGCCGCCCAGTTCCTTCAGGCGGGCGACGGAGCGGTCCACGCTCTCCACGGCGAAGTAGGTGTTCCAGATGGGAGGGAAGGGCGCGTCGCTGGGGCGCGGCATGAGCGCCGCCACCGGGGCGGCCCCCTTGAAGGCCATGGTGTAGTAGCCGTTCTCCTTCGAGCCCTCCTGGAACGTCCAGCCGAACAGCGCCCCGTAGAAGTCCAGGGCCTTCGGCAGGTCCCAGGCCATCAGGTCCACCCAGGACACCGTCCCCGCAGCGTGCTTCGTCATCGCAGGCATCGTCGCTCCCCTCGCAAGTCGCGGCCCCGGCGGCAGACCAGGGCTACCTGCAAGGTAACAGTGGAGCGGAGCAGGACTGAATGGATTTTCAGTGCTGTTTCGTGTCAACGAATGGGCTGACGCGCGAGCCCCTGCGCGAACGCATCCGTGTTGCCCGCGACCACGCACACCGGCAGGCCCTCCACCGCGCCGCAGCGCGCACCGGCGTCGAGGAAGGGACGCAGGTGCTCTGGCAGCACCACGTACGCGGTGCTCGCGTCCAGGCCACCGGGAGGCAGTGGCGCGTGGCACTCGGCCGTCAGCGCTTCCGGCGTGCGGGATGCGTAGCCGCTGTTGAACGTGAGCTTCAGCCGGTACGCCTGATACGCCAGCGCGTTCACCAGCGGCTCGTCGTAGCGGCACACCCACTGCACATGCGGTGGGAAGAGGGCCAGGTGTTGATAGGCGCCCTTCAGCGCGTCCCAGTCCGCGGACTTCAGACGCTGGAAGCGCACGGGCTTGAAGAGGGCGCTCTTCGCCTCGCGCACGTCGTACGCCTGGACCGCCAGCACCGCCGCCAGCGCGGCCACAGCCACGGCGGGCACGTCGCGCCACAGGCGCGCCACCAACAGCACCGCGCCCACGACGAGCAGGTAGTGCAGCGGCCAGACGAAGCGGCCGGACGCGCGGAACGCGTTCGTCATCTTCGTCAGCGGCGCGTACAGCGCGTCCAGCTCCGCCACCGGATGGCCCAGCCACGTCACGCGCGACGACAGCGCGTACACGGCCATGAGCAGCACCACGACGGACGCGGGCAGCACCCGGCGCCAGTCCAGCGTGCGCGCCTCACGCAGGCGCACCAGGAGGCTGGCGAAGGCCAGCGCGATGAGCAGCAGCGCTCCCGCGCCCAGGTAGCCGAAGCCCTCGCCCTGCCGGGGCCCGGCGGGCAGGTCCGGCAACAGGCGCGACCAGCCCATCGGGTTCACCAGCGTGGCCAGGTCCGCGGAGAACTCGCCGAAGCCCTCCGCGCCCAGCCCGCTGCCGCCGAAGTAGCCGAAGAGGGCGAACAGCACGACGTCCAGCAGCGCGATGCCCGCGACCGCCGCCGCGACGCGTCCGGGGCCGAGTTTCCGGCTCCAGCCGATGCGCACCCCGAGCGTCAGCGTCAGCGGCATCAGCATGGCCACCCAGTACGGGTGGGTGCCCGACGCGATGGCGTTGAAGAGGGCCGCCAGGCCCAGGCTCCGCGTCGCGGCGCGCGCGTCCGGCAGGTCGCGCAGGTTGAGCCACAGCAGGGCCAGCAGCAGCCAGTGCGCGCACAGCGTGGGGTGGCTGAAGCGCGCCGCCATCACCGGCGACAGCGCCAGCAGCGCGCCGCCCAGCACCACGGGCACCGGACGCGGGGACACCGTCTCCACCAGCCGCGCGCCGAAGTAGCCTATCAGCGCGTAGCACAGGGCCAGCCACGGCCCCGTGTACTGGAAGTCCACGGGCAGCAGCGGCGAGAGCGGCTTGAACAGCAGCGCCAGCCACGGGTTGCCGTCCGTGAGCGCCACCGACGAGCCGTACGGGTAGAAGTGGTTGGGCGCCGAGCCCAGCGGCAGCGTCCAGTCCGCGTTGCGGAAGAAGAGCCAGCCGAAGATGTGCGCGGCCCAGTCCTCGCGCATCATCCAGTCGATGTGCGTGGGCGGCAGCACCGGCCCGCCGCCCAGCCACAGGAACCAGCCCAGCCCGCCGAGCACCGCCAGCGCTCGCGCCACGGTGAGGGCCCGGTGGGAGGAGGCGGCAGGGGGCGGGGGACTCAGGGAGGGGACGGACTCGCTCAAGGCGCGGCGACTGTAGGCGCCGGCTTCCGTACCCCGCAACCGCTCGCTTCCCGCGCGGACCTCACGGGCAGTAGCGCGCGTAGCGCATGCCGCGCGTCATCACGGCCGGACCGCCGTCCGACGGGTAGTCGTAGTGCACGTAGGTGAAGCCCACCTGGATCCGGTCCTGGTCATCCACGTGGACCGCGGAGGGGCCGGGCAACGCATTCCCCCCATCCCGCGTCTCCAGGACGAGCGGCGGCGTCGTGCCGACGGGGGACGTGCCGTGGAGCGTCCGCACCACCAGCTGGCTGGTGCTCCCGTTCACGTTCGCGTCCACGTCCGCGTCGTCCAGCAGCGCGTGGCGGAGGTCCGGGAAGGTGGCGCTCCTCGCCAGCGCGGGCCCCCGGCTCCGGTAGGCGCCCAGGGGATACGACTTCCAGCCGCTGTCCTCCTTCGTCAAGAGCCACGCCCCTGCGTCGTCGGAGCCCAGCAGGGACGGCCGTCCGGCCGCGTCCACCTCCAGCGCGACGCGCAAGCGCGGCGAGCCCAGGGGAAGCTCCTGCTCCAGCGGCTCGGAGACCCACGCTCCCGACGCGTTGCTCGCGTACACGAGCTTGGGCGTGCCGCCGGAGAGGCGCGCGAACACGATGTGCACGTGGCCGTTCGCGTCCACGGCCATCCGCTCGCGGTCGCCATCGAGCCCCAGCTCATCCAGCGGCGTCAGGGTCCACGCGCCCGTGGCGGACACGGTGCCCAGCAGGTAGCCCCCCTTGGGTGCGAGCCGGGCGATGAGCACGTGGGGCCGGTCCTGCGCATCCAGCGCGATGGCCCGGGCCCAGCCTGGGGACAGGTAGCGCGTCGTCCAGGTCCCCCCCAGGTCGGTCGCGTAGCTGGTGTCGTTGACGTACTGGAACAGCACGTGGTGCGTGCCGTCCGCGCCCACCGCCAGGTTCACGTCGAAGAAGGTCCACACGCTGTCCACCCGCGTGGGCACGTCGCCCGGCCGCGTGGTGCCCACGTGGAGGTGGGCGTCCTTCGAAAAGGCGTAGTGGCCCACTCCCTTCGCGTCGAAGACGAACGCGGAGATGAGCGTGTCGATGCTCTCCTCCACGACCTGCGTCGTCCAGCCGTGCTCGGTGCTCCCGCACAGGTCTCCACCCGTGCCCGCGTCCGTGCCGGCGTCGGGGCCTTCCGCTCCCGCGTCGGGGTGGGTCACCACCAGCTGCACGCAGGTGCCGGAGGCGCTCCGGGTCACGTGGCCCTGCCCCGGTCTGGAGACTCCATCCGTGCAGATGGGGTCGCAGCCGGTCAGGAGCAGCGTGGCCACGGCGGCGCTCGACAGCGCGGTGTGCGCGAGGAAGGAACGGGACACGGGAGGACCGTCAGGGCTCGAGGTTGGCGCTCGCGGGCGCGACAGCAGCGCACCGCACGCGGACACGGCCGGGCCCGGGCGGCCCGTGCCCGCTAGCGCCGCAGGGAGATTTCCAGGCCGTACTGCGGATCCATGCCCGTCTGGCCGTTGGCCGTGACGCGGTCCATGCCCACCTGGGCGGACAACCGCAGGTTCATGCCCGCGAGCCGACCCATCACGCCCGCGGCCACGTGGCCGGTGAGCAGCGCGGGGTCCGCCTGACGGAAGCCCGGCGCCGTGAGGCCCAACAGCCCCCAACCCACCCCCACCTCCGCGAACAGCGGCGTGCGCGCCGGGGCCTGCAAGCCCAGCAGGCCCTCCACCGTGAAGCGATGCAGCCGGATGCCGTCGCGCGTCGCCAGCGGCGTCACGCCGTACGCCCCGCGCACGCCGTAGTAGAGCAGGTCCAGCGAGGACGACGGCGTGCGCCACGACAGGCTGGGCCCGGTGGCGAACTTCGCCAGCCCCAGCGGCGAGCGCCCCGCGCCCAGGCCCAGCTCCAGCTTCGACGTCCAGTCGGACGGCGCCGCCACGGCCAGCGGCGAGCGCGCCCCGCCGATGACGGACGGCTGGAAGGGGCTGCTGAAGTCCACCGGCACCAGCCCCACGGCGGCGACGTACTCGTCGTAGAAGGACCGGTCCAGCGGCACGGCGAACAGGCCCCGGCGCAGCGCCTCCTCCGCGGGACCGCGCTCCTGCAACTCGCGCGGGCGCAGCTCCACCGTGCCGGAGGACAGCTGCGCCAGCGTCACGCGCGCCTCCGCGTTCGGCGCGCGCACCCAGTACACGTCGCGCGGCGGCAGCAGGATCTGCGTCCACTGCTGCTGCGAGCGGCGCACGTCCACCAGCCGCTGGCCGTCCGCGTCCTCCACGGAGAGGCGCGCGTACTCGAAGCCCGC
The DNA here is from genome assembly GCF_017302985.1 of Corallococcus macrosporus. Taxonomy (NCBI): domain Bacteria; kingdom Pseudomonadati; phylum Myxococcota; class Myxococcia; order Myxococcales; family Myxococcaceae; genus Corallococcus; species Corallococcus macrosporus. Next base: position 3,234,186 of record NZ_JAFIMU010000007.1, read on the forward strand.
GGGGAAGGTGACGGAGGGGCCTTCCGGGGCCGGGCCCACCAGCGGACGGCGGGGCTCGGCCGTGGGCGCGAAGGCGTTGACGGACAGGCGCGCGGGCATGCCCTTCACGCCGTGCAGCGAGGCGGCCACGAACGCGGCCAGCTCGCTGTACTCCACCTGCCCGTCGCCGTTGATGTCCGCGCCGCCCAGCAGACCCGAGCGCGCCACGTGGCTGAAGACGCCCGCGCGGATGCGGGACCACTCGTGCGTCTCCCCGTCCTCGCTCTCCGCGAAGAGGGCGCCCACGTGCGGGCGCGACGCCAGTTGCTCGCGCGCGAGCACCCCGCGCAGCTCCGCCAGCACCGCCGCGTCGGGCGTGCCGCCGCGGCTGCCCACCACGCCGGAGGCGCGGCACGCATCCGCGATGACGTGCACGTAGTCCGCGCCCAGCGGATCCACGAGCTCTGAATAGAGGCTGGTCCGGTCCAGGCGCGCGTCGGCGAGCGTGAAGTAGGCGCGGCCCGCGTCGTCCGTGTTGCCGTGGCCCACGTAGACGATGAGCACGTCCGTCTGGCGGCCCGCCGCGTGGTCCGCGAGCGCCGCCGCCTGCAGGTGCTTCACCGCCTGCTCCACCGCGGCGCGCGTGGGCGCCCGCGCGGACTTCAGCACCAGGCTGCCGCCCTTGCGCGTGGCCTCGTCCGGATCCACCAGCAGCGTGGTCTCCACGCCCAGCCGCTTGAGCGTCTCCGCCCACAGCACGCCGTCGTCGTCCGCGTAGCGCAGCGGGGCGAGCGCCGGGTCGTCACTGCCGTTGTGGGCGATGACGAGCGCGCGCCGGACGGTGTCCGCGAATGCCTCCGGAGCCGCGACGAGCAGGGCCGCTCCCAGGAGCACTTCCAGCTTCTTCATGGAGAATCCTTTACCCGGACCTCCTGCCTGAGCACCACCACCCCCTCCGTCGTCCCGCCGCGCAGGGCCGCCAGGGTGGCGTCCGGGTGCTCGGAGAACGTGGCGGTGACTTCCGCCATATCGGAGCCCGTGGGCAGCGCGACCGTCAGCTCCAGGGGGCGTTCCTCACCCGCCTTTCCACTGAGCGCGAAGGGACCGTTGACCTCCTCGTGGCCGCCGGCGCGCACGCGCACCGCGACGTGGGTGTAGGGCGGACGGGCCCCCGCCGCGAACGCGAGCGTGGCGCCCGGGGTGCATGCCGTGCCGGTGCGCAGCTCGCGCAGGGACTGGCCCGGCGCCGCGCAGAAGACGCGCAGGACGGGCTGGGCCAGCGGCGCGGTGGGCGGGGTGGGGTCATGCACGGCCCCCCGCGGGCTCCACTCGGGTTCACCGGGCTCGGTGGCTGCGGTGGGGCCGACGGACCCGGGCGTCACCACCACGGCCAGGAAGAGGGCGGCGAGCGTGGCGCCGAGCACCGCCAGCGTGGGCCACCGCGCGGGGGCGGCGTCCGCGGGGGCGGCGGCGCCGAGCGCGGCCTCCAGCCCGGCGGCGGTGAGCGTCTCCAGCTCCGTGGAGGTGGGCGTGTCCGTCTGGCCGGACTCGAAGACGCGGTGGGCGCGGGCCCACTTGTCGTAGCGGGTGCCGCAGCGGGCACAGGCGTGGGCGTGGCGCAGCAGCCGCGAGGATTCGGGGGCGGACAGCTCCCCCAGGGACCAGCGCGTCAGTCCCGCGTCCACATGTCGTTCGTACCACTTCATGGGATGCTCCCGAATGGGATGGCGCACAGCAGGGCCAGGGTGGCCAGCAGGGCGCCCAGCTGCAGGCTCCCCGGGACGACGTCACTGTCCAACCAGCCCGAGTCCTTCAGGTGTTCGGTGAACTGCAACCGCAGGCGGCGCTCGCGCACCCGCACCTCTCCGCGGGTGAGCTTCAGCTGGTCCGCGGCGGACTCCTGCGACAGGCCGTCCATGAACCTCAGCTGCGCCAGGGCGCGCCCTTCCGCGGGCAGGGCCTCCAGGAAGCGGCGCACGATGGAGCGGACCTCGGCGCCCAGGGCCTCTTCCTCCGGGCTCTTGCCCTCGGTGGGGGCGTGCACGAGCTCCGGCGCGTCATCCAGCGGGATGGCCTCGCGGGCCACGCGGCCGGAGGCGCGCATCAAATCAATGGCGGTGGAGCGGGCGACGGTGAGCAGGAAGCCGAGGTAGGGGCGCACGCCGTCGTACGCCTGGCGCATGTGGGGCCGGAAGGCCCGGACGAACGTCTCCTGGTGCGCGGCGTCCAGGTCCAGGGGCGTGAGCGCGACGGAGCGCATGCCCGTCTCCGAGTGCACGGAGAAGCGCCGGGACAGGTAGCGGAGCACTTCGGGTGAATAGGTGCGGTAGACCTGGGTGAGCACGGCGGTGTCACCCCGGCGGAAGGCCTCCAAGACTGACCGCTCGGTTCCTGGCAACACGCGGGATGGCTCCGTGTCATGGAGGCGCCCGGCCGGGCCCCTTCTGGAAATGAGATACGAAATGACCCTGGAAATCGGGTCGTCCCCACACGCACGGCGCGCGTTTTATTGAGCCGGAGCCCCCGGGTTGTTGTGGACCGGGGAGGGTGGGAGTTCCACTCACGCCGGGCCCTATCGCAGGGGCCCGGCGTCTGGCCGTAGGGTGCTGGGATTATGTCCCGGGCCGTGACTCCCCCCGAGCTTCCGCAAGATGACGGCGAGGAGCCTGCCCCTCGTTCTGGCGTGTCATTTCCCACGTACAGCCTCAGCCGTCTGAAATGGCACCATGTCCAGGGGGCGCCGGTAGGACCGCCTCCCGAGCCTGTGGACGTCATCGCCCCGGACCTTCCGCCCAATGACGGCGAGGCGCACGCCTCCCGTCCTCCAGCGACGGATGCGTTGGAACTCTACCGCCTCACCCACCTGGGGAAGCGCGACGGCTGGGCGGAAGCGGTGGCGCTGCTGGTCGCGGCCGTGGACGTCATCGCGGCGGCGTGGATCCTGGGTGCCCTGGCGAGGCCGGACAACGCCTGGATCGTCCCGCTCTCGGCGGTGCTCCTGGCGGTGACGGGCGTGGCCGCGGGCTCCTACCTGGGCAGGCCCTGGGCGCGCCAAGCGCTGCTCGTCACGCCGGCCGTGCTGACGGTCATCGGCTGGATGAAGGGGAGCGAGGACGCGAGGCCCCTGCTGTTGATGGGGGGCCTCTTCTTCACCGGACTCGCGCTCTTCGCGCACCGCAGCGCGCGCAACCAGCTCTTCTTCCAGCGGGACGTCCCACGTCCGGCGCTGGAGCGCTACCGGGCACGGCAGCAGGACAACCCCATGGCGCACCATGCCTGGCGCTACGGCCTGGCCGCGCTGATCACCCCCCTGTTCGCGCCGCTCGCCGTCTTCTGTGGTGCATGGGGGCTCCGGCTCGTGGTCCGGGAGGCACGGCCCCGTGCCGCGCTGGCGCTCGGGGGGCTCGTGCTGGGCAGCGCGGTCCTGCTGCTGTGGTACCTCCACGCACTGGAGCTCTACATCGCGCTGACGAGGCTGCTGCGCGACCCACGGTGAGGACCGCTACGGGAACGCGTCCACCACGGTGTAACCAGCGCTCCTGCTGATGATGGCCGCGCCGGGTTTGGAGCCTTCTTCCTTCCACCAGCCCTCGGGGTTCCCGAGGATGAAGCAGACCGGGTAGACACGGCCATCAGGTGTCTCGGCCCGGGTGTAGTGGCCCACCACCCGCTCGCCGCCCGTCCACAGCCGTCCGTAGAGCAGGGTGCCTTGGGGAAGCCGTCCATAGTCCTCCTTCTGGAGGCTGACGATGTCACCGTCGCCCACCGTGACCTTGGTGGCATCCGGGCGGAAGGGATAGCGGATGTCGACGGTGATGCCCGCCTTCCCATCCCTCCTCAATCCCAGTGTCTTCATTGCGTCCAGGGCGTCCTGGGGACAGCGTTGAGGCGCAGGCTTCAGTGGCGTGCCCGCGCAAGCGACCAGGGTGGACGCCGCTCCGACGGCCAGCGTGCACGTCCGGGCGAGTGAGCGGGCGCGAGGCGAGCGGTCCTGCTTCTGCGGAAGGGTCATGGCTTCCTTCTCCAGCGGAGGCGGCGCGGGGAAGGGAGGGGCCGCTCCGGGCGCGGCAGCTTGGTCGGGCCCGGACGGCGGCGCCATGGCCGGTGACGCGGCGGTCGGGGATTCGCCGGCATCAGGTGCCTGCATAACCCCCAGTCCCCAGAGCAGCCCCGCCGTGATCATCACGGCGACCGCCTTGACCATCACATGGCGGAAGATGGCCCACCGTGCCTGCCCACGCCGTGCCGGGGTCGCGGCGACGATGGCCTTCGCTTCCATCCGGGCCACATGCGCTGGCACACGACGACGCAGTTCGCGAGCGTCTCGGAGCCGCCGGAGCCGGTCCACTCGCTGGAGGCGTGCGTGCTGGAGCGGCACCTCCTGACCCGGCGCCACCGGGCCCTCCATGCCGGGCGCATCCTGGGTCGTGCGGGATTGGGGCGAGGGGGAGCGAGCCCAATCAAACAAGGGCAGGTCCCAGGTCTCATCCGCGCGGCTCAAGAGGTGTCTCAGCTCGGAGGCCAGGGCCGTGGCGCTCGCGGGCCGCCACTCGGGGGCGAAGGCAAGCAGTCGGGTGATGAGTGACGCCAGGTCCTCCGGCACGTGGGGATTGAGTGTTGAGGGCGAATCGGGCGCATGCCCGTGGGCACCACGCAGCACCTGCGCGTTCCATGCGGAGACCGGGTAGGTCTCGGTCAGCAGCCGGTAGAAGGTGACGCCCACGGCGTACAGTTCATCCGCCACGGAGTGGCTGGGGTGCTTGGGGCCCTGCGCGGAAGGCGCTGCCATCCGCCGCAGGTGGAGCTGCGGGCTGTAGTAGTGCGCGGTGCCGGGAGGAAGCTGGCCCGTCCCGGTCAGCGGAAGGACCTCGGGATGCCAGCCCGCGCCCCAGTCCAGGAGCGTGAGCCGTCCTCCTGGTTGGATCCGAAGGTTGTCGCCCTTGAAGTCCCGGTGCAGGACGCCGCGCCCATGCGCGAAGGCCAGCACTTCCGCCGCCTGGAGCAGCAAGGCGCCTACCTCCCGAGCCGAAGGATTCCGGGCCTGGGACCACGCGTAGAGCGACTCACCGTCCACGTACGTCATCACCAGGAACGGGTAGGCCCCGGCGCCGGGCCGCCACGAGCCCCTGGCAACCAGCCGGGGCACGGCCGGGTGCCGCAAGCGGGACAGGACTTCCGCCTCGCGGAAGAACCAGGGGCTGTCGAGGTGGCGTGCGAGCTTCAACGCATATTGCCGGCTGCGTGGGCGGTCCCTCCTGCGAACGGCATAGACGGTGCCGTAGCCACCCGCCGCCAATCGTCGCAGGACCTCCCATGGACCGATGCACGTGCCAGCGGAAAGCGCGTCCACGGACATCACATGGGGAAGGGAAGGGTCGAGCCTCTTCCGCACGGGCTTTGTCGAGGAAGGCCTTTCCGGAAGGACGTCATGCGTGCTCATGGGGCCACCTGCTCCCAGCGGATGCCGCGCTCTCCCTTCGAGTCGAACAGCTCCAGGTTGAATCGCACGTCGAGTGGCATGTCCTTAGGGACAAGCCACTCCACCATCACGGTGGCTCGGCTTCCGGGCGCTACCTGTGTCTCCTGCATGAGCAGGGGATATTCGCGAGCTGGCATCACAGGCCCGCTGGGGGCATGAGCTGTCACGCGAGCAAAGCCCGGCACCCATGAATGGGTGCCATCGGAGTTGACCAGCGTTGTGGCCAGGACCCGCGTGGCTCCCGAGCGATAGCTCACGTGGGGGCCCTCGGCGGTCATGCCCATGCTCGCGGAAGGGTCTCGGAGATAATCCACCGCGACACCTTCACGGGTGACATCCCCCATCAACACCGCGCCACCCAGTCCACGCAGCGCGCACTGCGCCCGCAGCGTCGCGAGTCCTGCTTCCGTGACAGCGCACCGGGCCCGCAGGTCCGCGAGCTCCTTCCCCAAATCCTGCGCGGTGCGCCCCTGCCGGAACACCTCCACCTGGGAGTCCACCTCCGCCGCCACGGTCGTGAGCACGAACCCCACCTGTGCCGGAGCACCCGGTCCCGCGAAGCGCACGGTGAGCACGGGCTCCTTCCCGGCGGGGATGTCCATGGACGCCTTGAGGACAAGCACGTCCTCATGCACCGCCACGCGGGAGAAGAAGGGCGCGAGCACGCTCCGGTCCACGGACTCCGGAACGATGGGCGCATCGAAGGTGACGGTGGTCACCTCATGGGCGGCGACCCGCAGCGGAAGCAGCGCCGGAGGCTCCTCCGCGCGCAGCGTGAGCTGTCGGGCCTTGCGCTCTCTCATGACAGGAGTCGGGGACTGCGCCACCGCCGAGGTGCCCATCAGGACCGTCAGCACCAGGGGAATGACCGAAGTGGACAGCGACATCACGGGTCACCTCCATCCTTCAAACCTAACAGATAGGGGTGACACGCAGGGATGTGCGTCGCGACGCTGAATTCTCCGCTACGACCGCCGGCCCGTCTTCCGGGCGAAGTACGCGCGGTTGAACGTGCCGAGTCCCCACATGCGCGGGTCGTCCGGATGCTCCAGCTTCGCCAGGGACTCGTCGCTCTGCTCCGCCAGCCAGCGGATGAAGTCGTCCCTGGAGGCGAAGGTCTGCTGCGCTCGGGAGTCCCCCTGGATGTACCGGAGGCCCCGCGCGTACGAGCCGTCCCCGGACCGCCACAGCGCGCGGGACACGCCTTCGCGCGGATCCACGGTGAGGGACAGGTCCGCTCCCGCGTCCAGCATCTCCGCCACCCGCTGCGCCAGCGCGCGTCCGTAGCGCCGTGAATCGAAGTGGGCCTCCGACCGGGCCTGCTCCCTGGCGTCGTGCTGCCGCTGGGCTTCATCCATCCACCGGATGCGCGGTGGACCCAAGGCCTCGCAGACGACGGACAGCGCGACGTCCCCCAACCCGGGCGCCGACGCGTGATACCGCTGCATCAGTCCCTTCACCTGGGCGCGAGGCGCCTCCGGCAGCGAGCCGAACGTCAGCGCTCCATCCGGCGCCGTGAAGAGCAGCGTGTCGTCATGGAGCGTCCCCTGGTGCTTCAAGGACGCGGACAGCTCGATGCGGGTCAGCCCACGGGCCTGGAGTTCGGCGCGCAACCAGCGGACGACGTCGGAGTCTTCGGTCAGCAGGGAGGACATGGCTTGGGCCGGCACTCTCGCACGGGGTACCCTGCCGTGGCCCGCACCGAAAGGCTGACATTCCTGTCGCGCTTCAGGGCCATTCCCGCGCCCCGCGCCCCTCGAAGCCAGGGCGCCCGCATCAGGGACCCCTGGCCGCGGGCTTGCAGTGGGGGACGCCGTCAACTCCCACCGCCGTCACCTGACGGCCCTGCTCCCTGGACGACATGACTGCTCGACACTTCATCGCATCGTTGGCCCTGACCACCTGCCTGGGCGCCCTGCCGGCCGCGGCGCAGGAGCCCAAGAACTCCGGGCTCGCGCTGGGTGTGCGCGGCGCCTTCGGCATTCCCGTGGGCGACTCCGGCACGGACCTCTCGCTGAAGGACACGTTCGGCAGCACCGTGGCGCCGCAGGTGGACGTCTCCTACTTCTTCAACCGGCGGCTCTCGCTGGGGGCCTATTTCCAGTACGGCTTCGGCTCCGGTCCCGGTGACGAGTGCACGGACGGCGCGAACTGCACGAGCAAGGTCCTGCGCTTCGGCATCGACCTGGACTACCACTTCCGGCCGGAAGGCTTCGTCTCGCCGTGGGTGGGCGTGGGGGTGGGCTATGAGATCGGCTCGCTGGAAGTGGGCGAAGGGGCGGGGAGCTCCTGGTTCAAGCTCGAGGGCTATGACCTGGGCCACGCCCACTTCGGCGTGGACCTCCAGCTCACCCGCTCCATCGCGGTGGGGCCCTACATCTCCGCGTCCGTGGGGCAGTACAACAAGGGCACGGTCCGTCTGGGCAATGCCGCGGAGATCAGCGACGACCTCTCCAGCGACGAGAAGCAGATCCACGTCTGGATCCAGCCGGGCGTGCGCGTGCAGTTCCGGCTGTAGTCCACACCGCCGAGGCCCTCACGTCTCCGGCGAAGGAGGCGTGGGGGAGGGCAGGGGATAGAGGACGCGGTAGTCGATGCGGTGGTGATAGGCCGCCAGATACGGCGCCCCCGCGATGTCGATGACCACCTGCTGGGGCGGCGTGGGCTGCTGGTTCATCCACGCCTCCGCCTCCGCCTTCGTGGCGAAGGACAGGCCCGAAGGCGTGGGCCTCTGGTCCGCCACCTCCTGGAGGTAATGCTCCAGGATGGGGGGCATGAAGACCAGGTGGGTTCGCCCCGTGGCTGGAACGAACATGGCGGAGTAGTAGTCGTCTCCAATCAGCACATGCGCCTGCCGTACAGGAGGCACTCGCGCGTTCATACCTGCCTCTGCCTCGGCTCGGGTCTTGAAACGGGCGATGATCAGCGGAGGCGCGAAGGCATTGAGGCTTTGGATGTACGACTCGAATTCCTCTGTCTGCCCGGTGTTGAGGATGAACCGGATGGCATCTGACGCGAAGCGAAGGCCCTCCTTGTCCTTGTCGGAGGTGCTTTCGGAGAAGAGTCTGCCAATGATCTCCAGCTCGTCGATGAAGCGCATCAAAGCGTGCTCTCCACGAAGGATTCCGGAGTAGCGGACATCTGCGTCAGCAACACCACTGGAGCGAGGACGATGAGGCCCGCTCCCGCCGATACAACGACGAAGACGACCCCGGCAATCACCACGGCGCTTCCTACCGCGATGGCTCGTTGATTCCTTCGAGCCCAGTCAGAGACAGCTTCCGTGGAAGAGAGTTCCTGTGGCCGAAGCTTTTCAAGTTCGATGCAGTCCATGTAGGGCCGCAGACATCGGTTGTTGCAATAATCCTCGAGGCCTCCCTTCCCACGTGGGGTCCTGTAGTGCTCGTAATCCTTGGGCAGTGGTCGGCTAAGGCATTCCTGCATGCACTCCAGGTGCTCCGCGTCACAGTCCCGCACGGAGCGCGCGGTCCGCACGATGCGCCGGCCCTCGGGCGCCTTCACGTAGCGGGCGAGGTCGAAGTCCTCTGCCGGCCGCCACTCCTGGGTGAAGCTCCCATCCGGAGCCTCCCGCAGGAGCAGCACCTGGTGTGGCAGCTCCTCCTGCGAGGGGGAAGTCACCGCCGCGCGGGTCGCTCCACAGGCCGCGAGCCACAGGCACAGGGCCACGGCCGTGGCGCCCCTCCCCAGCCGAATCCAGGCATGCATCCTTCCACCCAATCAGAACCCCGGGTGGAAGTCATGTCACCGCGGACCGCTCAGAACGAGGAGAAGTCCGCGCGGTAGCCCGGGGTCGAGTAGTAGGAGAACAGGTTGGCGCAGTAGGCCCAGCTCCCCGTGCCGCTCGCGTCCGGCGAACGGTTGAACGAGTAGCCCTGGTACACCTCCACGCCGGGCGTCATGTACGAGTGGCTGTCCTGCAGCGTGCCGTCCGCGCGCACCAGGTACACCGCGTCGCCCGCGCCGCTCTGGTTGAGGCCCCGGTCGAACCGCAGCCCGTAGCCGTTGTTGTTCGCGTACGTCGCGTACTGCGCCCCCGGCGGCACCGCGGACGCCCCCGAGTACACCACGTAGGCCTTGCCCGCCGGCAGCACCGTGCCCGGCGCGAACGTGTGCCGCGCCGCCTCCGCGCCCGAGTACGACTTCGCGTCGTGGATCTTCCAGCCGCTCAGGTCCACCGCCGTCGTCCCCTCGTTGTAGATCTCCACGAACTGCTGGTCGTAGTCCGGCGTCGTCCCGCCCGACACCGGCGGGAAGGGCTGCGGCAGGTACTCGTTGATGAACACCGTCTGCGTCGGCCGCGTCATCGTGAACACCCCGTCGCTCACGTCCGCCACGTCCGCGCGCGCCGCGTCCGCCACCCGCACCCGCGCGGTCGTGGAGGACTCGTTCGGCACCGTCCACGTGTAGCGCCCGCTGGACGCCGCCACGTTCGACGCCACCGTGCGCCACACCGTCCCGTCCAGCGTGTACGTGAGGTTCACCTGCGTCACGCCGCTGGACGTCCAGGTGATGCTGAACGTCTTGCCCGCCTGCAGCGTCTCACCGCCGTTGGGCGCCGTGACCTTCACGCTGCCCGCCTGCGACGCCGCGCCGAAGTTGAACTGGCTGAAGACGGGGTAGTGGTCCGACGTGGTGCTCTTGTAGCTGACGATGGAGGGCTTGAGCACCTTCGTGGTGTTCGGCACGTAGTAGGCCGCCAGCTCGTTCGTCACCAGCTGGTGGTCGATGAACTGGCTGTTGCTCGTCGTCGAGCCCACACCGGACTCCGACAGCGGCTGGGTGAGGAACTTGTACCGCGCGGGGTCGCTCACCAGGTTCGCGTAGGGCGACGGGTTCGTCGTGTAGATGGACGCGTCCACGTCGTCGTTCCAGTCACCCAGCACCATCACGTTCTGCGTCGGCAGGGAGTTGTCCAGGTAGTCCTTCAGGCACGACGCCGCGCCCTGGCGCCGCGCGTACGACTCCGCGTCCGCGTACGCCTTCATGTGCAGCACCATCACCGTCAGGTCCACCTTCGCGCCGCCGCGGATCACCTTCAGGTCCACGCGCAGGGGCGGCCGGTAGGCGAAGTCCAGCGCGCACTCCGTCAGCACGACGTTCGAGCTCACCACCTGCACCGCGTCCGTCTTGTAGAGCAGGCCCAGCTTCTGCGTCGTGGAGCCCCCGCTGGCGAGCAGGCCGTCGTAGCCGGGCAGTCCCGCCTTCAGCGAGTTGAACGCGTCCACGCCGACGATCTCCGCCACGCCCAGCACGTCCGGCCCCGCGTCCGCGATGACGGCCGTCGCGTTCGACAGCTGCAGCGCCTCGTCGGTGGGGCCCTCGGCCGTGGAGCCGAACCACTCGATGTTCCAGTTGCCCACCTTCAGGCCCACCGTCGGCTGCGTGCCGCCGTCCGTCGGCTGCGTGCCGCCGTCCGTCTTCGTGCCGCCGTCCGTCACCGGGCCGCCGTCGGGCAACTGACCGGACGACGTGCGCACGGGCACCTGGATGACCGCGTCCACGTGGGCGCCGTTGGCGTCCGTCACCCGCACCGTGAGCTCGAACAGCGCCGGGACCCAGGGCGTGCCCATCAGCACCCCGTCCTCCGTCAGCGTCAGGCCGTCCGGAATCGCCCCGCCCACCTGCGACCAGGTCAACGGCGGCGCTCCACCCGTGCTGCTGAACGTGAAGGTATAGGCGCTGCCCTCGGTGGCGGCCGGCAGCGGCGACGCCGTGGAGATGACCGGCGCCGGCCACGCGCGCAGCGCATAGCTGCGCGTGTGCTGGGCGCCCTTCGCGTCGCGCACGCCCACCTTCAGCGTCCACTCGCCGGGCTCCGTCGCGGGCCCCACCAGCCGCCCGGAGTCCCCGTAGAAGGAGAAGCCCGGCGGCAGCTGGTCCACCGAATACGTCAGCGGCGGCGTGCCGCCCGTCGCCGTCAGCACCTTCTCGAAGGCCGCGCCCACCGTGGCCCCCGGCAGCGTCACCTGGGGCAGCACCGGACCCTCGGACGTCGGGTCATCGGAGGAACCGCAGGCGGCCAATGCGACGACGGACGTGACGAGGACGAGCGACGCGAACGCTCGGAAGGACCGGGACGACATAAAGGAACGCTCCAGCACCGGGCCCGCCCCAACGCGGCCATCCCGGAAGAGGGCACGCACCTTAACGTGTCTGGCATCCGACTGTCGCGAGCCCCCCCGCTTGCACCCCGGCGGGGCGCCTGACGCACTGCCACACGGCAATGGATGGCGCGGTCCGCCGTCCTACACGGACAGCGCGGAAGGCTTTGCGCCCGGTCCGCGCGTGCAGTTGGATGGGTTCGAGCAGACGGAGGAGATGCGTCATGGCCGAGAAGTGGGACAGGCAGTTGATGGACTTCCTCAAGCGCACCGGCGAGGACCTCAAGCGCACCACGGACGACCTCCGCGGCGAGGCCGAGCGCCTCCTCAAGGAAGTGAAGGACCCGGAGAAGCAGGCCAAGGTGAAGGAAGGCCTCGTGCAGCTGCGCACCTGGGCCGCCGCCACCACCAAGACGGCCGCGGAGAAGATCGAAACCGCCGTGCGCCGCGTGGAGACCTCCGTCGAGGAGGCCTTCAAGCCCGGCTCCAGCCCCGCTGACGCCACCCCTCCGCCCGCCTCCCAGGCCCGGGCCCCCAGGGCCGCCCCGGCGCAGGAGGACGCCGCCCCCAGCCGCCCGGCTCGCGCGAAGACCTCCGACAAGCCGAAGGCCGCCGACAAGTCCATTGGCCGCAAGAAGACCGCGGGCGCTCCCGCGGCTCCCAAGGGCGCCCGGGCCGCGAAGAAATCGGCTTCCAAGAAAACGTTGGGACGCAAGAAACCCGCGCCCGGGGCGTGAAGTTCCGCTGCGTATGAAGTCGCGCCTGCCCGCACGCCGGGCTCGCGCGACCTCCCCGGGTCCTGTTGGATCGCTCCGCGTCGCGTGAGATAGTGCGCGCCGTGTCGGGTACCAATGACAAGGGTAGCATCCAGACGGACATCGGGCAGGACGTGATCGACGATGCGGTTCGCAGCGTCGAGCGTCGGATGGACGAAGACGCGGACAGCGCGGGCACGGAGGTGGAGCTGGACGTCTCCGCCCCTCCCGCCGAAGCGGACGCCTCCACCCCCGAAGTCACTCCCCCCACCGAGGACGCGGCCGCGCTCCGCCAGGAGGTGGAGTCGCTGCGCGCGCAGCTGGACTTCAGCCAGACCAAGGCTCGCGAGACGCTGGAGCGCCTGAAGGAGGCGCACGAGCGCGCCAAGGACTTCCAGGACCGGGCCGTCCGCTCCGCCGCGGACCTGGAGAACTACCGGAAGCGCGCGCAGAAGGAGAAGGAGGACGTCCAGAAGTTCGGCGTGGAGAAGCTCCTCAAGGACCTGCTCCCCGTGGTGGACAACCTGGACCGCGCGCTCGACGCCGCCGGCAAGTCCCCCGACTTCGACAGCTTCCAGAAGGGCGTGGCCATGACGCGCAAGTCCTTCGAGGACTCGCTCGCGCGCCACGGCGTGAAGGGCTTCTCCGCCAAGGGCCAGCCCTTCGACCCGCGCCTGCACGAAGCCATCCAGCAGGTGGAGTCCGCGGACGTCCCGGCGGGCCACGTGCTCTTCGAGGTGACGCGCGGCTTCTACCTCAACGACCGCCTGGTGCGTCCGGCCATGGTCGTCGTCGCCCGCGCGCCGGAAGTGGCCGCGCCCGCGGCCAGCACTGAAGCACCGAAGGCCTCTGAAGAAGGCAGCAGCAGCGCGGAGCCCCAGACTTCCGCGCCGTCCGACAGTTCCTCCGGGGGGGAGCAGTAGTCATGGCGAAGGTGATTGGAATCGACCTGGGCACCACCAACTCCTGCGTCGCCGTGATGGAAGGCGGCGAGCCGGTGGTCATCCCCAACAGCGAAGGCAGCCGCACCACGCCCTCCATGGTGGGCTTCACCGACTCCGGTGAGCGCCTGGTGGGCCAGATTGCCAAGCGGCAGGCCATCACCAACCCGGAGAACACCGTCTTCGCGGCCAAGCGGCTCATCGGCCGGAAGTACGACTCGCCGGAGGCGAGGAAGGCCATTGGCGTCTCCTCCTTCAAGGTGGCGCCCAGCCCCAACGGCGACGCGTGGGTGGAGATCCGCGGCAAGGGCTACAGCCCGCCGGAAGTCTCCGCCATCGTGCTGATGAAGATGAAGCAGACGGCGGAGGACTACCTGGGTGAGCCCGTCACCGAGGCCGTCATCACCGTCCCCGCCTACTTCAACGACAGCCAGCGCCAGGCGACGAAGGACGCGGGCCGCATCGCGGGCCTCAACGTGCTGCGCATCATCAACGAGCCCACGGCCGCGGCGCTCGCGTACGGCCTGGACAAGGTGAAGGACGCGACCACGGAGCGCGTCGCCGTCTACGACCTGGGCGGCGGCACGTTCGATATCTCCATCCTGGAGCTCACCGCCGGCGTGTTCGAGGTGAAGAGCACCAACGGCGACACGTTCCTGGGCGGCGAGGACTTCGACCAGCGCCTCATCGACTACCTGGCCAAGCGCTTCGCGGAGCAGAACAACGGCCTGGACCTGCGCAAGGACCGCATGGCGCTCCAGCGCCTGAAGGAAGCCGCCGAGCGCGCCAAGCACGAGCTGTCCAGCGCCCCGGAGACGGAGGTCAACCTCCCGTTCATCACCGCGGACGCGTCCGGCCCCAAGCACCTCACGGAGACCGTGGACCGGGCCACCTTCGAGGCCCTGGTCGCGGACCTCATCGACCGCTCCATCGAGCCGTGCCGCATCGCGCTCAAGGACGCAGGCGTCACCGCGCAGGCCATCAACCAGGTCCTCCTGGTGGGCGGCATGACGCGCATGCCGCGCGTGCAGCAGAAGGTGAAGGAGTTCTTCGGCAAGGAGCCCCACAAGGGCATCAACCCGGACGAGGTCGTCGCCGTGGGCGCGGCCATCCAGGGCGGCGTGCTCAAGGGCGAGGTGAAGGACGTCCTCCTGCTGGACGTCACGCCGCTGTCGCTGGGCGTGGAGACGGCGGGCGGCGTCTTCACGAAGATCATCGACAAGAACACCACCATCCCCTGCAAGAAGGGCCAGGTGTTCTCCACCGCGGTGGACAACCAGCCGCTCGTGTCCGTGCACGTCCTGCAGGGCGAGCGCGAGATGGCGGCGGACAACAAGACGCTGGCGCGCTTCGAGCTCGTCGGCATCCCGCCCGCGCCGCGCGGCGTGCCGCAGATTGAAGTGTCCTTCGACATCGACGCGAACGGCATCGTGCACGTGAGCGCGCGCGACCTGGGCACCGGCAAGCAGCAGCAGGTGCGCGTGGTGGGCAACTCCGGCCTGTCCGAGGCCGAAATCCAGGCGATGATCAACGACGCCCAGTCGCACTCCGCGGACGACAAGAAGAAGAAGGAGCTGGCGGAGCTGCGCAACAACGCGGACGGGCTCATCTACACCACGGAGAAGAGCCTGGAGGAGTACGCCAACCTCCTGTCGGAGAAGGACCGCGGCGAAATCCAGGCGGACCTGGAGCGCCTGCGCTCCGTGCTCAACACCTCCGACGCGGGCGCCCTGAAGGAGGCCTTCCAGCGCCTGGAGGGCAGCGCGTACCGCATCGCGGACGCCATCTACACCGACCAGGCGAAGTCCGGCTGACGCCTCACCCCGGGGTTGTGGGCCGGGCGGTGTGCAATCGCCCGGTCCCCCCGTTCGTAGTCCCCGGCGTCCGTCCCGCTTTCCCTCGGAGCCTCCCTCATGGAAATGACCGAAGCCGTCATGATCATCATGGTCACCGGCATGACCGTCGGCGTGCCGCTGCTCGGTCTCACGCTGCGCTTCGCCCTCAAGCCCGTGGTGGAGACGTGGCTGCGCGTGCGGGAGGTCCAGGCCCGGGGGCAGGTGGCCGCCGGGGAGCTGGAGGGACTGCGCGCGCGCGTGGCGCACCTGGAGCACATGCTGGACCGGCACGGCATGCTGGAGCACCCCGTCACCCGCGGGACGCCGGAGCCCCGGGAGCTGCCCGAGCACCTGTCCGCGGTGGTGCGCGTGGACCGCGAGCGCGTCTGACACTCCACCCGGGGAGCGCTCCATCCCCGCCGGGTTTTCGGGTATTGATGGAGCCGTGGCGTTCCAATCCCCGGAAGAAGAGCTGGCCTTCCTGCGCGGCCTGATGGCCGTGAACCGGATGGCCGACGA
Organism: Corallococcus macrosporus; assembly: GCF_017302985.1. NCBI lineage: Bacteria > Pseudomonadati > Myxococcota > Myxococcia > Myxococcales > Myxococcaceae > Corallococcus > Corallococcus macrosporus. Next base: position 3,249,816 of record NZ_JAFIMU010000007.1, read on the forward strand.
CATCCTCGAGGACTGCCTGGAGCGGGGGCTGGACCTCGACACCGGCCTGGACGTGTTCCTCACGCAGTGCGCCCGGATGGTGCACGCGAAGGCGGGCTTCGTGTCCCTGCGCGGGACGCGGGGGCCCGTGCTGACGCGCGTCCTGGGGGAGCTGGGGGCGGACGTCTTCGAGGCGGCCCACTGGAGCGGCCCCCGGAAGCTGCGCGAGGGCCGGATGCTCTTCTGCCAGCAGCTCACCCTGGGGCGGCTGAACCTGGGCGGGCTGGGGCTGGTGGTGGACGGGGACTTCGAGGACGGCGGCAAGCGGGTGATGGGGCTGGTGGAGGCCATTGGCGAGCAGCTGGACTCCGCCGTGCTGTCCTTCCTGGCGCTGACGGACGGCCGGGGCCCGCTGGAGCGGCTGGACGAACTGGACGTGGACGGCACGCCGGTGAACCGCGGGCGCATTGGCCGCTATGAAATCGTGCGGCCCCTGGGCACGGGCGGCATGGCGCAGGTGCTCATCGCGCGCACGCGCGGGCCGGAGGGGCTGGGGCGGCTGGTGGCGCTCAAGCGCATCCTGCCCCACCTGACGGCCCAGCCGGAGATGGTGCAGCAGTTCCTGGACGAGGCGCGCATCGGCCTGCGGCTGTCGCACCCCAACCTCGTGCACGTCTACGACTTCGGCGAGGCGCAGGGCGCGTACTACATCGCCATGGAGCTGGTGAACGGCATCGACCTGGACCGGCTGCTGCGCGCCAGCAAGGGGCCCGTGGAGCCGGCGGTGGCGTCCGCCATCGTGTCGCAGGCGCTCCTGGGGCTGCACGCCGCGCACGGGCTCAAGGGCGAGGACGGCGCGTCCCTGGACCTGGTGCACCGCGACCTGTCGCCGCACAACCTGATGGTGGGCTTCGACGGCCAGGTGAAGGTGCTGGACTTCGGCGTGGCCAAGGTGCGCGCGCAGCGCACGGTGACGCTGCCGGGCATCGTGAAGGGCAAGCCGCTCTACATGTCGCCGGAGCAGGCGCTGGGCCAGAAGCTGGACGCGCGCAGCGACCTGTTCGCCATGGGGCTCATCCTCTACCAGTCCCTCACGGGCCGGCGCGCCTTCGAGCGCGACGACGAGATGGCCACCATGAAGGCCATCTGCCAGGAGAAGCTGACGAAGCCCCCGGAGGTGCCGGCGCCCCTGTGGAACGTGCTGTCGGTGGCGCTGTCCAAGGCCCCGGAGGCCCGCTTCGACTCCGCCCACGCCATGGCGGACCGGCTGGTGTCCGCCTGTCCGCCCGCGCGCGACACGGTGCTGGCGGCGCTCGCGGGCCGGCTCTTCCCGGAGCGCCTGCGCGACTCGCAGCGGCTGGAGACCACCATGGACCGCGCGCGGGAAGCCCCCACCCGGGCCACGCCGCCAGCCCGCGCACCGCGCTGAGCAACCGATGCGCCACCGCCCGCACGCCGCGCGCGTGAAGGCGCGGCATGCGGGGCGGAGCACAAGGGCTGTGGTTCTACCTTCCGGTGGGCGGTGCTACTCGCGCTTGAGCGGATCGATGTCCGCGTTCGCGTTGTAGCCGGTGCGGCGCCGCTCTTCGTCCACGTCGGCGTCGGTGCGCACCACCGTCACGCCGTCCACCTCCTCGCGGCGGACGCTGCCCTGCAACCGCTCCTGCTCCTCGATGTCGCGCTTGTGGATGCTGATCTCCTCATCCGTGTACGTGCGCTTGGTCAGCTCCGCCTCCTCCGCGCTCAGCGGGATGCGGATGGTCTCCTCGCGGAAGGCCGCCATGTCGCCGGGGACCGGGTCCTTCGCCACGCGGCGCACCACCTCCACCTCCTCGTGGCGCAGCGGGACCTCCACCGTCTTCATCTCCTCCACGACGACCTTGCGCACCTGGGCCTCGCCCGCGGCGCGCTGATGCTTGGTCACGCCCAGCTCCTCATGGTGCGTGCGCAGCGTGACGTCGTCGTTCGCGATGCGCTCCTTGCCCTGCAGGTCGCTGGCCCGCATGTCGGTGCGCAGGTCGCGGTCCTGGATGCCGGCCGTCCGCGCGCCGGTACCCACGCCCGCGCCAATTCCTCCCACGTTGCTGCCGGTCGCCGTCGCCGCCGTCGCGCCCAGGGCCCCGGGGCCCACGCCCGCGCCGCCGCCCCGGCCCGCCATGACGCCGCCGGAGTCCGACAGGCTGCTCAGCGCCTCGCGGCCGTGGTTGAGGATGATCTCCCCGTCACGGATGTCGCTCACCTCCGAGTAGCGGACCAGGTAGTCCTTCGGGAAGAACATCCCCTTCTCGATGTGGAACTCGCCCTCACTCACGGCGAACACCTTGCCCAGCTTCTCGCCGTCGATGCTGCGGACCGTCATCCCTTCCTTGATGTCGTTGCGCTTGATCATCATTGATGGCTCCTTGTGCCTTCACGTCGGGGTCGGGTGTGGTCGGAAGCGGAGCGCCTGGGTCATCCGTCGTGCTGCGGTCGGCTTCCTTGGGGAAGGGACGTGAGGTGCCCGCCACGGCCATCACGAGGAAGGTGGGTGCACCTGCGCCCAGGGAAACCCCTGGCGCCAGATGATCCGGGGGCTCGCCGAGCCGCACGCCGCTCACGACGCCGCACCGACCGCCCTCCTGCCTCCCGTCCGGACACCGAGCGTGCAGGGCCAGCGCCACCGGACTCCCCGCTGGCCGCGCGCGTGCACACGCCCCACTGTGTGGGGGCGCCGGCCGGACCTCCCGGCTCGCGTAGAAGAAGGAGCCTTCGATGCGAGCCATGAGGCCAGGCCGGGGACTCGGGTGGATGGCCGGCGCGGTGGGGCTGCTGGTGGCGGGCAGGCTGTGGCGCCGCCGCACGGGCGCGTCCCTTCCGGAGCCCGCTCCCTCCATGGCGCCGGAGCCGGAGCCCGCCTGGCCGCCGGACGATGAGGCCTCTTCCCAAACCACGCCCTTCGCCGGCTGGGACCTGACGCAGGAGGACGCGGACACCCCTCGGGAGGAGGCCGGGGCACCGGGGCCGGGCCTCCCGCCAAGAGTCCGCCGGGGACCGTCGGGCCGGGAGCACTTCTGGCTGGAGCCCTGACGCGGGGCATGGGGTCGCGACAGCGATGTTCCGGGGTGTTGGCAGGACCCCGGAGCCAAGCTGTGCGCTTGACCCATGGGGAGGGCTCCCCTAGAAAACCGGGGCTTTGCCCGTCATCTCCCCCGGAGGAATTCCCCGCATGCGACGACTTGCCCCGATGCTCCTCGCCGCGCTCGCCGTCCTGGCGGCCGCCTGCGAGAAGAAGACGCAGCCCACGGGAGAGGCGGGCGGCCAACCCGCGGCGCAGGCCCCGGCCACCGCGCAGGGGGGCGGCGCGCCTCCGGCCGGTGACGACGTCATCGTGCTGGGTGAAGTGGGCGCGCTGACGGGCGGTCAGGCGACCTTCGGCATCTCCAGCCGCAACGGCATCGCGCTGGCGCTGAAGGAGGCCAACGCGGCCGGCGGCGTGAAGGGCAAGAAGCTGGTCGTGCGCGTGTACGACGACCAGAGCAAGCCCGAGGAGGCGGCGCAGGCCGTCACCCGCCTCATCACCCAGGACAAGGTGGTGCTCATCCTGGGCGAGGTGGCGTCCTCCAGCTCCCTGGCCATGGCGGAGAAGGCGCAGGCGGCCGGCGTGCCCATGATCACCCCGTCGTCCACCAACCCCTCCGTGACGGAGAAGGGCGACAACATCTTCCGCGTCTGCTTCATCGACCCGTTCCAGGGCTTCGTGATGGCGAAGTTCGCGCGGGAGAACCTCAAGCTCAACAAGGTCGCCGTCCTCCAGGACAACAAGAGCGCCTACTCCATTGGCCTCACGGAGGTGTTCCGCCAGAAGTTCGCGGAGATGGGCGGCAAGATCACCGTCACGGAGAGCTACAGCCAGGGCGACACGGACTACCGCGCGCAGCTGACCGCCATCAAGAAGACGCAGCCGGAGGGCATCTACGTGCCGGGCTACTACAGCGAGGTGGGCGTCATCGCCCGCCAGGCGCGGGAGCTGGGCCTGAAGGTGCCGCTGATGGGCGGCGACGGCTGGGACTCCGAGAAGCTCTTCGAGCTGGGCGGCAGCGCCATCGACGGCAGCTACTTCTCCAACCACTACTCGCCGGACAACCCGGACGAGCGCGTGAAGAAGTTCATCGCGGACTACAAGGCGGACTACAACGGCGCGGTGCCGGACGCGCTCGCGGCGCTGGCGTATGACGCCGCGCGCGTCGCCATCGACGCGCTGAAGCGCGCCCCGGACACCAGCGGCCCGGCCCTGCGCGCGGCCATCGCGCAGACGAAGGACTTCCCCGGCGTGGCGGGCAACATCACGCTGGATGCGAAGCGCAACGCGGTGAAGTCCGCCGTGGTGCTGAAGGTCGCGGACGGCAAGTCCACCTACGTCACCACCATCTCTCCGTAACCCAGGGCCACCCCCGGCACATGTCGCAGCTCCTCCAGCACCTCATCAATGGTCTGGCCGCCGGCACCATCTACGCCCTGGTCGCGCTGGGCTACACGATGGTGTACGGCGTCCTCAAGCTCATCAACTTCGCCCACGGCGACGTGATGATGGTCGGCGTCTACATGGGCTACGCGACCGCCTTCGCCCTCGGGCGCCAGGCGCAGCGTTCCCTGTGGGGCGTGGTCGTCATCTTCGCGGTGGCCATGGTGGGGTGCGCGCTGCTCGGCTTCCTCATCGAGCGCTTCGCCTACCGCCCCCTGCGTGAGAAGCCGCGCCTCACCGCGCTCATCACCGCCATCGGCATCTCGTTCGCGCTGTCGTACGGCTTCCAGCTGGACATCGGTTTCCTGCCGGGCGCGTCCCCCCGGGCCTTCCCGGAGGTCATCGTCCCCAGCGAGTGGTTCATCGTGGGCGACCGCGACGTGGTGGTGTGGAACTGGCAGGTCATCAGCTTCCTCATCGCCGTGGGGCTGATGGCCGCGCTCCAGTTCCTCGTGTACCGCACGCGCTTCGGCAAGGCGATGCGCGCGGTGTCCTTCGACCACCGCACCGCGGCGCTGATGGGCATCCCCACCGACCGCATCATCGCGCTGACGTTCATGCTCTCCAGCGCGCTGGCGGCGGGCGCGGGCCTGCTCTACGCCATCAAGGACACGTCCGTGAGCCCGCTCATGGGTCTGTACGTGGGCTTGAAGGCCTTCGTGGCGGCGGTCATCGGCGGCATCGGCAACGTGCCGGGCGCCGTGGTGGGCGCGCTCCTCCTGGGCCTGGTGGAGGAGTTCGTCGTGGGCTACGCGGCCAGCACCTGGCGTGACGCGGTGGCCTTCGCCTTCCTCATCCTGGTGCTGCTGGTGAAGCCGGGCGGTCTGTTCGGCCGCGTCGCGGCGGAGAAGGTCTGATGGCGGCCCCTGGCGTAACGACGCTGACCGGCGTGGACACGGGCCGCGTGCCCCCGGCCCTGCGCGGCCTGTTGCCCGTGCTCATCGCGGTGCCGGTGCTGGCGCTGGCGGAGGTGCTGCTGGGCTCCTCGCCCTTCGCCACGTACCTGCTGTCCGTGGTGGGGGTGAACATCATCCTCGCGGTGAGCCTCAACATCGTGAACGGCATGACGGGCCAGTTCTCCATTGGCCACGCGGGCTTCATGGCCGTGGGCGCGTACATCGCGGGCGTCACGTCGCTGGAGCTCAAGGAGGTGGCGCTGTCCTTCCTCCCGGTGGCGGCCAGCGACCAGGTGCTCTTCACCGTGGCGCTGCTCGCGGGCGGCGCCTGCGCGGCCTTGTGCGGCTTCCTCGTGGGCCTGCCGTCCTTGCGGCTGCGCGGGGACTACCTGGCCATCGTCACGCTGGGCTTCGGTGAGATCATCCGCGTGGTGGTGCAGAACACGGAGGCCTTCGGCCGCGCGCTGGGCCTGTCCGGCATCCCGCAGTACTCCAGCGTGGCCATGGTGTACTTCTGGGTCTTCCTGGTGGTGCTGGTGGCCCGGAGAATCGCGGGCTCCAGCCACGGCCGCAGCCTGTGGGCCATCCGCGAGGATGAAGTGGCCGCGGAGGCCATGGGCGTGGACACCACCGGCTACAAGGTCCGCGCGTTCGTCATCTCGTCGTTCTTCGCGGGCATCGCGGGCGGCCTGTTCGCGCACTTCGTGCCCATCATCAACCCGGGCTCGTTCACCTTCGTGAAGTCCATGGAGATCGTCGTCATGGTGGTGCTGGGCGGGCTGGGCTCCAGCACGGGCGCCATCGTCGCGGCCATCTTCCTCACGCTGCTGCCCGAAGGCCTGCGCTCGCTGTTCGGCGCGCTGGGCGCGGAGGGGAGCCTGGCGCAGAAGGTGGATCAGATCCGCATGCCCGTGTACGGCATCCTGCTGGTCGTGCTGATGCTGGCGCGGCCGCAGGGCCTGTTCGGCACGAAGGAGCTCTGGGACGTGCTGCCCCGGTGGCTTCCCCGGAAGAAGAAGGGGCTGACATGAGCGCCGCCGTGACCCCTGTCTCCGCCGCTGGCACGCAAGACGCGCTGCTCCAGGCGTCCGGCGTGAGCATCCGCTTCGGGGGCCTCAAGGCCCTCACGGACTTCAACCTCACCGTGCGCCAGGGGGACCTGCTGGGCCTCATCGGTCCCAACGGCGCGGGCAAGTCCACCGCGTTCAACGTGCTCACCGGCGTGTACCAGCCCACCGAGGGCGAGGTGCGCGTGGCCGGTCAGCGGGTGAATGGCTGGGTGCCGCATCAGATCAACCACCTGGGCCTCGCGCGCACGTTCCAGAACATCCGCCTGTTCCGCGCCCTCACCGCGCTGGACAACGTGAAGGTGGCCTGCCGCGCGCAAGGCGGGCTGCACCCCGTGCGCCTGGGGCCCATGGCGAAGGCGGGTACGGCGCTGCGCAACTACCGCGACTGGTGGCGCGCGCTCTTGCTCACCCCCGGCTTCCAGGCCGAGGAGCGCGAGCTGACGCGCCAGGCGGAGCACCTGCTGGAGGTCATGGGCCTGTCGCACCGCCGCGACGAGGAGGCGAAGAACCTCCCCTACGGCGAGCAGCGCCGGCTGGAGATTGCCCGGGCGCTGGGCACGCGCCCCAAGGTGCTGCTGCTGGACGAGCCCGCGGCGGGCATGAACACGCGCGAGAAGGCGGACCTGATGGTGCTCATCCGCCGGCTGCGCGACGAGTTCTCGCTGGGGGTGCTGGTCATCGAGCACGACATGAAGCTGGTGATGGGCATCTGCGAGCGCATCACCGTGCTGGACCACGGCGAGACCATCGCCCGAGGCGCTCCGGCGGAAGTGCGCAGCGACCGCAAGGTCATCGAGGCGTACCTGGGCGACAGCTACCTGGAGTCCCACGGAGGCGCGGCGTGAGCGAGCCGGTGAAGGTGCTGGGCGAGCGGCGCGCGTTCGACCCGCTGCTGACGGTGCAGGACCTCCAGGTCCGCTACGGCGCCATCCAGGCGCTGCGGGGCGTGTCCCTGACGGTGGGCAAGGGCGAGATGGTGGCCCTCATCGGCGCCAACGGCGCCGGCAAGACGAGCACCCTGCGCGCGGTGAGCGGCATGCTCAAGCCGTCCGCGGGCCGCATCACGCTCGCGGGGCAGGACATCACGGGCCTCAAGGCGCACCAGCTGGTGCCGCGCGGCATGGCGCACGCGCCGGAGGGACGGGGCATCTTCCCCAACCTCACCGTGTTCGAGAACCTGGAGCTGGGCGCGTACCTGCGCAAGGACACCGCCCAGGTGCGCCAGGACATGGACAAGGGCTTCGGCCTCTTCCCGGTGCTGCGCGAGCGCCAGAAGCAGCTGGCCGGCACGCTCTCCGGCGGCGAGCAGCAGATGCTGGCCATTGCCCGGGCGCTGCTCTCCAAGCCGCAGCTGCTGCTCCTGGATGAGCCGTCCCTGGGCCTGGCGCCGCAGGTGACGGAGACCATCTTCCGCACGCTGCGCGAGGTGAACGCCACCGGCGTCAGCGTGCTCCTGGTGGAGCAGAACGCGCACCTGGCCCTCAACGCCGCCCACTACGGCTACGTGCTGGAGACGGGCGAGGTGGTGATGGCCGGCCCGGGCAAGGCGCTGCTGGACAGCGCCGAGATTCGGCGCGCGTACCTGGGCGAATAGCCCTCCCGCGCCGACTTTCCGGCTCCGCCGCGTTGTCCGCCCCCGGACGCTTCCGGGGGCGGGGCGCGGGCAAGTTCCTCGCGCCGTGCCGAAACTCGGGTAGTCAGCGGCGGAGCACTTCGTCTAGCGTCCGACAGGACTCTCCGTCTCACTCCTCTTCCCTCTCAGGAAGCGTGCCCATGCGTCCGTTGTCCCGCCTCCTCCTCGCCTCGCTCACCACCCTCGCGCTCATCGCCGGGGCTTGCGCCAACCAGCAGAAGACCGACGGCTCCTCGGGAGGAACCGGGGGTCCCCAGGCCATGTCCACCATTGAGGACGTGCCCAACGAGGGCTCCGCGGACGGCACCGCCGCGGCCCCCGCCCCGGCCTTCAAGCCCTACGAGGCCACGGAAGGCTTCACCATCGGCATGCCCGCGGAGCCCCAGGTGGAGCGCAAGCAGGTTCCGCTGGGCGCCAACACCGTGAACACCGCCGCGTTCTCCTCGCGCACCGAGGACGGCACCATCTACTCCATCAGCACCGCGGACTACCCGGAGAAGCTGGTGGCGAGCCGTCCTCCGGAGGCCCTGCTGAACGAGGGCAAGGACGGCCTGGTGAAGCAGGTCCAGGGCACCATCAAGGAAGAGGCCGACGTCACCCTCGATGGCTACCCCGGCAAGTCCTACACCGTCACGTCGCCGGTGGTGGGTGAGCTGAAGGCCCGCAACTTCCTGGTGGGCCCGCGCCTGTACACGCTGCTGGTCATCTACAACCCCAACCACCCCAACACCACGGCGGACGCGTTCCTCACCTCGCTGAAGCTGGTGAACCCGCCCCCGGCCATCACCACGGCCACCCCGGACGCCGGCACGTCCATGGACGCGGGCACGGTCGAGGGCATGGACGCGGGCACCGGCACCGACGCGGGCACCACGACGCCGCGCCGCCGCAAGGCGAAGTAGTCGCAAGACACTGACGCGACGCTCCCACAAGGCTCGGGGGCGTCGCGCGGTGTGGGTGTGTTCACCGGTCCGCGTGGAGAGTGTCGGGCCCTGCCGGTCCGCCTCCGCCGGATTCCGCCCGCTGGATTGCTCCTGGGTCCCCCGTCCCTACCTTTCGCGCGGGGATACGACAGGGGGCGCAATCACATGATGTCCTGGGTGGGAGCCCTGCTGACCACGGTGGTGGCGGCGGGTGGGGTGCCCATGGTGCCGGCTGGCGGGGGCAATGCCCTGACGCTGCCGGCGCATCGGCACGCGGTGCGAATCGAGACAGGCAACGGGCATGCGCCCACGTGGCTCCTGGCCATCCAGCAGCAGGGGGCGGAAGGGGAGGGGCTGAACCTCTTCCGCTCCGAGGACGGCTTCGGGAGCTTCACGAAGCTGGCCCCCATCCAGCCGGATGCGTCGCACCACGACCGCGCGGAGCTGGTCGCGGTGGGGCGGGACGTGGCGATGGTCTACGCGTACGAGGGGCCTTCACTGGCCGCGTCGTCGCGGCACGACGTGTACTTCCAGTGGTGGCGCTACGACGCGGCGCAGGACACCTGGGCGCCGGAGCCGGCGGTGCGGGTGTTCAACGCGGACAGCACCCAGGCGTACTCGCGGGCCCTGCTGGCGCGGGACTCGAAGGGGCGGCTGTGGGTGCAGGCGTTCCGGCTGGAGGCGGACGGCGGCGCCACCGCGGTGGTGGCGGTGTCCACCGACAACGGCGCCAGCTTCCAGAGACAGCCGGACCTGGGGCGGACGCGGAAGCGGGGCGGGGGGCGGCTCTTGAGCGTGGGGTCGAAGCTCGTCTTCTTCTGGGCCATGCACGACGGCTTCGAGCCCACGCGGATGCGGGTGCGTGACGCGGCGGATCCGCTGGACACGTGGGGGCCGCAGCGGGACGCGTTCTCCGACGGCATCTACCACGGCGCGGCGCTGAGCGCGGTGGAGGACGGCAAGGGCGGCATCCACCTGGTCTACAAGGACGAGACGGAGCGGCTGTATTACCGGCGCTTCGACGGGACGTCGTTCGGCTCGCGCATCCTGGTGGAGGGGACACCGGACTGGGCGTTGCAGCCGGCCGTCACGCGCATCGGGGATGCGCTGTATGTCTTCTACAATCACTTCCAGACGGCCACGGATTACGAAGTCCAGGTGCGGGTGCTGCGCGACGGCGTGTTCAGCGCGCCGGTGACGCTGGACTCGCGCACGAGCTTCAAGGGCTACCTGAGCACGCTGGACGTGCTGCCGGACAGTGTCACGGAGGTGCCGTGCTTCTACGGAGACGCGGTGGACGCGAACTCCAGCGGCCGGGTGATGCGCGTGGCCCTGCCTCGTCAGCCGGAAGGAGGCGGTGGCTCCGGGCAGGACGGCGGGACGCCGGACGCGGGTTCGGGCGTGGACGCGGGGACGCCGGATGCGGGCACGGGCGCGGATGGCGGTGTGGATGCGGGGACGCCGGACGCGGGGTCGGGCGTGGACGCGGGGACGCCGGACGCGGGCTCGGATGGCGGCGTGGACGCGGGGACGCCGCCGGTGGACGGCGGGGTGCAGGGGCCGGTGACGCTGGAGCCGGTGTTCACGAACACGACGCACGAGGTGCTGGCGGTGGACGGCGCGGGCACGGTGTACGCGCTGGCGCTGGACGGGAGCCGCTCGAAGCTGTGGGCGAGCACGGATGGCGGGCGCACCTTCAGCGCGAGAGGGCAGGGGGTGGGCGGCGCGTCGTTCTGGGTGATGGCGGTGCTGAAGGACGGGACGTTGCTGGCGCAGATGAGCCGCAGCGGCAGCTACCACCTGGAGCGCTCCACGGACGGAGGGGCGACATGGGCGGATGTTGCATCGCTGGGGAACTACCGCGCGATGTCGCCCGCGAGCTTCGCGGAGCTGGGCGGCACGGTGTTCTTCCTGGAGTACCAGACGTTCACCTCGTCGAGCACGCCGCTGCGGCTGTGGGCGAGCACGGACGGCGGAGCGACGTGGGCGGTACGGGCCACGTTCCAGGAGCACCGGCACGGCACGGCGCTGTACGCGGACCCGACGCGAAGCGTGTTGTGGGCCACGTTCGGCAGCAGCAGCACGCAGGCGGCGGTGGTGCGCTCGACGGACGGGGGGCGCACGTGGACGAAGGTGATGGGCGGCTACGCGGCCAACGCGGTGACGGGGACGGTGTTGTCGGGAGGGGAGCTGCTGTTGGGGCAGTCCACGCTCTACGAGCCGGAGCACCCGAAGCTCCTGCGCGTGTACGCGAGTGGAAGGGTAGACGCGCTGATGACGCTGCCGGGGCCGGCGTACTCACTGGACGCGCTGGCGGGAGGCGGCTTCGTGATGGGAACGGCGAGGGCGGACGTGGGAGACATCCAGCCCGCATCGGACGTCTACGCGCGCCTGTTCACGAGCACGGACGGAGTGACGTGGGTTGAGGCCCGGAGATACGAGCGGGCCGGAAGCACCTCCCTGGCAAGAGCGGAGGTCTGGGGCGTGCTGGCCAACGGAGACCTGGTGGTGCGAGCGGAGAACCTGATGGGCTTCGGAACCGGAGGAAAGGGGTTCCAGGTCCTGCGGGTGAAGCGCTGAGCAACGGCGTCACGGTGGGGCGCGGTGCCCCACCGTGAGCCGGTTTGTTACGGAGGAGGCGGAGGCGGCGCGGACATCAAGTGGAAGACGTTGCCGAAGTTACCAACGGCCCAGATGTCACCGGGGTTGGTGCCTGCAATGTCATACAGGCTCCCTCCAGCAAGAGCGAACTTTTGCCAGGCGATGCCATTCCAGTGATAAATGTTTCCGGCTGCCGTTGTAATGTAGATGGAGCCTTCGCCAAACGCGAGCACGCTCGTGAATTGCTCCGTGACGCCCTGGGGGCTTACCTCCGTCGTCCAGGAACTACCCCCGGTCCATTTGATCAACGCCCCTGAGTCACCGACTGCATAAGCCAGGCGCGGCGTGACGACCTGCACCCCTCTCAACCAAGGCGTGTTGTTGGGAACCGTGGAGGTACTCCAAGTCGTCGCTCCTGATGCGCGTTCAAGAACGAGGCCCTGGTTGGGAGGGGAGCTATTTGAAATGCTACCCACAGCGAAGAGCCGGTCAGTCAGCGTGCCCGAAACGTCGAAGAGGGGCTTTTTGCTCTGGTTCGTGACGGCGGCCGAATTGACGCCTCCATCCCAATTGAAGGTTCTGCCGTCGTCCCCGTTGTTGGCGCTTGTGACGCCGATGAGTTGGACGCCGCCATCCGTGGGAAAGCCAATCAGACCCGTCGTAGTGCCGGATGCCGAGGGCGGCTTGACCGGCGTGCAATCGACACTGGTCGGTGTCTGGATGGTCAGGACGTCGTCTTCACCGCCAATGTAAGCAGTCTCATTGCGTGAGTCCGCCCAAACGCTGTAGAGCGGGCGAGATGTGGTGCCGCCGGGGCACTTGCCCGCGAGGACCGTGAAGTCCGTGTCGCCAGGCCGTTTGAAGGCGCGGGTCGAGTCATCTCCCACGACCCAGACACCGCCGTCGCCATAGAGTGAGATGCTGCGCAGCGCAGCTCCTCCGTCGTTGACGGACTCGGGGATCCAATTAGGTCCTCCATTGGGGCATGCGCCTTCGTCCGTAACCGTGTTGCAATTGTTGTCTTCTCCGTCACAGAGTTCATCCGCGTTGGGATGGGTGAAGGGATTGCCATCATTGCAATCCGCTCCGGCATCAGCGACGTATGTCACGGTGCTGGTGCTGGGATCGACGCACGTCACCTGCTTGCCGGTGTCACGGCCGTAGCGGTCCCCATCTCCATCCGGGTACCAGGTAGGAATCGCGTCAGGCGGCTTGCAGAAGGTCCCGCTGTTATCGGGTTTGCATTGCGTGGTGCTGTTCGCGCATTGGTATGTCGTATCCGTGCAGGTCGTGCCGACGCTGAAGCCTTCGTCCTTGCCAGCAACGCAGTTGTCGTCCTTGTCGTTGCAGATCTCCGTGACGCCGGGATGGACGGCGGGATCGCCGTCGTTGCAGTCGTCGGACGGCGCGCCCAACTGCAGCCGATTCGGCGGCAAGGTCGCCGTGCAGACGAACACCTGGCCCTTCGCAGGATCGGCGTGACCGTCCTGGTCTTCGTCCACCAGCGCGAGCTTTGCATCGGGTGTGAAGCATTCGGCTTGCTGGACGTTGCCTGCTACGCATCGATAGGTGCCCGTGCAGCTGTTGCTCTCGTTAGTGCACCTCCCGCCGATATTGAAGCCCTCGTCCTTCTCGCCATCGCAGTTGTCGTCCGTGTCGTTGCACAGCTCCGCGGCGCCCGGATTGGTGGCCTTGCCCAACTCCGTTGGGGCGTCGTTGCAGTCAGTGCCCCCCCCCTCCTTGGGGACATAGCCATCCAGGTCCATGTCCGGAGCCGCGACCGTGAGGCGCAGTTCCGGAGTCTTGCCTTCCTTCCCGCTGCCTTTCGAGACGGTGATGCCCTCCTTGTTATTGCGCACGGAGTTCCCGCCGCACTGCTTGTTCACCGGCAGCGCCTCGAAGGCATCCGCCCTCACGGAGATGGTCGTGCCCCACTTCTCCGGCACCAGGACGCCCACCACGATTTCGCCGTCGGGGGTGGCGTTCTTCTCGCGGACCGACACGTCCGTCGCGAGCGTGTCCCCACTGGCGTCATCCGTGGCCGTGACCCGCACGCAACCCGGAACGAACTGGGTGTACGTAACCACGACCTTCACCCCGTCCTGGGGATCCTTACAGCCCGCGAGGGCCCACAGCGGCAGCAGCAGAAGAAGGCGTTTCATGGGCGCCCATCCTACCGGCCCTTCCCCCCGCGTGTGAGTCCCTGACCCTCTCTTGAATCCTCAAGGGATGACGCCGCCTCAACGCCCCTTCGGGAAATCCGAATACACCACCGCCAGCCGGGCATCCGCCGCCAGGCTCGCCGGCGTCACCAGCTCCAGGTCCAGCGGCACCGGACCGCCGTAGCGCTCCGCCATCTCCCGCTTCAGGCCCGCCACGTCCAGGTCGCCCAGCCGCTCCATCCTGCCGTACTCCACCCCCGCCCCCGCCGCGTACGCCTTGCGCACCAGCTCCGAGCAGTACATCGCCTCGTCCCCCCACCCGAAGAGCGCGTCGTACGGCTTGCCCAGGTGCCGCTTCGCCTCCTCCACCGCCCGCGCCTTCGCCGCGTCGTCCACCCCTTGTGGCCGCATCACCAGCAGCCGCCCCTTCACGCCGCGCGCCTTCCACCGCGCGAAGGGCGTGCGCTTCACCGGCTGCACGGCCTCCACCACGAACACCCCCTCCGGCGTCACCTCCACCAGCCCCACGTGCGACAGCGGGCTGTGCGTGGCCACCTGGATGGGCTTCGACTGGCGCGATCCCGACGTCTGGAACACCACGTCCCCCGTCCGCACCCGCGCCGCCACGGCTTCCACGCCGCGCGGCGCCGCCTCCGAACCGCGGGCCACCAGCCACGTCGCCCCCACCAGCACGAGGGCCAGCAGCCACAAACCCCTCACAAGCACGCGCATCCGCACATCCCTTCGGGCGGTTCCATCCGTCCACCCACCCCCAGTGCAGCCCCGGTGCCAGCCCCTCCCGAGCCACATTTCACACACCGTATGTCCCGGTCCCTCCCGACCCTGGGTCAGAACGTGGTAAACCTGGGGAACCTACTTATTGCAGTGATTCAAGAATAGTGTGGCATTGTCGTAAATTTTAAGGTAGGTAGGGAACACCCGCGATCCGGCTCTTCGGGCTCGCGGCAGAGGGGGGTTCATCGGAGGAATTCGTCGTGACCGCATCGAACTCGCCCATCCGTTGCCTGCTCTATCCGTCCCTGGGCGAGATACGAGAGCACGTGCGCGTGGAGCTGTTCGCGCGGGCGCTGTCGGAGCGCATGGGCCGCCCGGTGGTGATGTCCATGGCGCCCACCTACGAGTTCCTGGAGGCGGAGCTCGCGGCCGGCCGGGTGGAGATGGCCTGGGGCACCGCCGAGCAGTGCAATGCCTTCGAGCCGCAGGCGCGCGCGGTGCTTCGCGCGGTGCGCTCGGGCAGCTGGCATTACCACTCCGCGTTCATCTGCCGCGCGGACGCGCCGCTGACGCTGGAGACGCTCAAGGGCAAGCGCGTGGCGTGGGTGGCGCCGCGCTCCACCGGCGGGCACCTGCTGCCGGTGCGCCACCTGGAGTCGGTGGGCCTGCGCCCCGACACGCTCTTCTCCGAGCAGCGCTTCCTGGGCACCTACCGCAAGGCGCTGGACGCGGTGCTGCGCGGCGAGTCCGACCTGTGCGCGCTCTTCAGCAACCACTCGGACGCGCACGCGATGCGCGCCACGCTGACGTCGTACCTGGGCGCGGACGCACCGCGGCTCATGCCGTTCCTCTTCACCATCTCCACGCTCGCCGACGGCCTCATCCTCACGAAGCGGCTGCCGGAGGCGGACGCGCAGGCGCTCATCTCCGTCCTCACGCGGATGAACACCGACGGCGCGGGCCTGGAGATGCTCATGGGCCCCTTCCGGGTGGAGGGCTTCGTGCGCTCCCCGGGCCTGGGCGCGCCCGTGTCCAGCCCGCGGCCCTCGTCGGGCGCGGAGTACGTGGCCGGGGAGCTGGACGCGGAGGGGCGCTGCCTGCGGCTGTGGTCCCCGTCCGGCCGGGCCTTCGGCCTGGACGTGCGCGGCGCGGAGGGGCGCAAGCTGGAGGAGACCCTGGGCACCGCGGCGAGCAAGCCGCTCATGTCCCTGCTCCAGGCCGTCCTCCGGGGCGG
Source organism: Corallococcus macrosporus (assembly GCF_017302985.1). Classification (NCBI taxonomy): domain Bacteria; kingdom Pseudomonadati; phylum Myxococcota; class Myxococcia; order Myxococcales; family Myxococcaceae; genus Corallococcus; species Corallococcus macrosporus. The sequence continues at coordinate 3,265,550 of NZ_JAFIMU010000007.1, forward strand.
CTCCGACGGCCGGCTGGAGTACCGGCTCACCGTCGACGGCGACGAGCGCGTCTACGCGGCGGAAATCACCCCCTGCGCCCCGTCACCTGGGGACACCGGCGTGCGGATGGGTTTGCTGGTGCGCGACGTCAGCGGCCTGCGCGCGCTGGAGGACCCGCTGTACCGGCTGGCGTCGTTCCCGCTCCTGCACCCGGAGCCGCTGCTGGAGCTGGGCATGGACGGGGAGCTGCGGTACGCGAACCCCGCCACCCACGCGGCCTTCCAGGACCTGGTGGAGCGCGGCGCCGAGCATCCGCTGGTGCACGCGGCGCTCACCTGGGCGTGGCGCGGCTCACCGCCGGGAGAGCCCCCGCCCACGGTGCACCTGGACGGCCGCTACTGGGAGCTCACCGTCGCGCAGCTGTGGGACCCGCCGGGCCTGCGCGTGTTCGCGCGCGACGTGACGCTGCGCAAGCAGATGGAGGCACGGCTGTTCCAGGCGGACCGGCTGTCCGCGCTGGGCTCGCTCGCCGCGGCGGTGGGCCATGAGATGAACAACCCGCTGGCCTTCGTGCTGGCGAACCTGTCGTTCATCCGCGAGGAGATGGACCGGCTGAAGCAGCCGCTGCTCGAGGGCGAGAAGATTCCGCGCGCGGACCTGGAGGACATGCTGTCCGCGCTGGGCGAGACGGTGGAGGGCGCCACCCGGCTCAAGCACATCGTGCAGGACCTGCGCACGCTGTCTCGCAAGCCGCCGGAGCACCGCGCCCGCGTGGCCGTGCAGCCGGTGCTGGAGAACGCGCTCAAGCTCTTGCGCGGTGAGCTGCAGCACCGCGCGCGGCTGGAGCGGGACTTCCACGACATGCCCACGGTGGACGCGGACGAGGCGCGCCTCACCCAGCTCTTCCTCAACCTGCTGCTCAATGCCTTGCAGCAGATGGACACCCAGGACGCCGCGCACAACGTGCTGCGCGTGGCGGCCTACACCAGCGAGGACGGCGAGGTGGTGGTGGAGGTGCAGGACTCCGGCAAGGGCCTGTCGCAGGACGCGCTCGCGCACATCTTCGAGCCCTTCGCCACCGCGCGCCCCCACAGCACCGGCCTGGGCCTGTCCGTCAGCCACACCATCGTCACCGGCCTGGGCGGCACGCTGCGCGCGGAGAGCCGCGAGGGCCGGGGCACGCTGCTCACCGTCACGCTGCCGGCGGCCGTCCCCGTGGCCGAGTCCCTGCGCGCCTGCTGAAGCGCCGGCTCAGGGGCCGCGCTCCAACGGCACCTCCAGCCGGGGCACGTAGTGGCCGCGCGTGCTCTCGAACAGCACCAGCCGGTCCACGCGCCCCTCGCCCCACGACGCGCCTTGCAGCTCGCGCGCGCACGCCGCCAGGGCCGGGTCCCCTCGCGGCGGCCGGGCCCGGGCCAGCGTCAGGTGCGCGGTGTACTCGGCGTGGTCGGACTTGAAGCCCATGGGCTCCAGCGCTCGGGCCACGTCCGCCTGGAGCGCCTTCAGCGCGGCGACGTCCCCGCGCACGTCCGCCCAGAGCACGCGCGGGTGCGAGGGCGAACCGAACGTCCCGCCCCCCGCCACCGACAGCACGAAGGGCGCGTGGTACAGCCCCACCGGCTCCAGGGCGTCACGCAGCTCCGGCAGGCGCCCTTCGTCCACGTCCCCCAGGAACAGCAGCGTCAGGTGCACGCCCTCCGCCCGCACCCACTTCGCGTCCGGCGCGAGGGCACGCAGGCGCTCGATGCCCCGCCCGGTTTCAGCGGTGAGGGCGTCTCCCAGCGTCACGGCGGTGAACAGGCGCATCGCGATGCTCCTTCGTGAGGACCCGCTTCAGGGAACCTGGACGCTCCCGGCCGCGCGCGCCCTCCGGGGCCAGAGGGCATAGAGCCAGGCAGGCAGGAACACGAGGAACTCCACGCCGCTCACGTACAGCCCCCGCGCGGACAGCATGCCCGCGCCGATGGGCGCCACCGGCAGCGGCCGCACCGGCGCGAAGACGCGCGCGTCGGAGAAGGGCCAGAAGAGCGCCGCGCCCAGCCCGCCGTCCGTGAGCGTGTCCAGGATGCCGTGGCTGCCCACCGCCGCCAGCGTCAGCAGGCCCCAGCGCGTGGCGGACTCGCCCTTCCACCGGGCCAGCGCCGCCACCGCGAGCGCCACCGCCGCCGCGAAGACGAACGAGTGCGACGCACCGCGGTGCCCCCACGGCGCCGAGTAGGGGATGCGCAGCGCGAAGGCCACCACGTCCGCGTCCGGCAGGAGGGCCATCAGCGACAGGAACGCCATCACCGCCAGCCGCCGGCGCCAGGGGGCTCCCGCTCCCGTCTCGTACCGCCCCAGCGCCATGCCCACGGCCACATGCCCGATGCTCGCCATGGGCCGGGACCCTAACGCAGCGGGACCCCGCCTGGAGAGGGGCCCCACGCGTGGGGTAGCCTCCGTTGATACATGCGGTTCCTGTTCTCACGCGCTCGAGTCGAAGCCACCCTGCAACGCCGTCTGGAGGAGTGGCGGGCCGACGTCGGCTCCTGGCTCAACATGACGCGCGTCGGCGCCACCACGGCGTGGCTGCTGCTGGCCGTGGTGGATGACTGGAGCGTGCCGCGAGGCGTGCTCGGGGCCTATCTCGCGCTCGCGGCGGTGGTGTGGGCGGTCGCGCGCCGGGTGCCGGACCTGCTGCGGCGGCCCGCGCTGGGCGTGGCGCTGCTGGACATGCCGCTCATCTACTTCCTCCAGGCGCAGGCCATCCCGGCCACCACCAACGGCGTGCCCACCGCGCTGCTCACCATGGGCGTGTTCCTGGTGCTGGTGGTCATCGTGTCCATGGTGACGCTGTCGCGGCTCATCGTCGCGGCGGCCACGGCGCTGGGCATCGTCGCGGTGGCCATGCTGTGCCTGAGCGCGGGCCTGATGCCCTCCCAGTTCCTGCCCGGCCTGGTGCTGGTGATGGTGCTCGCGTCGTCCGTGGCCTTCTTCATCAGCCGCACGGTGATGGGCCTGGTGACGGACGTGGTGCGCGAGGAGATGCAGCGCGAGCGGCTGGGCCGCTTCTTCTCCCCCGAGGTCGCCCGGCGCATCTCCGAGCGCGGCACCGACGGCGAGGCCGGCGAGCACCGCGAGGTGACGCTGCTGTTCTCCGACATCCGCGGCTTCACCACGCTGTCGGACCGGATGGAGAGCCCCCAGGTGGTGGCGCTGCTCAACGAGTACCTGTCGCGCATGGTGGAAGTGGTGTTCCGCCACGGCGGCACCCTGGACAAGTTCATCGGCGACGGCATCCTCGCGTACTTCGGCGCGCCGCTGGAGCAGCCCGACCACCCGGCGGCCGCCGTGTCATGCGGGCTGGCCATGCTGGAGGCGCTGGAGGCCCTCAACCGGGAGCGTGCCGCCCGGGGCGAGTTCACGCTCGACATCGGCGTGGGCATCCACACCGGCCGCGTGGTGGTGGGCGCCGTCGGCAGCGAGCAGCGCCGCGAGTACACCGTCATCGGCGACGCGGTGAACCTGGCCAGCCGCATCGAGGGCCTGACGAAGAAGGTCGGCGCGCCGGTGCTCGTCTCCCACGCCACGCGCGAGCGCTGCCGGGAGGCCTTCGACTTCGAGGCCGCCGCCCCGCTGCCCGTCGCCGGCAAGCCGGAGCCCGTGGCCACCTTCCTGCCCCGGAAGCGGACCCTGCTCGTCGCGAGCTGAAACGACAACGGGGCCGGGAGTCGCCTCCCAGCCCCGCGAGCGATGCGCACGTCAGCGCGTGCTCAGTACGCCTTGGAGAACACGATGCGGCCCTGCGACGGGTTGCCGGTCATCACGCACTTGCCCGGCTCCTGCTTGAGGCTGAACGGGCGGCAGCGGGTGGTGAGGCCCGTCTCCTCCTTGATGCGCGCCTCCGTCTTCGGGTCGCCGTCCCAGTGCGCCAGCAGGAAGCCGTCCTCCGCCTTCGCCTTCATCTCCTCGTAGGAGTTGACCTCGAAGGTGTGCGCGTCGCGGAAGGCCTTGGCCTTCTGGAACAGGTCCTTCTGCATCTGGTCCAGCATCGCCTGGGCCTTGGCGACGGCCTCGTCCAGCGACACGAACTCCTTCTGGCGCAGGTCGCGGCGCACCATCACGCACGAGCCCTTGGCCAGGTCCTTGGGCCCCAGCTCGATGCGCAGACACGTGCCGATGAGCTCGTGCTCGTTGTACTTGAAGCCCGGGCCCTTCGTTTCGTCGTCGTCCACCACCACGCCCAGGCCCGCCTTGCGCAGGTCCGCGGCCAGCGCGTGCGTCTTCTCCATCACCTGCGTCTTCTCCGCGTCCGTCGCCTTGCCCGCGATGGGGATGATGACCACGTGCGTGGCGGCGATGCGCGGCGGCACCACGAGGCCCGCGTTATCCGAGTGCGTGAGGATGAGCCCGCCGATGAGGCGCGTGGAGGAGCCCCACGACGTCTGCCACACGTGGTGGACCTTGCCGTCGCGGCCCTGGAACGTGGTGTCGAAGGCCTTGGCGAAGTTCTGGCCCAGGTTGTGGCTGGTGCCCGCCTGCAGCGCCTTCTTGTCCTGCATCATCGCCTCGATGCTGTACGTGCGCAGCGCGCCGGCGAACTTCTCCGACTCCGACTTGCGCCCCGGCAGCACGGGCATGGCCATGTAGTCCTCCGCGAACGTGCGGTAGACCTCCAGCATCTGGAGCGTGCGCTCCTCCGCGTCGGCCTCCGTCTCATGGCAGGTGTGGCCTTCCTGCCAGAGGAACTCCGTGGTGCGCAGGAACAGGCGCGTGCGCATCTCCCAGCGCATCACGTTGGCCCACTGGTTCACCAAGAGCGGCAGGTCCCGGTAGCTCTGGATCCACTTGGAGAAGCTGCGGTTGATGATGGTCTCGGACGTGGGCCGGATGACGTACGGCTCCTCCAGCTTCTGGCCGCCCGCGTGCGTGACGACCGCCAGCTGCGGGTTGAAGCCCTCCACGTGCTCGGCTTCCTTCTTGAGGAAGGACTCCGGGATGAGCAGCGGGAAGTAGGCGTTCTTCACGCCCGTGTCCTTGAACATCTTGTCCATCGTCCGCTGGATGTTCTCCCACAGCGCGTAGCCGTTGGGGCGGATGACCATGCAGCCCTTCACGTCCGAGTAGTCGGCGAGCTTCGCCTTCTGGACCAGGTCGACGTACCACTCGGAAAAGCCCTTCTCGCGGGGCGTGAGCTTCTCGGCCATGTGCTGGGCACCTTGCTTGGGGATGGAAAGAGGGGGGTTGCCTACGATGGGATGTTCCGGAAATCAACGCCGGACCGAGGCCGGACTCGTCCCCCGAACGCCGTCCGTGCTTGGAGGAGGACCCGCCATGCCTACGCCCCCTGACACCGCGCCCCACAGGCTCGCCGACGACGTCCACGTGTTCGAGGCCCCCTTCTCCTTCTACGGCGTTCCCGTGGGCGGCCGGATGACGGTCCTCCGCCTGCCGGACGGCGGGCTGTGGGTGCACTCGCCCGTCGCCTTCACGCCGGAGCGGAGGGCCGCCGTGGAGGCCCTGGGGCAGGTGCGCTTCCTCGTGGCCCCCAACCTCATGCACCACGTGCACCTGCCGGACTGGGCCGCGGCCTTCCCCGACGCCCGGGTGGTGGCGCCCGCGGGGCTGCGCGCGAAGCAGCCGGCGCTCCGGATTGACCAGGAGCTGGACGACACGCCCGACCCCGCCTGGGCCCCCGTGCTGGACCAGATGCACGTGCGCGGCATGCCCGCGCTCAACGAGTTCCTCTTCTTCCACCGCCCCAGCCGCACGCTCATCGTCACCGACCTGGCCTTCCACTACCCGCGCGCCGAAGGGTTGCGGCAGCGCGCGTACCTGCTGCTGGACGGCGTCCTGGGGAAGTTCGCGGCCCCGCGCTTCCTGCGCCTCGTCACGAAGGACCGGGAGGCCGCGCGCGCGGCGCTCCAGCGTGCGCTGAGGTGGGACGTGGAGCGCGTCGTCGTCTGTCACGGCCAGGTGCTGGAGAAGGGCGGCCACAAGGCGCTCCACGACGCCTTCACCTGGCTGTAGGGCGCGGTACGCCTTGCCCCCGCGTCCCGGAGCAGTGTCGCCTGCTGCACTCCTCGCCGCGCTGCGCTAGAAGGAGGCCTCCTCGTCTTTCCTGATTTCCCCCCAGGAGGTCCATTCCATGCGGTCCATTCTTTCGTCCGTGGGCGCGGTCGCGGTGTGTCTTGTCGCGGGCTCCGCGTTCGCCAACTCCACCGGCATCAGCGGGCGCAGCGGCAAGCAGAGCGTGTCCTGCACCGCGTCCGGCTGCCACGGCGGCGGGACGAGCACCCCCACCGTGACGCTGGAGGGTCCCACGGCCCTGAAGGCGGGCGAGACGGGCCAGTACTCGCTGGTCATCAGCGGCGGCCCCGGCGCGAAGGCGGGCATGAACGTGGCCACGGACGGCGCGGCGCTGACCGCGGGCTCGGGCACGAAGGTGCTGAACGGCGAGCTGACGCACTCGCTGCCCAAGGCCTTCACCAGCGGCTCGGCGCGCTTCGACTTCTCGCTGGTGGCCCCGGCCACCAACGGCACCTACAAGGTCTACGCCGCGGGCAACTCCGTGAACGGCAACAACGAGGCCACGGGCGACTCGCACGCCAACGCCACGCTGGACGTCGTCGTCACCGGCGGCACCGACCCCAGCCAGGATGAGGGCGACGACGAGGGCGGCGGCTGCTCCGCGGCCACCAGCGGCGCTCCGGCGGTGCTCATCGCCGTGTTCGCGGCGCTGGCCGCGCGCCGCCGCCGCAACGCGAAGGGCTGAAGCCCGGCTGCCCTCCAGCCGTGCCCCGGGGGGCGGGACGACAGCGCGAGGGCGGGCGGCCTACCATCGCCCCCCTTGATGCGAACAAGCCCCCTCCTGACCGCGCTGTTCGTCGCGGGATCGCTGGCCTGTGCCTCCGGTCCCGCGGTGCGTCCCACCCTGTCCTCGGGTGTCACGCCCGTCGCCGTGGCCCCCAAGGCCACGCGTGACGCGGGCGCCCTGCGGGTGATGACCTTCAACATCCAGTCCGGCCTCAAGGGCCTGGAGCGGGTGGCGGACGTCATCCGGCAGGAGGCCCCGGACGTCGTCGCGCTGCAGGAGGTGGACGTGGGCTCCACGCGCGCGCACGGCGAGGACCAGGTGGAGCGGCTGTCGGCGCTCACTGGCCTGAAGTACCGCGCGCACTTCGGCACCACGCGGCTGTACGGCGGCGCGTATGGCATCGCGCTCCTGTCGCGCTACCCGCTGGCGTCGCTGGCGCAGTACCCGCTGCCCACGCCGAAGGGCGCGGAGCCGCGCACGCTGGCGCACGCCGTGCTGGACGTGGACGGGCGCGAGGTGAGCGTCTACGCCACGCACCTCATCCGCCGGCCCTTCAACGGCGCGGCGCGCGTGCGCCAGAGCGTCTTCATCTCCCAGTTGCTGGCGAAGGACGACCGGCCCCGGCTCTTGATGGGGGACCTGAACGATGATCCGGACTCGCGTCCGGTGCGCCTGCTGCGCCGCCAGCTCCAGGACGTGGCGCGCGTCACGCGCTCCGACGGGACGGGCACGTACCCGATGCCGCTGTTCCTGCCGTCCCTGCGCATCGACTACGTGATGGCGTGCGGCGCGTTCACGCCGGTGTCCACGCGCGTGCTGCGCGTGGGCGTGTCCGACCACTACCCGGTGGTGGCGGACCTGCGGCTTGCCCCCGCCGTCACGCCCGTCGTCGTGGCTCCGGCCGCCTCGGCGCCCTGAGGCTCAGGCGGCGGTGGGCAGGGTGAAGCGGTAGAGGACCTCCAGGTCCCCCTTGCTGAAGCCCTTGAGGACCTCGTGGTGGATCTCCTTGCGGCCGCTCAGGTACGCGAGGCCCCCGGAGGCGAAGCCCATCACGGCGAGCTCGAAGTAGACGTGCGGCCGGGGCACGCCGGTGATGCGCAGGTCCACGGAGTTGCCCTGCAGCTGCGCGGTCAGCTCGCCCTCGGTGAAGTAGCCCTTCCAGATGCCGGGGGTGAAGAGGGCGAAGCGGCGGAAGTCGTCCTTGCCGAACATCGTCTTGAGCTGGCCCTGGCTCAGCGCGTACTCGGCGGATTTGACGCCGTATTGCCAGTAGGCCTTGGTGTCGCCGCCGTAGAAGCGCTGGGTCATGGCCTCGTTGAAGCGCAGGAAGGCATCCGCCGGGATGCGCGACACGGGCATGATGAGCTGTCCGAAGATGGGGTCCCGCTTCGCCTGCTCCGCGACGAAGGACTTCCACGCCGGTTCGCCGAAGGCCTGCACCATCATGGTCTGCCGAGCCAGGAACGCGACGCCTTTGACATCCATCCGTATGCCTCCCACCGGCCGCTCCGGTTCGCCTCGGACCCCGGCCGGGTCATCTTTCGCATTGTGTCGTGAGACCCCCGCCCGGGCGATACGCATCGCGACAATTCACCGGGTCGTCCGTTGGACCCAACACGGTGAATCCTGTTCTCACGGACACAGTGCCGCACTGAAGGTGTATCCGGGGCCGCGGGATGTCCGGTGCAGGACTAGGGTCCCGGCGGTGCGGCCCCTTGCCCTGCTTCCCAGACCCGGTGGTGCGCGCCGGACGCTGCTCCTGTGCGCGGGCGTGCTCACGGGCGGCGTGTTCGGGCTCGCGTGGTGGGTGGACCGCTTCGGCCGGCGCGAGCACCTGGGCGAAGCGGACGTGCTGGTGGTGCTGGGCGCGCGTGTGTTGCCTGGCGGTGTCCCGTCCGGTGCGCTGCTGGCGCGCGTGGAGCACGCGGTGGCGCTGTACCAGCGGGGCGTGGCGCCGTGGCTGCTGTTGTCCGGCGGCGCGGGCCTCCATCCGCCGTCCGAGGCGCGCGTGATGCGGGAGCTGGCGGTGGCGGCGGGCGTCCCCGCGTCCGCGTGCGTGCTGGAGGAGGACAGCCACTCCACGCAAGGCAACGCGCGGTTCGGCGCGCGGCTGCTGCGGGAGCGTGGAGCGCGGCGGGTGGTGGTGGTCTCCGACCCGTATCACCTGCTGCGCGCGCGGCAGTGCTTCCGGCGCGAGGGGCTGGAGGTGGCCACGAGTCCGGCGCCCATCGCCGGGCGGATGCGCGCGCGGGACCGGGCGTACTGGACGGTGCGCGAGGCGTTCGCGCTGCTGCTGCATCCGCGCCTGTTGCTGGCGCGGGCGCCGGACGGGCGCTGAGGCGGCTTCAGGTGCCGGACGCGTCCGGCGCGGGGGTGTCCAGCTTCAGGAGCACCTTCTCCAGGACGCGGAAGAGGGCCTGGCGGTCCTCGGGGTCGAGCATGCCCATGACCACGCCCATCGAGCGGTGCATGGAGCGGTCGAGCTTTCCGAAGGTCTGTTTGCCCTTGTCGGTGAGCTTGCAGCGCACGACGCGCCGGTCGGTCTCTCCGCGTTCGCGGACGAGGTGGCCTTCGCGCTCCAGGCGGTCCACGACGCCGGTGACGGTCTTCTCGGTGACGCCCAGTCGCTTGGCCAGCTCGCCCATGGTGAGCGAGCCGTCCAGGCCCAGCCACAGCAGGGCGTGCACCTGGGGCGGCGTGAACTGGAGCTGCTCGCAGGTGCTGGCGATGGGGTCACGGAGTGAGCGGCGACGGCCCAGGGAGAACATCAACTCCTGCATCCGGTCGACGTCCTTTGACAGCGCTTCATCCTCTTTATGGATATTCCGTGACACAGAGTATTCATTAGCGGCGAGGTGCGTGCGGGTCAACTTGTAGGCTGTCGGAACATCTGGAGGTGCAGGTGCTGCGACGTGCAGGGTGGGCGCTGTTGCTGGCGTGGGTGTCCGTGTCGACCGCGCGGGCGGAGGAGGTGCTGGTGTTCGCGGCGGCGAGCACGACGGATGCGCTCCAGGCGCTCGCGCCCGCGTTCCAGCAGGCGTCGGGGCACCGGGTGCGGTTCGCGTTCGGCCCCTCGAGTGACCTGGCACGTCAGGTGGTGGCGGGGGCGCCCGCGGATGCCTTCCTCTCCGCCGACGAGGCGAAGCTGGACCTGGTCGACCGGGCGGGGCTCGTGCAGGCGGGCTCGCGGGTGGACCTGCTGTCCAACCGGCTGGTGGTGGTGGTGCCGGTGGGGTCGGCGGTGAAGGTGGCCGGGCCGGCGGACCTGAAGGGGTTGAAGCGGGTGATGCTGGCGGAGCCGGCGGCGGTGCCCGCGGGGGTGTACGCGAAGGCGTGGCTGACGAAGGCGGGCGTCTGGGCGGACGTGGCGCCGCGAGTGGTGCCGGCGGTGGACGTGAGGGCCGCGCTGGCGGCGGTGGAGGCGGGGAGGGCGGACGCGGGCGTGGTGTACGCGACGGACGCGGCGAACTCGAAGAAGGTGCGGGTGGTGTTCACGGTGCCGGAAGGAGACGCGCCGCGCATCGTGTATCCGGCGGCGGCGCTGACGCAGGGCAAGGCGCCTGCAGGAGGGCTCGCGTTCGTGCGCTTCCTCCAGACGGAAACCGCGCGAAAGGAGTTCCGCCGGCTGGGCTTCCTGGACGCGAGCGCGGCGAAGGCCGCGCCGGATGCGGGAGTGATGGACGCGGCGCCTGATGCAGGGAAGAGGACATCCGCGCCGTGATGGATGAAGGGCTGACAGGGCTGGTGCTGTTCACGGTGGCGGTGGCGGCCCTGTCCACGGCGCTCATCCTGGTGCCGGGCGTGGCCTCTGCGTATCTGCTCGCGCGCTGGAAGGGACCGGGGCGCGGCGTGGTGGAGACGGTGCTGGCCCTGCCGCTGGTGCTGCCTCCGACGGCGGTAGGACTCGTGCTGCTGGAGTTGCTCGCGCGGGACTCGGTGCTGGGACGGCTGTTGGATGCGCTGGGCATGGAGGTCGTGTTCACGCCAAAGGCAGTCGTGTTGGCGAGCGCGGTGATGGCCTTCCCACTGCTGGTGCGTTCCGCTCGAGCGGGCTTCGAGGAAGTGGATCCACGGCTGGTGGCGGTGGCGCGCACGCTGGGGGACACGCGTACACGGGCCTTCTTCCGCGTGACGCTGCCGCTGGCGTGGCGCGGAGTGCTCACGGGAGCGCTGCTCGCGTTCTCACGGGCGCTGGGAGAGTTCGGCGCCACGGTGCTGGTCGCGGGCAACATCCCGGGCCACACGCAGACGCTGTCCCTGGCCATCTTCCAGCGCACACAGTTGGGCCAGGATGCGGAGGCAATGAAACTCGCGGGTGTCGCGGTGGTGCTCGCGTTCGGAGCCATGTACGTGACGGAAGTGGTGACACGGCGTCGCGGAGCCCGAGGGCTCGCGTGATGGAGCTGTCGCTGCGGCTGCCCCTGGCTCGCTTCACTCTGGAGGTCGAGGCTCGCTTCACATCCGCTTCCGTGGCGGTGCTTGGGCGCTCGGGCTCCGGGAAGACTTCGCTGCTGGAAGTCCTCGCGGGCCTGCGACGGGGCGCGAGAGGTCGCGTCGTGGTCGATGGCCGTGTGCTCCTCGACACGGCCTCCGGTGTGGACGTGCCTCCCGAAGCGCGCCGCATGGGCTACGTGCCGCAGGACGCATTGCTCTTCCCGCACCTCACCGCCGGACAGAACGTGCGCTTCGGCGTGCGCGCCGGACGGCCGTCACGCGTGGACGAAGCCGTGCACCTGCTGGAGCTGGAACCCCTCCTGCACCGCTACCCCGTGACGCTGTCCGGAGGCGAGAAGCAGCGGGTCGCGCTGGCCCGGGCGCTCGCCACCGACCCCGCGCTGCTGCTGCTGGATGAACCCCTGGCCGCGCTGGATGTCGCGTTGAAGGAGCGCGTGCTGCCGTACCTCTTGCGCGTTCGCGACGAAGCCCGCGTGCCGCTGCTCTACGTCACCCACCAGCTCGGCGAAGCACGTGCCCTGGCCCGCGAGGCCCTGCTGCTGGACGGCGGCGCGGTGAAGGCCGTGGGCCCCGCGGACTCGGTGCTCGGCACGGTGGCGCGCGGCCTGCTCACTGGTGAGCCCGAAGAGAACATCCTCGAAGGCACGCTGGAACATCCTGACTCTGGAGGCACGCGGCTGCGTGTCACAGCGGGCCTGTCGCTCTGGGTGCCAAATGCGCCGGAGCTGCCCCACGGCACCCGCGCCGCCTACGCCGTACCCGCCGAGGACATCCTCCTGTCCACCGGACCCCTCACCGGCGTCTCCGCTCGCAACGTACTCGAAGGCACGGTGACGAAGCTGGAGGACGCGGGAGCAGGGGAGTGCGCGACCCACGTGGACGTGGCGGGCATCCACTGGGTCGTCCGCCTCACGCACGCCGCCGTGCGCGAACTCGACATCACGCCAGGTCTGCGCGTGTACCTCGCGGTGAAGTCCTCCGCCTGCCGTCGGCTGGCCCAGGGGGCACGCTTGTCCGGTCCGGCCGCGACCTGACGTCTCTCGGTCGCCCACAGCAGGAGTGACCGTGATGGACCTGTACGCCTACACCTATGTCGGACCCGAGGAGATCCGCCGCGCCGTGATGGCACATCCGGCCGGCGCTTCCATCCGCGCCCAGGAGGACCTGGACCGCTGGCTCCAGGACCACCCGGAAGCCGGCGAGGAGGGCGCGACCTGGGTCGTGGACCTCACGGGCTGTCTGCGATTGGCGCCGCGCCGGTCGGAACACGTCGCGTGCGCGGGAGGCGAGGAGGTGCTGGCGGCGGGCGAGCTTCACTTCCAGCGAACCGCGACCGGATGGGTCATCGCGGAAGCTTCGAACCAATCCACGGGCTACTGCCCGGACACGGACTGCTGGGACGCACTCTCGCTCGCGCTGACCCGGGCTGGCCTCCGGGGTCCCCCGGGCTTCACCCATGCCATCACCTTCCGGCGGTGCACCCGCTGCGGCGAGCTCAACCTGGTGAAGGAACAGTGGTTCGTCTGCATGTTCTGCGACGCGGACCTGCCGGCCCTCTGGAACGTCGCCCCACGAAGACGCGTGGTCGTGGGCTAGTCACCGCGCGCTTCGGCTTCGAACCGGCGATGCGCGGCCTCCATCCGCTCCAGCGCGTCCCGCAGCTCGCGCTCGATGTCCTCGCGCTGGGACTGCACCAGGTCTTCCGGAAACCCCATGCGCTCCAGCAGGTTGAGCTGCATGAAGAACGTCTCGCACGGCCAGGGGCCGTTCGCTCCATCCAGGAACTGGCCCCCCTTGAAGAGGAAATCTCCCCAGGAAAGCTCGCCGCGCCGATAGCGGAGGAACAGGCACGCCAGGCGGTCCGCATCCCTCGCGCGGCGTTCCTCGGGAGTGGCCGCGAACGGAAGCATCGGGATGTCGAGGATCAGCCCCAGCGCCGTGTCGGCATCCGGCGCCGTGCACATTTCCAGCAGCCAGAGCGGTGGAGCATCCAGCTTCATCACCCACGCGTCCGCCCAGGCGATGATTTCCTTGAGCCCGACGAGCCTCATCTCCACCATCGCGCCAATCCGCACGACGGCGGCCATGTCGAACGGCGTGCCGTCCTTCACCGCTTCGCTCCCGGCTTCTTCGCCCCGCCGCGCCCCGCCGTCTTCGCGTGGTAGCCCTCCACGCGCATGCCCAGCTCATGCACCACGGACATCGCCGTGTCCTGCGGGATGCGCGTCTCCTTCAGCTTGTTCCTCGCCGGGTCGAGCACCAGCCCCGTGGCGCCGGAGAAGTCCGTCCGGGTCAGCGTGCAGCCCCGGAAGTTGCTGCCGGTGAGGTCCGCGCCGCTGAAGTCCGCGTCCGTCAGGTCCATGTCGAAGAAGTTCGCCTCGCGCGCCACGCAGCGCACGAAGGACGTCTGTCTCAGGCCCAGCCCCACGAACGAGCTGTAGGGCATGCCGCACTCCTCGAAGTTCACCTCCGGGTTCGCGGCCACGCCCGTCCAATCAATGCCCATGAGCTTCGAGCCCTCGAAGCGCACGTCCCGCAGCCGGATGGCGTTGAAGTTCGCGCGCGTCAGGTTGCAGCCCTGGAACACGCACGCCTCCAGCAGCGCGTCCTTCCACCGGACCTCCTGCAACTCGCAGTTCAGGAAGGTGCACCGGTAGAACTCCTTGTCACCCAGGTCCACCCCCTGGAGGTCCAGTCCCTCGAAGGTCTCCCGCTCGAAGGAGTCCTCCTGCTGGAGCCGCTTCACCACCGCGCTGTCGTCCTGGGCCATGCCCGGCGTTATACCGGAGCGAAGAACCCGGCCCCATCACAGAGGCCGGGTCCTCCATCGACTTCAGGCTACTTGGCCACCAGCACCAGCACGCCGCGGCCGCACAGGCCGTAGGTCGCGGCCTCGCCGCCAATCAGGTCCGCGGCGCCCGGGTTGAGCAGCACCTGGTTCGCGCCCCGGCTCTCGATCCACGAGCAGGTGTCCGTCACGCGGTACCACTGCTTGCCCGTGCCCGGCCACGGCAGCGAGAAGTTCACGTTCGCGGACCAGCCGTTGTACGCGACGTAGATGGCGCTCACCGTCTCACCGGAGAACTCCGTCGCGTCGATGCGGTAGGCCAGCGCGTGGTTGCTCGCGCTGTCGAAGTACGCCGCGTCCGGCACGAAGCCGTCCGGCTTGAACCAGCGGTGCTGCTCCATCACGTTCCCGTTGGTGTCCGCCGCGTTGTAGAAGCCGGCCGGACGCAGCGCAGGGTGCGCCTTGCGGAACGCGATGAGGTTCTGGGCGAACAGGCGGAAGTTGGACTGGTCCGCGCTCCACGCGTAGTCCAGCCAGTTCTTGTTCGAGTCCAGGTTGTACACGTTGTTGTTGCAGTACTGCGTGCGCAGGAACTCGTCACCGCCGGTAATCATGGGCACGCCCGCGCTCAGCATCAGGAACGCCAGGCCGTTGCGCGCCGCCTGCCGCTGGAGCACCGCGCTGCCGCCCTGGTCCCAGCTGTGGTTGCTGTCCTCGCCACCGTCGGACGGGCCGTAGGGCCACGACTGGGTGTTGTTCTTGCTGTTGCACGAGTACAGGTCCTTCAGGGTCATGCCGTCGTGGGCCACCATGAAGTTCACGGACGCGGCCGGCTTGCGGCCGTCATCCGAGTACAGGTCCGACGAGCCCGCGAAGCGCGTGGCCAGCTGCCCCGGCGTCACGTTCTCCGAGCCCAGCTGGTTCTGGTCCTTGCGGAAGGTGTCGCGGAACGCGCCGTTCCACTCGCGCCACTTCGCCGGGAAGTTGCCCACCTGGTAGGAGTTGCCGCCAATGGCCCACGGCTCCGCGATGAAGTCCGTGCCCGCGCCGCCCGCTTCCGGCCGCGGATCCAGCTGCGTGGTGATCTGATTGAGCGCCGTGTTGGCGTTGTCGCGGTTGTACTCGTAGCCGCTGTGCGTGGCCGTCTCGTGCTCGTAGATGTTGCCCAGCACGGACGCCAGGTCGAACCGGAAGCCGTCCACGCCCAGCGTGTCCTTCCAGTACGACAGCGAATGCAGGATGACGTTGCGGGCCGTGGGATTGAACGTGTTGAAGTTGCCGCCCACGCCCGTGTTGTCCCAGTTGAACTTCATGTCCTTCGTCAGGCTGTAGTACGTGGGGTTGTCCAGGCCCCGGTACGACATGACGTTGTACGTGTTCGGGTCTCCGCTGATCCACCCGCCGCCCTCGCCGGTGTGGTTGTAGACCACGTCCACCAGCACCTTGATGCCGGCGTCGTGGAACGCCTTCACCATGGCCTTGAACTCGCGCGTGGGGCCGCCCGGCGTCTGGTCGCACGCGTAGCGGCGGTCCGGCGCGAAGTAGCTGAGGTTCATGTAACCCCAGTAGTTGTCGCCCGCCGTGCTCGCGACCGTGTCGTTGTTGCCGTTGTCCGTCTCATGCAGCGGCAGGAACTCCACCGCCGTCACGCCCAGCGCCGCCAGCGCCGCGGCCTTCTGGCCCGCGGTCTTGTAGGTGCCCAGACAGGCGGCATCCAGCCCGGAGCCGGTGTCCTGCTTCGTCAGGCCGCGCAGGTGCACCTCATAGACGATGTCGTCCTTGAAGGCGCGCGTGGGCTTGGTGCCGGTGGCCGTGGTGTCCGGCGCCAGCACGATGCCCTTGGGCGCGAACGGGCCGGAGTCCTTGTAGCGGTGCAGCGGACCGGACGCGAACACCGTGGCGTCCGTGTTGCTGGGGTTCACCGGGTCGTGCGACAGCTCCAGCGCGTACGGGTCCCACAGCAGCTTGTTCGGGTTGAAGCGGTTGCCCGAGGCGTCCACGTCCGCGATGTAGCCCACCGTGTTGTTCGTCTTGCTCCAGGCGGAGTTGTACGTCCAGTTGGGGCCCCACGCGCGGTAGCCGTAATAGACGGTGCCGGTGACGCCGTAGGTGTTCTTCAGCGTGGAGACGGACACGGTCTTCGACCAGACGTTGGTCGTCGTGTTCTTCGTCATCACGTAGCTGACGACCTCTTGAGCGCCCTGGGCCGTCTTGTAGATCCACAGCTCGATGCGCGTGGCGCGCGACGAGTACACGTTGAAGTTGATGTTGGCCTGCGTGGCGTCGTACTTCGCGCCCAGCGTCCAGGTGAGCAACTCCTGCTCGCGCTGCGCGGTGTCCTCCACGGCGGGCGCCGTGGGGGCGGGGGCATCGGCGGGGGTTTCAGCGGCGGCGCAGGAGACCAGCGCCGAGGCCAGGCCCGCGGCGACGAGGGGATGCCACCGCGTGAGCCAGGGGCTCCGGCGGTGACGACGGGGAGGGGTCATCATGGATGTGGCTCCAGACGCGGCAATCGGGGTTCACGACCGCTGCAAGGCCACCGGGCCCGCGACTGCCCGGGGCCGTCCGGTTCACCACCCCCACGACGGTGAAGTCAACCGCACGTCCCCCCACCCGCGCCCCTCCGCGCGCCCACGTACAACGCCGGACATGGCTCGGTGCGTCATGGCTCCGGGATGCAGGTCTTGGAGGCCCCGCACACCAGGCCGCGGGTGCAGTCCTCGTCGCCCACGCACTTCGTGCCCTCGGGGCAGTCGTAGCCGCTGCCGCCACTCAGGCCGACCACCTTGAAACCGCTGGCGGTGATCTTCTCCGTCATCGCCTGGTTGCCGATGGAGCCCTGCAGCTTGTGGGTCACGTTCACGTTGGCGCTGCCGCTCGCGACCGACGCCTGGATTTCGAACGGCTCCGTCACGGCGTTGATGGCATCCCGGATCCGCACGGCGACCTGCGTGGCGGTCATGGAGCTGTCGATGGTGAGCCGCTGGTTGTCGGCGTTCTTGAGCTTTCCATCGCGGTCCACCTCGAAGGTGACGGGGGTGTTGATGCCGTCGCTGATGGTGAAGGTCTCCGTGTCGTTCATGTTCAGGTTGTTGGAGGCCGTGATGGTGCCGGTCGCCGCCTGGAGCGTCTTCGTCTTGCAGTTGGCGCTGCACGAGCCGCAGGTGGCGGTGTTGCCGTCGTCGCAGACCTCGTTCGCGTTGTTGAGGTCCTTCACGCCGTCGCCGCAGACGTTGCCCTCGAGCGCGAGGACCTGCCGGCAGTCCTTGCTGCACCGCTCGCACTCCGCCGTGCCGTAGGGGCAGGCGCCCTCCGTGGTGGTGTTGCCGTCGTCGCAGGCCTCGTTGTCCGGGTCCTTCACCGTGTCACCGCAGACGTTGCCCTTGGCCGTAAGCACCTGCTTGCAGTCGAAGCGGCACACGTTGCAGCTCGCCGTGCCGTAGGGGCAGGAGGTCTCCGTGACGGTGTTGCCGTCGTCGCAGACCTCGTTCACGGTGCTGGGGTCCTGCTTCTTGTCCCCGCAGATGTTGCCCTTGAGCTCGAGGATCTGCCGGCAGTCGTTGCTGCACTTCTGGCAGTCCTCGACGCCGTAGTCGCACGCGGTCTCCGTCTTCGTGTTGCCGTCGTCGCAGACCTCATTGTCGGGGTCCTGCACGCCGTCGCCGCAGGTGTTGCCCTTGCGCTGCAGGCTCTCCTTGCAGTCGAAGCGGCACACGGTGCAGTTGGCGGTGCCGTAGGGGCAGGCCTCCTCCGTGGTGGTGTTGCCGTCGTCGCAGGCTTCGTTGGTGGCGTCCTTCGCCTTGTCGCCGCAGACGTTGCCCTTCAGCTCGAGCGGCACCTTGCAGTCGCCGCTGCACGCGTCGCAGGTGGCGGTGCCGTAGGCGCAAGCGGTCTCCGTCTTCGTGTTGCCGTCGTCGCAGGCCTCCGGGCGGTCCGGCCCGTTGACGTTGACCACGGTGTCGCCGCAGACGTTCGGCTTGCAGGTGCCCAGGCAGTCGTCGTCGTCGTTCGTGTTGCCGTCGTCGCACTGCTCCTTCGCCGCCGTGTTGATGAGGCCGTCGCCGCAGGCGGTGGGGGTGCAGTCGTTGTCGCAGACGGCCGAGTTGAACCCGTCGTCGCACAGCTCGCCCGCCGCGGGGTTGAGGATGCGGTCGCCGCAGACCGCGACCGAGCAGTCCGCGTTGCAGGTGCGGGAGTTGCCCGCCGTGTCGCACGTCTCGCCGCGCGTCGTGTTGGTGAAGCCGTCGCCGCAGAAGGCGACGGTGCAGTCCAGGTCGCAGGCGGGGCTGTTGACGGGGCCGGGGTTGTCGCACTGCTCGCCGGCCGACGTGTTCACCACGCCGTCGCCACACTTGCGCAGCGTGCAGTTGGCGTTGCAGTAGTCGGACTCGCCCTTGTCGTCGCACTGCTCGCCCGCGGTGCGGTTGAGGATGCCGTCGCCGCAGACGCGCACGGTGCAGTTGACGTTGCAGGTGGGGGACTCGCCCTTGTCGTCGCACTGCTCCTCGCCGTCGCGGACGCCGTTGCCGCAGCCTTCCGCGGAGCGGCAGTCCGCGCTGCAGCCGTCCTCGCTGACGTTGTTGCCGTCGTCGCAGATTTCACCCTTGATGGTGTCCACGACGTTGTTGCCGCACGTCTCGTTGGACTTGCAGTCGGAGCTGCACCCGTCGCCGTTGACGTTGTTGCCGTCGTCGCACTTCTCGCCCTTGGCCGTGTCCACGTAGCCGTTGCCGCAGCTCTCCAGGGAGCGGCAGTCCGCGCTGCACCCGTCGCCGCTGACGGTGTTGCCGTCGTCGCAGCGCTCCTCCTTGGAGGGGTCGGTGTACTTGTTGCCGCAGACCTCGGTGGACAGGCAGTCCGCGCTGCACCCGTCGCCGGAGGTGTTGTTGCGGTCGTCGCACTTCTCGCCCACGGCCGTGTCCACGACGCCGTTGCCGCACAGCTCATTGGACAGACAGTCCGCGCTGCACCCGTCGCCGTCCACGGTGTTGCCGTCGTCGCACTTCTCGCCCCGCGACGGGTCCGGGATGCCGTTGCCACACGTCTCGTTGGACTTGCAGTCGCGGCTACAGCCGTCGCCGTCCACGACGTTGCCGTCGTCGCACTGCTCGTCGTCCTGGGCGACGCCGTCGCCGCAGTCCGTGGAGATGCAGGTGTCCTGGCTCGCGGCGCACCGCAGGCCTTCCGGACACACGAGCCCGGAGGCGCAGTCCACGGTCGTGGGCTGGAAGCACGAGGTGAGCAGCAGCAGCGGCGCGGCCATCAGCAGCAGGGCGCGCGCCACGGGAGAGGAGGAGGGGACGCGTGTCATGCGCAAGACCTCAGAAGCGGAACGTGGCCACGGCACCGCCGGAACCCGCGCCGAGGAGCGGCGTGACCTGCACGGTCGCCGCCTCCTGGCCCGGTTCGATGCGGTACGGCTTGGGTTGGTTGAGGACGGCGAGCACCGCGCCGGTGACGAGCACCGCGCCACCCACCGCGTACCCGGCGATGGCGCCGGTCTGCATCAGGTTGCCCTGGGAGCGCTCGTCGGCGACGGCGGTGGGCGGCACGCAGCCGCCGCACTCGGCGATGCCGGACTCGAAGGCGCGGAAGTGGTCGCGGGACTGCATGTGGAGGAAGGCGCTGCCGCCCGCCACGGCCATGCCCGCGCCCATCACCAGCCAGGGCATCGCGGCGGACCAGCGGCGCTTGTAGCGGATGAGGTCGTCGGACGTGAAGAGCTTCAGGTCCAGCGTCGTCGTCTCACCGGGCAAGAGCGTGCGGCTCTGGTCGCTGGGCACGTAGCCCGTCATCGTCGCGACGATGCTGTGCGCGCCGGGACGCACCAGCGCCTGGTAGCGGCCGGGGGCCACGAACAGCGGCTGGCCGTCCATCGTCACCGTGGCGCCGGGCGTGGCGCAGGTGATGTCCACCCGCGCGAGCTGCTTCTCCACCAGCGTCTTGTAGTTGCGCGCGTACTCGTACTTCTCCTTCTCCAGCGGCGCCGGCCCGTAGCGCAGCGCCGCCACCAGGTGCTCGTGCACCTCCACGGGCTGGTCCAGGTTCATCAGCGCCAGCGCGAGGTTGTAGTGGATGGCCGGGTGGTCCCAGCGCGCCAGCGCCTGGCGGTACTTCTCCACGGCCTGCACGAAGATGGATTCCTTCAAGAGCGCGTTGCCCTCGCCGAACAGCGCGAGCGTCGCGTCCTGGTCCTCCCGGGAGATGTCCTTCGCCCAGGGGCGGTCTTCCAGGCCGGCCGGGCCGCTCAACGAGCCCTCCAGCGTGCTGCTGGCCTGCTCCTGCCGGGACTCGCCAGCGGCCTTCGGCGCGGGCGGCGGGGGAAGGGGAAGGGACTCGGAGAGGGGAGCGTCCGTGGAAGCCTCGGCGGGCGTCTGGGCGGCCTCGGCGGCGGAAGGCTTGCGGCGGCGCTTGCCTCCGGTGCCGGACAGCTTCGTCGTGCCCGGGGCCTTCGCCGCGGTGGACTTCTTCGCCGCGGTGGCCTTCTTCGCGGTGCCCGGCGTCTTCGCCACGCCCGCCTTGCGCGTGCCCCGGGACGTCTTGGTGGTGCCGGTGCGTGGCGCCGGCTCCTGCGCCCATGCGGGCACCGTCTCCAGCGTCAGCAGCACCGACAGCACGACCGCGGACCTGCGCATCACCCTGTTCACGTTGCTTCTCACTTCAGGACCTCGATGACGGGACTGCCCAACTGGTTTTGCAGACGGGAGACGCGCTCCTTCTCCCGCTTGAGCAACGTGGAGAGTTCTTCCGCGGCGCGGAGGGCTTCCTCGCGCGCGTCACGCGCGGTGGCGGCGCTCTCCTCGGCGCGCTTCTTGGCGAAGCGGGCGCGCAGCTGCGCCTCCTGGGCGCGCTGGAGCGCGGACACCAGCTCGTCGTTCTTGCTGAGCAGCTCCTGGTTCGCCAGCGCCACCTGCGCGTTGGCCTCCTCCGCCGCTGCTTGCGCCTTCTGTCGCTCCAGCTCCTTGGCCTGGACCTCCGCCAGCCGCTGCTTGGCCTCGGCCTCCGCGCCCCGGGCCGTGGACTCGGCGGCGCGCGCGATGATTTCGGCCGCCTGCGCCGCCTGGGCCTGACGCTCGGCCTCCTGCTGCGCGTTGCGGATGACGATGAGCGCCACGATGGCCGCCACCACCAGGAGCCCCAGGAACGTCGCGCTGCCGATGAGCAGCACCTGCTTCAGCCGCCGCCCCTTCTTCGCCTGCGCGAACACCGCCGCGAGGAAGTCCTGCTGCAACTGGGGCAGCTCTCCCCGGTAGCGCCGCTGGAAGCGCTGGGCCTCCTCCACCAGCTCGCCGCGCCACAAGAGGTGCGCGTCGAAGTTCTTGCCCTGCCACTGCCGGGCCGCGTTGCGCAGCTGCTCCAGGAACGCGGAGTCCTCCTGGCCCTCGTCCAGCCAGCGCCGCAGCGTGGGCCAGCTGTGCAGCAGGGACTCGTGGACGATCTCCACCGTCGCGCCCGTGGCGCCGCCGCCGGTCTGCACCACCAGCAGGCGCGCCTGCACCAGGTGGTCGATGAGGCGCTGCATCTCGCCCGTGTCCTTGGTCAGCTCGCGCAGCTCGTCCAGGGACACGATGGCGCGCGTGCGCTCCGGGGTGACGAGCCGCAGGAAGAGGGCGCGCACCAGCGTGCGCTCCTGCGTGGACAGGCTCTCCAGCACGCTGTCCGCGTGGCTCGCCAGCGCACCGGCGATGCCGCCCATGGCCTGATAGGCGCTCTCCGTGAGCAGGCGGTTCGTGGTGTCGCGCGCCTCCCACAACTGGGTGGCGGCGAACTGCAAGAGCGGCAGCGCGCCCTGGCTCGCGTCCAGGTGCTCCAGCATGCTGGACACCATGGCGGGGCTCTCGAACTGGTAGCCCGCGCGCTCGGCCGGCTGCACCAGCGCGTCCTTCAGGCCCTCGCGGGCCGGCGCGGTGAGGAAGAAGAGCCCCTGGCTGAGCTCCGCCATGAAGCGCTCGTCCTCCGGCACCCGGTCCAGGAAGTCCGAGCGGATGGAGAGGATGACGCGGATGGGCGTGGTCGCGTCGTCCGCGATGCCGGACAGGCACGCGGTGAAGGCCAGCCGCTCCTGCGCGTCCGGCACCAGCGTGTACAGCTCCTCGAACTGGTCGATGAAGACGAGGATGCGGCGGCGCTCCCGGCGCGCGCGGCTGCGCAGCACGTTGCCCACGTAGCCGGGCTCCGCGCGCAGCCGCTCCACCAGCCGCTGCTGCTCCTGGAGGTCGTCCTCGATGGTGGTGGACGAGCTCATCAGCGGCGCGACGATGCTGGCCAGCGCCGACAGCGGGTTGCGCCCGGGGCGGATGACCAGCGCCTCCCACGGCGTGCCGGAGCGCTTGAGCACGGGCACCAGGCCCGCGCGCACGAACGACGACTTGCCCGTGCCGGACGGGCCCACCACGGCCAGCAGCGGCCGGTCGTTGATGCGGTTCACCAGCGCGGCGATTTCACGGGTGCGGCCGAAGAAGCGGTCCGCGTCCGCCTCCTGGAAGGAGCTGAGGCCCGCGTAGGGGCTCTCGTCCACGCGCAGCTCGCGGCTCATGCGGCCGGGCAGGAAGGGCTCCAGCGCGCGCAGCAGCGAGGCCGCGTCCGGGAAGCGGTCCTCCTTGCGCTTGAGCAGGCAGCGGTCCACGACGGCCGCCAGCTCCTGGGGCACGTCCGGCGCCATGCTCTTCAGCAGCGGCATCGGTTCATCCAGCATGCCCGTCACCATCAACTGCGGACCGCGCAGCGGATCCAACGGGTGCTTGCCGGCGAGCATGCGGAACAGCATCAACCCCACGGCCCAGATGTCCGTGCGGTTGTCCACGGCGACCCCGATGCCCCACTGCTCCGGGGACATGAAGGCCATGGTGCCCATGATGGCGCCCTTGCGGGTGAGGTTGGACACGTCCTCGCCCATGCCCTCCACGGAGTGCAGGCGCGGCTGGGCCTGGGGCGTGCCGGTGCCGGCGGTTGCCTCCGGCGGGTCGTCACCCTGGAGCACCTTGGCGATGCCGAAGTCGAGCACCTTGATGGCGCCCGAGTCCGTCACGACGATGTTCTCCGGCTTGAGGTCGCGGTGGACGATGCCCTGCTCGTGGGCGCACACCAGCGCCTTCACCACCGGCACCATCAGCTCCACCGCGCGCGCGGGAGGCAGGCGCTGGTTGCCCAGCACCTTCGTCAGCGGCTTGCCCTGGAGGTACTCCAGCACCATGAACGGGCCGCCGGTGAACTCGCCGACCTCGTAGATGATGACGATGTTCTCGTGGCTGCACCGCGCGGTGGCGCGCGCCTCCAGGATGAAGCGCCGGGTGATGTCGGCGTCCTCGCTGTGCAGGAACTTGATGGCCACCCGGCGCCCCAGCCGCACGTCGCGTGCGAGGAACACCGTGCCCATGCCGCCGGAGCCCAGCTCGCGGATGAGCTCATAGTGCTGCAGGCGCATGCCCGGGCGCAGCGCGTGGCCCTGGATGGACGGCCCGGTGTCGTTGCCGGTGTCACCCGTGCCGGAGCCGGTGACGGGGCGCGCTGGCCCGTCCCAGGTGGACGAGGACCCCGTGTTGGACGCGCGCTGTGGCGGCTCCATGTCCGCGAGCTGTGTCCGGTCCGTCAGGTCCGAGGACACACCCGTCACGCCCACCGCGGAGGGACCCCGCCGCGCGGCACCTGCTTCGTTCTTCATCATTGTCCGGCCACTTTTCCCGCGACGCATTCACAGCCACGGCGCGACCCGGACGGCTTGCCCGGTGCATCCGTGTGCTGGGTACAGCCCCCCCGTCCCTGCCACCACGGACCGAAATCATACACGGACACCGCACCGCGAACAGTTCACGGCATTCCCGCACAGGCGTGTCTGTTTTGACCTTGGGAAGCGGGAAGGCAGACGGGCGGATGGTTCAACAATGTGTGACAGGCGTGGTCCGCACGGACGGAGAGTCATTGCCGCCGTCGCCGCGAGCTTCCATATCGCCGGAACTGTTCCGATGACGCGCACGGTCAATGAATGGAATCCCCCGAGTGAAGAGCGGCTGAATCCAGTAAAAATCCAATCAATCTGTTTTGCTTGATTGAAACAAGGAATCCGTGGTTATTTGGATTCCCATGGTTCCTCCCGTTCCGACCCAGACATCCACTCCTGGTCCTTCGCGGGGACGCGTTGCCGTGCTGGCGGGAGCAGGCCTGGTGGCCGTGGTGGCCGCCGTGGGGCTGCTGTGGCGCGGCGGAGACGAAGCGCCGTCTGCGTCAGCGGTGACATCCGCCGTCAAGGCCGCACGGGCGGCGGGCCTTCAGGGCGGTGGCGGGGGGGGAGGGAAGGCGTCCCCCGGCGTGGAGGAGGCGGAGGCCGCGGAGCGCCGCTTCTCCGACCAGACGTGCTTCCCGGAGCTGGCGCGCTTCAACGACGGCGTGACGCTGGAGACGTTCCGGGACTGGGCCGCGCCGCTGCTCGCGTCGAAGGACCCGCTCGTCCGCGACTACCTGAAGTCGAAGCTCGCGGAGCTGATTGGCGATGACGCGGGGCGGGCGGGGCAGGTGGTGGACTGGGCCCGGGAGGCGCAGGGCGCGGAGTTCAAGGTGCTGCTGTCGGGCCTGCGTGAGTCGGACGCGGTGCAGCGGCCGCAGGTCGCCGCGCGGCTGCTGGAGGCGGGGCTGGACAAGGGGCTGCCCCTGGACCGGCGCGCGGGCATGCTCTCCGCGCTGGACTCGCAGAAGCACCTGACGCCGGAAGCGATGGACCGGATGGCGGAGTTCGCGCGCGACCCCGCGTCCGCCGAAGCCGGCTGGGCCGCCACGCGCACCCTGGGCCGCGTGATGACGCGCGAGTCGGAAGCCCTGGGCGACGCGTCGCCCTACCTCGACCGGCTCATCACCATCGCCACCGACTCGCCGGACGAGCAGATCCGCCACCTGGCCCAGACGGCGCCGCTGCACAACTCGCCGGTGCTGGACAAGAAGACCACCGACCGCTTCGCGCGCATCCTCCAGAGCGAGGGCAACGAGGACGGCCGCGACGCGGCGGCGCAGGTGCTGGCCATGTCCACCGACAAGGAGCAGACGCTGAAGCTGTTCGCGGACTCCTTCAACCGCGAGCAGTCCGTGTGCGTGCGCTGGGCGCTGTTCCGCTTCTCCGCGCGCGTCGCGGGCCGGGAGGCGCTGCCGGTGATGGCGAACATGGCGACCGTGGATCCGCGCTTCCAGCCGCTCTACGGCACCTTCGAGGCGCTCTACGCCCAGGGCAACGTCGACTTCATCCGCGTCTGGAACGAGCTGCCGGACCAGAACCCCTTCGGCTGCATGGACCGCCACCAGTAGGAGCCCGCCGCATGCCCCGCTTCCTCCATGGTCTTCGCGCGCTCGGGGGCCTGACGCTGATGCTCGCGTCCTCCCCCGCGTGGTCCACGTCCCCCGCCGCGAAGCCGGCGCTGAAGGGGGAGAGCTGTTCCGTCCAGGGGCTGATGGATCAGCTCCGCCAGGGGATGGGCTCCAGCTCCAAGGCCTACCGCGACTATCTGAACGCCGTGCTGCGCGAGGCCGCCGTCTCGCTGCCCTCCGGGGAGCTGCGCGCGGCGTTCGACCGGGAGACGGACCCCGCGATGGTGGAGCAACTGGCCGCGGCGCTGGTGGCGCGCAGCGAGCGCGAGGCGGAGAAGGACGCCATCCAGACCGTGGCCCGCCGCGCGCTGGAGGACCGCGACCCGTCCGTGCGCGCCGCCACCGTGCGCGCCATGCGCCGCACCGGCGCGCTGGAGAAGACGGGGGACATGTACGAACGGCTCATGCGCGACGGCTCGCCAGAGGTCCGCATGGAGGCGGCTCGCAACCTCATTGAAGACAACCAGTATGTCTATTCCGGGCACCACGGCCCGGCCACGGACGCGGCCGTCAACGCGGCGACGGCGTCCACGGATCCGAAGGTGACGGCGAAGATTTTGGAGTCCCTGGACACGCGCAAGGTGGGGCCGGAGGCGGGGCAGAAGCTGCTCGGGATGCTGGGCCATGAGAGCGCGGACGTGCGGCGCTCGGCGGCGCTGGCGCTGGGCGGCGTGCCGGCGGCGCAGATGGGGCCGGCGCGTGAGGCATTGGTGGGCATGTACCGGGGAGAACGGGACGCGGGCGTGCGCAAGGCGCTGGTGCAGGGCATCGCGGAGCTGGGCTTCGCGGACGCCGTGCCGGAGCTGCGCAAGCTGCGGGGCGTGGACCCGGCCATGGCACCGGAGATCGACGCGTGGATCCGCGTCCTCGAATCAGGCGTTCAGGAGTGGGGCCTGCTCCTGAGAGAGAAGCAGCGGCTGCAACAGGTCCGTTGAGCAGCACTCTCATGGGGCCGGACCCGCCGGCCCGAAAGGAACACCCCCGATGCGTCACACGAAGAAGACGGCCCTCGCGGCCATCCTGGCCCTCGCGATTCCCTCCGTTGCCGCCGCGTACTCGTACACGGTGAAGTCGCCCTTTCCGGGCACGGTGACGGCGACGACGTACTACTCCAGCGGCACGTTCCACGGTGCGGTGGACATCTCCAGCGGCCGCTGCAACTACTGGGGCGTGGAGACGGGCGTGATGGCGTCCCTGTCCTGGAACGTGACCATCCGCACCTCGGGCGTCTACTGCAACGGCACGGGCAGCGGCACGCAGAACGAGGCGAAGCACACGTTCGCCAACGGCAAGACGTTCCGCCTGTGGCACTTCATCAAGACGTCGGACTCGTATGACCGCACCTGCAACCGCTGCCAGGTGGGCAACGAGGGCGGTACGGGCAACGCCACGGGCCCCCACGTCCACATGCAGTATGACCAGTCCGGCAGCAACCTGACCGGCTGGTACTCCGGCTACACGACCAAGGGTGAGGCCGTGGACCGCTCGGAGACCATCGGCGTGCTGGAGTAGTCACGCGGTGCCCGCGGAGGCGGAAGGCCGTGGGGGCCTTCCGCCTCTGGGGGTTCAACGGGAAATCAGTAGCAGAAGCTGTTGCAGTACGGCGCGCCGTTGGGCTGGGTGCAGCACCGCTGGCCGTTGGAACACGTGCCGTTGACACACGCGGGACGGCAGAGCCCCTCGCCGGGGCTGCTGGGGAGCCAGGCACAGGTCGTCGTGTTCGGGCAGTAGCCCGTCCCCGTCTCACACGCGAGCCCCTGCTCCTGCGACCCCAGGTCCACGTCCGCGTCGGTGCTACCGCCGCAAGCCGTGAGACCGACAACGCACAACGCCGTAACCACCAGGGAACGCCACATGGATGCCTCCAGGAGTCAGGTGAGACTCCGGGAAGATATAGGCATCGTGGCCGGAGCGTGCGCCGCGTGAGGGGACGCGGCGATACAGAGCTGTGCGGCCCAGTACAGCAGCATGACGGCATAGCCCAGGCCGGGCAGGGGCATGACGAAGAGCCGGAGGGAGAGCAGCCCGTCGCTGGCGGTGAACAGCAGCGCGCCTCCGAACGCCAGCCATTTCGCGCGCCGCGAAAGCGCCGGACTCCCCACCAGGGCGGCGGCGCGCCAGCCCATGGTGCAGATGACGGCGACATAGGCTGTCACGGGCACCGCCATCCCGCCCAGGCCGGGCCACAAGCCCACGAGGGTGCCCACCGCCAGCAGCGTGAAGGGCAGCGCCCAGAGCAGGGCCGGGCGCCGCGTCACGGAGAGGAACGCGGCGGTGTAGCCCACATGGGCCAGCAGGAACGCCCCCAGACCCGGCAGGAACATGTCCGCGCTTACCTCCAGCAACACGTCGCCCAGCAGGGACAGCGCCAGCCCGGCGAAGACGAGCCGCGCATGGCGCTCCCGGGCTGGCCACAGCCACAGGAGCAGGCACACCATGGGCAGCGCTTTGGTGACGAGCCGTGCCTCTCTGGGGCCATCATCGATGGCGAAGAGGAAGCCCACCACGCCGGCCAGACCCACCACCGTCAGGAGCTTCGTCCCGCCTGTCCACAACTCACGCATGGAGCGGCACCTTACCGCCCAGATGCGGGCACCCTGAAGGTCGGGGCATGGCCGTTCGCGGTGTCGCGCTTGGATATGGGGTTTGCGGCTTCGTATTACTTCTACCGGCGGATTGAAATCCGCAGAGCAGCAAGCGAAGAGTGCCGGATGTCGAAGAGTCGGACTGGTGGCGGCCGTGCGATGGACAAGGGCTTGTCCTATCAGGATGACGTGACCGTATGGGTCGCGCTCCAATTGATGTTCGTTCGGAATGAGGGCATTGAGCGGATTGAGCTTGAGCCAGAATCCCAGGAGGACATCGAGGTCCTGCTACCGGCGGGGCGTCCGGGACGTCAGCTCAGCATCCAGGTGAAGTGTCAAGGCAAGCCCTGGGGACCCAAAGACTTCGTCGACCTGGTTGGTATTCCGCTGCGGCCCACGGGCACGAGAGGGCCCAAACGGCGGAGCTCTCCCGTGGAGCGGTTGGCCAAAAATCCGGGTGAGCATTACGTGCTCATCACCGACGCCACGCTTGATGCCTCTCTTCAATCGCTGGAGGTAGAAGACCTCTTAGGGCTGGCGCCTGCCCCCAAATTACCAGCCTCGCTTGCGAGGCGTCTTCCGCCAGGGGCGCGCCTTGATGAATTGGTGGCTCGAATCAAGGTGCTCAAGCCGATGAAGCGAGGACACTTCCAGCTTCTTACGGAGGAATTGCTGAAGCGGCACTTGCACGTGCCGGGCCTCATGGTGAAGGAGTGTCGCGAGGCGCTGGCAAAAGAGGCGCGCGCCAGGATGCCTCGGGAGGCAGTCTCTCACTCATGGACGAGGCAGGACATCGTCGCGACAGCCCGCTTGTACAAGGGGGCACTCACGCCCACCGAGGAAATGGAGGACTTCGTCGCCCCCAGGAACTTCGAGGAGATGAAGTCCCGGCTCGCCAACAAGCACCAACTGGTCCTGTTGGGTCCACCAGGGGTCGGTAAGACGCTGGTCGCGCGGAAGCTCGCGTATGAGTACCAAGTCGCCGATGAGCCCTTTGCGTTCCTGCGCATCCAGGACCCTGCCGTACTTCGGGAGCGGCTTGAGGCCACGAGGGAGCCGACTGTCTTCTTCGTCGAGGATCCCTTTGGCCCTGACCGGCCGGGAGACAAGTCGGGGCGCTGGCTCCATGACCTTCCCGCGCTGCTGGACGAGGCCCGGCCTGACAAGAAGCTCATCGTCATGTCTCGGCTGGCAATTCTTCGCGCCTCCAGTGACCGGCAGCAATTTCAGCAACTGCGGGCTGAGGCGATGCACCTGGACATCGCGGATTATGAGCCCTCCGCACGTTGGCGGATCCTCCAGAACAAGCTCAGGAAGGCCCAGGGCTGGCAGCGCGCGCTTGTGGATGACCACCGTGACGAAATCCTGGAAAGCCTCCACGCTCCACTTTCTATCAAGACCTTCGCGATGAAGATGCGGCAACTAGAGCAGCGAAGCGGACTCCGACTTCGTTTGATGCTTCAGGAATCAGCCGTAGACAAGATCGCCAGCATCGTGGCGCAGGAGATTCGTGGTCTGAGCTGGAGTGCAGTTCCCTCTGCACTGATTCTTTGGAGTTTGCTGGCGCAGGAGCCAGTTGTTGCCCGAAAGGCTGCCCGTTCGAGGTCGGAGGTCCTCCTCGATGCGGACCGGAGCATCCACGTGGACATCCAGAAGTTGCTTGAGTGGATGCTCGCTGCGGGGTGGTTGACAGAGGAGCCGGACGGATACCGTGCCCACCCTCAGGTCACAGCTGGGCTTGAGTTGCTGATGCAGGAGGAGCCTGCGCAGGCCGCTAGCGTTCTCTCTGCCTTGCTCAAGGGCTTGTGCTCGGAAGAGGCGTTCCCCGATGTGCTGGAACTCTTGCTGGCGGTGTCCCCTGATGCTCTGCCCCTCTCCAGGAAAGTTCATGGAGAGATCGAATCGTGGCTCCGCATTGCGCTGCTGACAGCAGAAGGGGAGTCTCTGCCAGACCTTTACGTCGCTGCGAGCATGTGGCTGCGAGGGGATGGCCCCATGGAAACCCTGGTGCGCGCCCTTTATCGCCCGCCCCTGTTGAAGGATGGCTTCCGGCAAGCAAGGTCATGGCTCCTACCCCGTTGGCCAGACTCGCTCCTGGCTGCCATCCGTTCGAGTTCCGAAGCACGGCAGGTCATGGAACGATTCATTCGGTACGTGCTGCCCACAATCAACAACGTGTTCCATGAACAGTTTGTGCGAGACCTAGACTTCCTTGGATGGCACTTCCCGGAAGCATTCGCAGCAGCGGTTCCTATCGCTGCGAGGGGGGCGACTACGTCTCTTTCCACAATTGTGCTGGGAGCAGTAAACTGCGAGGTGCCGCCGTTCAATTCGCTGATTGAGTTGATCAGCTCTGAGCTGAGGCTTCGCTGGGACAAGGCTGACGTGACGCCCGAACTCAAGGTTGCTGCCGAGCAAGGACACTTGGACATCATCGAAGTGGCGGCCATCGAAGAGACCGATCTGGATGATCGGCTGATCCTCCAAGGGGAGCTTGAGCGGGTGGTTGCGTGGCGCAGGGCTCACGAGGGATACACATGGTTGCTCCGGCATCCACGATGTCACGAGCTGATTTTCTACTGGTGCATCGCGATCCGGCAGGAAGATGCCTCGCTTGATGAATTCAGCGCTCTCCTGAATGTCTGTGAAACCAAGCAGCGCTGGCAGATCTACCAAGCCATTGGGCGCGCAAGGCACAGAGAGAGCGGCCAGTTGTTGCTTGATGCGCTGAACTCCTCTGCAAGCCGCGACGTACGCGTGTGCCTGCGCGCAGCGTTTGAGGTGTGGAGCCCTCAGGAGCGCGATTCCGCGCTGCGTTCCCTCCGGGCCCAACCCGAGGCGCGAAAAGCTGCCTTGGTCGCCATGGCTGGGCCTGATCTTGCCGAGAATGAATGGAGCCAATTCGTCCCCGAAGCCCAGGAAGAGTTGGCGCGAATCCTATTCCCAGAGATGCCTGCCGCCTTGAGTTCCTGTATCAGGGCTCAGGTACAGCCGCGCGTGTCCTTGGCACCTGGCGAGCTGGTGGACGATGATCGCAAACGTCTCTACGACTGGGCTCGCAGTTCGTCCCCAGAACTCAGTTGCGCGGCGATTAGCGTGCTGGCGGCTGTGAGTGAACCTGTTGCGGAGGCTGCCGCAGCGGCGATGAAGTCTCCGGTCGCGCCTTTCCGCAAGAAGGTCATACAGGCGCTCGCTTCGGACAGGTCTCGTGAGGCCACTGACTTGCTGGGGAGCGCACTTCAGGACCCTGATTGGAGGTGCCGGACTGCTGCGGTTCTCGCGCTCGCGCCACGAGCGAATGCGGCTGAACGCCAGTCAGTATTGGCTACCGCGAAAGACCCGAGTTGGCTTGTACGGAAGGCCTGTGTCACAGCCATCCGGAAGAACCAGTGGCATGAGGGACTCAACACTCTCTTCACTCTGCTTTCCGATGAGCAGGATCTGGGGCTTGGCTACACGGAGGAAGCTCGAGAGCATGGCGTGGCTCGCTCCGCGGCCCAGGCCCTCGTCGAATTGGCACCACTTCCTGAGTCGTTTGCACACGCGCTGCTCGATTTCCTCCGAGCGGGACCAAAGAGCAACCGAGATGCCATGGTTCACCAGCAGCTCATGGTGCTCTTTATGTTTCAGAACTTGGATGGCGTATTCGAGCTATTGGTCGAGCTTCTTCAGAGCCCCATGCGTAGGGTGGTGCGGAGCCAAGTTCATTATCCCGTTCGAAAGGCTGCGGCCTGGGCACTCTTTCAGCAACTCATTTGGTATCCAGTATTGGCGCAGCGGCTTGAATTGGCGTCGCTGGTGGATGCCGCTCTCCATCCGGACCCCGTGCTCTCTGGAGGGGCGTGCCTGGTTCTTGGACGCATGGGACCTATGGCGTGGCCTGGGGCAGAGCCCGCGCTGGGCGAGTCCGAGCAGTGGGAGCGAGCTTTCCTGCTTGGGGCAGAGTGGATCCGGGCGCATCACACGCTCCCTCCCGGCAACGTAAGGGCGCTGCTTCCTCCCAAGGCAACACAGTGCCTTGAATGGCTGCTGGAGTGCGACCCTGTCACCACGGAGTCCTGGGGCTTGCACCCTGGCGTCCTGGACTGGCTGACGGAACTCTCGGCAGGGGGAAGCTGGTGTTTCTTCATCCGGTACTACCTTCAGCTCTACTTCTTCGCCCCCCCCCACCCGGCATTCCTGTTGGATCCGTACCCGAGTTTCTGAAGACGCTACCCTACGCTTTTCTCAATCTTCCTCGTGACGGTTGGACGGAGGTGACGCTCGAGAGTGAGTCACGGCCGACGATCCCCTGACCTGTTCGTAAACAGCGTGTAGGCGGGATAGCGGCTCTGTGGAGGGTGAGAGTTGGAGCGGAGGTGCCGAGGAGAGCCGCTGCCTGAGGCGCCACTCTCGCCTCCTCCGCTTCCGCTGGGGGGAACGGGTGCACGTACAAGGATCTGCCGATGCTGGAGCCGCGTCAGAGCGCGAAGAAGGAGGGGCGGTAGTAGTAAGCTGCCGCGAGGCGCGCGGCGGCACCGGCATCAACGCCACGTACACCGACGGCGGCGCGGGCACGGTGTTCCTCAAGCACGGCGGCGTGGCGTACGGCCAGTTGATCATCAACAACAACAACCAGACGCACTACGCCACGGGCGGCTACACGCCGTTCGTCTCCGTCGCGGGCACGGTCAGCAGCGCGGCCAACGCCGGTGACACGGCGCTCAGCGTGAACATCACCAGCACGCCGCTCCACAACTCGGCCGCGTTCAACCAGCTCCTCGCCGGGCTGTGGCTGCGGCCCGACACCAGCGTGAACAGCGGAAGCCTGCCCGCGGACAACCTGGTCACGGTGGCCGGCAACACCTTCGTCAGCACCACGCAGTCGCAGTTGACGACGTCGCCCCTGCTGGCCCCGGTGCCGGCGGGCGCGAGCTTCAAGAGCGCCGACCTCTTCGACGTCTACAACGTCGTGGGCGGGGCCATCACCCAGACGAACGGCGACCTGTACGTCGTTCCGTAGTCCCGGCTTCTTCCGGCCCGCCGCGCGACAGGGGCGGCGGGCCGGGCGTGTCAGGGCGCCCTGTCGAAGTGAGCCTCCAGCTTCACGTCCGAGTAGGGCGTGCCTGCTTCGAGCATGAGGTAGTAGTAGCCGCCGGTCGCGGGTGAGGGGATCTCCACCGACTCGTCATTCCCCGGGAGGTAGGGCCGGTAGTCATACACGGTCTTCGTGGGCCAGGTGCCGGCGCGGACATACAGGTTCGCGTTGCCCGTGCCGCCGCTCGCCACGAAGCGAAGGTTGCGCGCACCGGCAGGCACATGGAGATGGAAGTAGAGCAGGGTGCCGGTGGAGGCCAGCGGGCCCCGGTAGCAGCCATCGTCGAGCTGCCGGGGGTTGGACGCCGTGCAGGCAGGAGTCGGCCCGGGTTCGGCGTCGGGCGACACGCAGGCGCTCGGGTCCGCGGCCCTCGCGACGCAGTCAATCCACGGGTGGAACTCCGCGTCGTTCGCCGTGCCCAGTGCCTCCAGGGACTGGCCATACGCGGTGTAATTCCCGGCCCGGAACTGCTCGAGGAAGGTGGCCACCTGGTCCGGATGCCGCTCGAACATGAACCGCGTGGCCAGATAGCCCCACGCGTACACGCGGTCGGCGCTGTGGCTGTACGTGTTGCGCAGGATGTCGCTGAGCTGGAAGGCCCGGGTCCTGCCCTGCGTCACCGCGCTGGCGTTGTCGTTCTTCCTGGAGATGTATTCGGCCAGACCTTCGATCCACCAGACGGTGGGCTGGGTGGTGCTCGTGTTGAAGTCGCCCTTCATGTTGAAGCGGCCATCCAGGTAGTGGACGTATTCGTGGCGCAGGTTCCAGATCTCGAACGCGGGGCGCAGCCACTCCGCTTCGTAGGAGATGAAGCGGGCCTGGTTGCCGGAAGCGGCGGGGTTTCCCTCCAGATACATGCCGCCATTGTTGGTGTTGATGCCGAACAGCACGCCCGCGTAGGTCTGATAGTCGAGGCTGCTGTCGAAGACGATCGTCTCCAGGGAGGTGTTGTTGTCGCTGGCCACGGGCACGCCGTTCGTCTTCAGCGTGACGTGGAAGTACGCCTCCTGCATGGCGAGCTGGTCGCAGCTCTGCGTGAGCTGCGCGGCCGTCATGTCCTGCGCGCGCATGCGCAGGGTGGCGCCACAGGTGTGGGTGATGCCGAGCACCGTCTGCTCCAGCATCCGGCGGAAGTCGCAGGTGCCGTAGTCGGCGCAGTGGGCCTTGTCGTAGGCGTCGGCCATCTCCGCCGAGCCCACCCAGAGGCCCGCCGAGGGCCCCGTCATCGAGTGGCTGTCGAGGACCGCCTTCACCTTGGTGCGCGTCAGGGTCTGGAGCGCTCCAGGGTGCCTGAGGAAGCGGGCCATCTCTCGCGCCGCGTTGACGGTGAGGTACTGGTTGGAGGTGCCCAGCAGGTGCTCGGTGCGGGTGATGAAGGACTCGAGCGAGTAGATGATGGACGGATCCGCCTGCACGGCCGCCACGAAGTCCGCGTTTCCATGGGCCCGGTAGAGGCCCTGGTAGACGCCGTTGGTGGCGCCCTTCATGGAGGAGGAGGCCTCGGCGGTGGCATTGAAGCGCTCCAGCAGGCCCCGGAGCGTGCCCAGGTGCCAGGCGGTCTCCCCCGCGCTGTCGATGAGGGTGACGAACTCCCGCAGCACCGCGCCGTGCGCGTCGTTGACGTCCGTGAAGTGGCTGTTGGCGACGAAGGCCGCGAGGGCCGGGCGGATGGCGTCGCGCAGCGGGGCGCCGTAACTGCCCACCGTGCCTGACTGGTAGAACTGCACGTAATAGCCAGCGCGCAGGAACAGGATGAGCTGGAGCGTCTGCGCGGAGTTGTTGCCCACGTACTGCTGGGCGCTGACGGTGAGAGCGTTGGCGATGGTGACCATCTTGCTCTCGATGAAGATGTGACCGGACTGTGGGGCCACGGCGTAGAACAGCGAGCCGAGGCAGTCCTGCGTGGCGCCCTTCACGAGCGAGACAAGCTCGGTGCCACTGGCGGACGCGAAGGCCGCCGGATCACAGGCCACCAAGGTCCGCGACCGGGTGACAGCGGTGTGCTGCTGGCGCAGGAACTCGGGGGCGATATCCGGCTCGCGCGAGTCGGGCTGGATGCGTTGAGGGGTGTGCTCCAGTCCGTGGACCCGCCAGGACTCCCCGGCGGGCGGGGGCGTCCCGGGATGGGCAAGCGCGCTCGTCGCGAACAGGATGAGCCCGACAGCAAAGGGGACACTCCAGCGATACCCATCCGTGACGGGACAGCGCATGACTCATGCTCCTGGGAGGGTGTTTCGAGCTAGAGCT
Source organism: Corallococcus macrosporus (assembly GCF_017302985.1). Classification (NCBI taxonomy): domain Bacteria; kingdom Pseudomonadati; phylum Myxococcota; class Myxococcia; order Myxococcales; family Myxococcaceae; genus Corallococcus; species Corallococcus macrosporus. The sequence goes on from NZ_JAFIMU010000007.1 coordinate 3,300,827, forward strand.
GTAATAACAGTCAGGTCTGACAAGACCCGCTCGCCAGCAACAGCCGTCCCAGGACCCGGCCGTGTCTCTCTAACCTGGAGGCGGGGCGTTCAGCGCCACGGCGCCGCGTCCCCGGCGCTGCGCGCGGACCCACCGCTTGGAGGCGTGGAGCTGGCGCAGCACGCCGCGCAGCGCGGGCTTCTGGCTGGCCATGAGCAGCAGGTAGCTCCACACGGAGCTGCCCCGGCGGTTGAGCAGGGCGTAGGCAAAGGCCGTCGCGTCCTGGTTCACGTAGCTGGGGACGTTCTCGAACCACTGGGAGCTGCTGCGCGCGGCCAACTGGATGGCCAGCAGGGCGGCGCGCCGCTCCTCGTCATAGGCCTCCAGCGCGGCGGGCAGGTCTTCCGGATGGGCGCGCAGCTGCCGCGCCAGCCCGATGGCGTCTTGAATCGCCAGCTTCGTCCCGGAGCCGATGGAGAAGTGGGTGGTGTGCGCGGCGTCGCCCATGAGCACGACGTTGTCGTGGTACCAGCGCTCGTTGGTGATGCGCTTGAAGTTGAGCCAGGGCGCCTTGCCCATGCCCTTCAACTGGTTGAACAGCGACCTGCCCTGGAGCCGGCTCTGGAAGATGCCCTCCAGCTTGCGGAGCGTCTCGTCCATCCCCAGCGTGTCGAAGCCCAGCGCCTTCCAGGTCTGCTCCTGGCACTCGACGATGCAGGTGCTGGTCTCGTTGTTGAAGCGGTAGCCGTGGAACCAGAGCCAGCCGGCGGGCGTCTCCTCGAAGGCGAAGGTGAAGGCGTCGAACACCTTGTTGGTGCCCAGCCAGATGTACTTGTTGCGCCCCTCCTCCACGTGCGTCTGGAAGTGGTGGACGTGGCGCTGGCGCAGCCGGCTGTTGACACCGTCGCAGGCGACGACGAGGTCCGCGTCCGCGAGCTGGGAGAAGTCCGTGACGTCGTGCTCGAAGCGCACGTCCACGCCCAGGCTCCTCGCCCGCCGGATGAGGATGTCCAGCAGCCGGTCGCGGCCCAGCGCGAACCCATAGCCGCCGATGTGCGTCGCGTACTCGCCCCGCAGGTGCACTTCCTGGGTGTCCCAGCGCGCCGCGGAGTCCGCGATCCGCCGCGCGCTCACCGGGTCGTTCCGGTAGAGGTCGTCCAGCAGGTCGTCCCAGAACACGACGCCCCAGCCGTAGGTCACGCCCGCGGGGTTGCGCTCGACGACGGTGACGTCGTGCTTCGGGTTGGACAGCTTCGCCAGGATTGAGAAATAGAGCCCCGCCGGACCCCCGCCAACACAGACCATCTTCATCGCATCCCCCCTGCTCGAACGGCCCGGATGCTACCGGCCCGCCCTGAAGGGCGACCCTGTTCGGAAGCGCCGTCTGCCGTTGCTGGCAGGACAGAGCGTAAAAGGGGCGGGGCGTCGCGTGTGCAACAGTGTGGGCGCCCCGTGGGGTTCAGGGGCGTGCAGGTCCGGCGATAGACCATCGCATCCGGGCCTGCCGCCGATTAAGCCTGGGGACTCGACTTCCCGGGTGGGACCCCTCAGGACTTCATGCCCAGCACGACCCGTCACGACCCCGCGCCATCCCCTTCGTTGAGCGCGGTGGGACGCGCGCTCCCCCCGCATTACGCCAGCCAGGAGCAGCTCATCGCGGCGCTGCGCGACCTGTGGGCGACGAAGCACTTCAACCTCGAGCGATTGGAGGACCTGCACCGCAACGTGCAGGTGGGCGGCCGGCACCTGGCGCTGCCCCTGGAGGAGTACCCGGCGCTCGCCACGTTCCAGCAGCGCAACGACGCGTGGATCCGCGTGGCCACGGAGCTGTCGGAGAAGGTGGCGCGTGAAGCGCTGGAGCGCGCGGGCCTCACGCCGAAGGACGTGGACCACGTCTTCTTCGTCACGGTGACGGGCATCGCCACGCCCAGCGTGGACGCGCGGCTGGTCAACCGGATGGGCCTTCGCGACGACGTGAAGCGCACGCCCATCTTCGGCCTGGGCTGCGTGGCGGGGGCGGCGGGGCTCGCGCGAGCGTCGGACTACCTGCGCGCGTTCCCGAAGCAGACGGCGCTGCTCATCGCCACGGAGCTGTGCTCGCTCACGCTCCAGCGCGAGGACCTGTCCATCCCCAACATCATCGCCTCCGGCCTCTTCGGTGACGGCGCGGCGTGCGTGGTGCTGCGGGGCGCGGAGGCAGGAGGCGCGGGCCCGCGCGTGGTGGGTTCGCGGTCGGTGTTCTACCCGGACACCGAGCGGGTGATGGGCTGGGACGTCGTGGACACGGGCTTCAAGGTCGTGCTGTCCGCGAAGGTGCCGCAGTTGGTGAAGGAGCACATCCGCGGCAACGTGGACGGCTTCCTCGCGGAGCACGGGCTCGCGCGCAAGGATGTGCGCCACTGGGTGGCGCACACCGGCGGGCCCAAGGTGCTGGAGGGCTTCGAGTCCGCGCTGGAGCTGGAAGCGGGCGCGCTGGAGCGCTCGTGGAAGTCGCTCAAGCAGGTGGGCAACCTGTCCAGCGCGTCCGTGCTCTTCGTGCTGGGCGAGACGCTGGAGGAAGCGGACGCGAAGCCGGGGGACTGGGGCGTGGTGATGGCCATGGGTCCGGGCTTCTGCGCGGAGATGGTGCTGGTGCGATGGTGACCGGCACACAGGCATTGTTCGCGGGCTTCATGGCGCTGCTCGTCGCGGAGCGGCTGCTGGAGCTGGTGCTCTCCAAGCGCAACGCGGCGCGGGCCTTCGCGCGCGGCGGCGTGGAGACAGGGCAGGGGCACTACCGGTTCATGGTGGTGTTCCACACGCTGTTCCTCGTCGCGTGCGTCGCGGAGGTGTTCGGCCTCCAGCGGCCCTTCTGGGGCGCGTGGAGCTGGGCGGCGCTCGCGGGCGCCGTCATCGCGCAGGGCTTGAGGTACTGGGCCATCGGGACGCTGGGCGACCGGTGGAACTCGCGCATCATCGTGGTGCCGGGGCTGGCGCCGGTGACGGGGGGGCCGTACCGGTTCCTGCGGCATCCGAACTACGTGGCGGTGGTGCTGGAGCTGTTGTGCGTGCCGCTCATCCACGGGGCGTGGGTGACGGCGGTCGTGTTCACGGTGGGAAACGCGGCGCTGCTCTACGTGCGCATCCGCGCGGAGGAGGCGGCGCTCGGGGCGATGTACTCCGAGGCCTTCGCCCACCGTCCCCGCTTCATTCCGGAGGTTCGCCGTGGCTGACATCGTGATGGAGGCGGTGGCGGAGATCCGCCGCATCGCCCGAGAGGAGCTGGAGTTCGAGGGCGTCGTGGAGCCCACGCATGACCTGCTGCGCGACCTGCACCTGGACAGCCTGGGGCTGACGGTGCTGGCGGTGGGGCTGGAGAACCGCTTCCGGGTGCTCTTGTCGGAGGAGGACGCGCAGGGCGTGCACACGGTGGAGGACCTGGCGCGGCTGGTGGCCTCGCGGGTCGCCGCGGCGAAGCCGGACGTGGGAGCGCACCTGTGAAGGGGCCGCCCCTGCCGGCGCTGAAGCACGCCACGGTGAACGCGATGCTGAAGGCGACGGCGCATACGTCGCTGGGGCTGGTGTTCGTGGACGCCGCCGAGCACGAGACATCCCTGCCGTGGTCCCAGGTCTACCGGCGGGCGAAGCGCGCGGCGGCGGGGCTGGCGCGGCTGGGCGTGCGTCCGGGGGACCGGGTGGCGCTGCTGCTGCCCACGTCGCCCGCGTTCATGGACGCGTACTTCGGCGCGCTTCTGGCGGGCGCGGTGCCGGTGCCGCTGTATCCGCCGGTGCGGCTGGGGCGGCTGGACGAGTACCACCGCTCCACGGCGCGGATGCTCCAGTTGACGGGCGCGGTGGTGGTGCTGACGGACACGCGCGTGCGGCTGCTCCTGGGCCCGAGCATGGCGCAGGCGCGCCCCCGGCTGGGCTGTCACACGGTGGACGCGGTGCTGCACGGCGACGAGGACCTGGAGGTGGAGGTGGGGTCCGACGCGCTGGGGCTCATCCAGTTCTCCTCCGGTTCGACGGTGGAGCCGAAGCCGGTGGCGCTGACGCACGGGGCGCTGGTGGCGCAGGTGGCGGCGCTGGAGGCGGCGATGCCGGTGGCCGCGGGCGTGACGCCGGTGGGCGTGAGCTGGCTGCCGCTGTACCACGACATGGGGCTCATCGGCTGTGTGCTCTCGGCGCTGTACTACCCGGGCAGCCTGGTGCTGATTCCGCCGGAGACGTTCCTGGTGAAGCCGGCGCTGTGGCTGCGAGCGCTGTCACGGCACCGGGGCTTCGTGTCGCCCGCGCCGAACTTCGCGTACGGCTTGTGCTTGAAGCGGGTGAAGGACGCGGACATGCAGGGCGTGGACCTGTCCGGGTGGCTGCACGCGCTGAACGGCGCGGAGCCGGTGTCCGCGGACACGCTGCGCCGCTTCGCGGAGCGGTTCGAGAAGTGGGGCTTCTCCGCTCGGGCGCTGCGGCCGGTGTATGGCTTGTCGGAGGCGTCGTTGGCGGTGACGTTCCCGCCTGCGGGCCGGGGCCCGCGCGAGCTGGGCGTGGATCCGGAAGTGCTGGCGCGAGAGGGACAGGCGCGCGACGGGACGCGGACGCTGGTGAGCGTGGGCGGGCCGGTCGCGGGCTTCGAGGTGCAGGTGCGAGGCGAGGACGGCGCGGTGTTGCCGGAGCGCAAGGTGGGGCGCGTGTTCACGAAGGGGCCATCTGTGATGCGCGGCTACTTCGAGGACGCGGAAGCAACGGCGCGAGCGCTGGTGGGCGAGGGCTGGCTGGACACGGGGGACCTGGGTTTCAGCGCGGACGGCGAGCTGTACCTGACGGGCCGAGCGAAGGACCTGGTCATCATCCGGGGCGCGAACCACGCGCCGCAGGCCTTCGAGGAGCCGCTGGGCAAGGTGGACGGAGTGCGCACGGGCTGCGCGGTGGCGCTGGGCTTCACGCCGGAGGGCAGCGAGGACGAAGCGCTGCTGATCCTCGCGGAGCGAGCGGAGCGGGGCGCGGACGTGGCCTCGGTGGAAGCGGACATCCGAGCGGCGGTGGTGGAGGCGACAGGCGTGCAGCCGCACACGGTGAAGCTGCTGGAGCCGGGAACGTTGCCGCGCACCTCCAGCGGCAAGCTGCGAAGGAGCGAGGCGTTGCGGCGCTACCTCTCCGGAGAGCTGTCAGCGCCAAAGAAGGTAGGCGCTGTGGGGCTCGCGGTGGAGATGGCGAAGAGCGCCCTGGCGATGGTTCGCGCGGAGCACGACTCGTGATGGATCAAGGCGCGTGAAGCGTCACGACGTGGTCGTGGTGGGCGGAGGTCCTGCCGGGCTCGCGGTGGCCATCACGGCGGCCAGGCGTGGGCTGGACACGGTCGTGCTGGAGCGTGCGTCCACGCCCGTGGACAAGGCGTGCGGTGAAGGGCTGATGCCTTCGGGCCTCGCGGCGCTGGAGCGGCTGGGTGCGCTGTCGCACCTGGACATGCGCGACAGCTCTCCGTTCGTGGGCATCCGCTACGTCCAGGAGGACGGCAGCACGGCGGAAGGGAAGCTGCCCGCGCCCGGTGGGCTCGGTGTCCGCAGGCTGGCCCTGTCCCAGGCGCTGTCTTCCCGCGCTCGCGAAGTGGGCGTGGACCTGCGCGAGAACTCGCACGCCGTGTCGCACGTGCGCACCCCAGACGGCGTGACGCTGGAGACGCCCACGGGCCCGGTGTCCGCGCGGTTCCTCGTCGCGGCGGACGGTCTGAACTCACCGCTGCGCAAGGCCGAGGGCCTGGACGTGGAGCGGGAGGTCCTTCGGCGCTATGGCCTGCGGCGCCACTTCCGCCGAGTGCCCTGGACTCCCTACGTGGAGGTGCACTTCGCCTCGGGCGTCGAAGCCTACGTAACGCCCGCCGGAGCAGAGCGCGTGGGCATCGCGTTCCTCTGGGAGGACGGCACCGTGGAGGGCCGCGTGGGCTTCGACGCGCTCCTGGAGCGCTTCCCCCGCCTGGTGGAACAGCTCAACGGCGCGGAGCCGGACTCCCAGCCGCGTGGCGCCGGTCCCCTGGCTCGCGTGGTCCGCACTCGCATCGCGGATCGCTTCGCCCTGGTAGGCGACGCCGCGGGCTACGTGGACGCGGTGACAGGGGAAGGGCTCACGCTCGCCTTCGCCTGCGCGGAGTCCCTGGGCGCGCTGCTCCCGGACGCCCTGGCGAAAGGCGCGGGCCGCGACACGCTGCTGCCCTACGAGCGCACCTTCCAGCAGGTGTTCCGCAAGTACGCCTGGACCACGCAGGGCCTGTTGATGCTCGCACGCCGCCCGCGCCTGCGCAGGCCCGTGGTCCGCCTGCTGGGCCGGGCCCCCTGGCTCTTCGAGCGCATCCTCGCCGCCGTGGTGAGCTGAGCCCCCTGTCAGCTCCACGCGGCATGCTCCGTCCGCGCGACGCCCATCCTCCTTGGAGCCACGCATGCACTGGATCGTCCAGAACAACCTCTTCAACGAGCAGGGCTTCCACACGCTGGTGGACGTCCTGGCGCACGGCTCCATCCCGCACACCCTGGTCAAGGTCATCCCATTCGGCGGCGGCATCGAGCCCGCGGTGCAGCCGTCGGGCCCCGTCGTCGTGATGGGCTCGCTCTCCCTGACGCTGTACGCGCGCCAGCAGGGCTGGACTCCCGGCGCCTTCATCAATGATCAGTTCGACTTCCGCGTCTGGCGCCAGCACCTGGGCCCGCACCTGCTGAACGCCCGTGCGACCGTGCACCGGTTCGCGGACGTGCCGGAGCAGCCGGGGCCCTTCTTCATCCGCCCGTGCCTGGACGACAAGGCCTTCTCCGGGATGATCACGTCCTGGGACGCGTTCTCGACCTGGCGCGAGCAGGTCCTGAAGCTCGACACGTACGCGACGGTCACCGCCGACACGCCGGTGGCCGTGAGCGCGCCCGTGCACATCCAGCGCGAGTACCGCATGGTCGTCGTGGACGGCCAGGTCATCACCGGCTCGCTCTACAAGCTGGGGGACCGCGTGGTGGCCTCGCCCCAGGTGGAGCCGGAGGTCCAGGCCTTCGCGCAGCGCATGGCGGAGACGTGGGGCCCGGACCGCGCGTACGCGCTGGACGTCTTCATGCACGACGGCGGGCTGTACATCGGGGAGTTCAACAACCTGAACTCGGCCGGCTTCTACGCCTACGACGTCGGCAAGATGGTGGCCGCCGTGGAGGCCATGCGGTTCTGACGGCGCGGGCCTTGTTCCACCGCCGCGCGCCGGGGACACTCCGTCCCCATGGCACCTGGCCCCGCGGCTTCGCGTCCCTGGTTCGCGTTCTCCCTCGACCTGGCCCCGGCCGCGGCGAGCCGGCACCTGCACGGCCTGCCCCCCGTCCCCGACTTCCCCGAGGGCGAGCTCGCCGAGGCCCTGGACGTGGACGTCGTCTACGACGTGCACGTGCCCAACTGGGGCGGCCGGGTCGCACGCCTCGTGGAGGCCCCCGGACACCGGCTGTCCGGGCGCCTGCGCCCCGTCGCCACCGAGTCCTGGCCCGTCCTCGCCCGCCTGGAGACCGCGCTCGCCCTGGCCACCGAGGAGGTCCCCGTGAAGGTGCGCACCGCCTCCGGCACCGTGGTGGACGCCCACGCCTTCACCCCCGCCGCGCGCAACACCTCCACGCAGGGGCCCGTCAGCGAGGCCTTCCTGATCACCCTCGCCGTCGCTGCCGAGCGCGCTCGCCTGCCTGCCGCCGTCGTCGAAAAACTCCAGGCCGAGGCCCGCATCGTCCACGCCGTCCAGCACGCCCCCACCGCGTCCAAGTCCGGCATTAAGTGACAGCCGGGTCGGACCGGACCGAAAAACGCCCTGGCCCCTGAGAAAAAGGGCGGTGTGACGCAACCGGGCGCCGCGTCACGCCGACGATGCAGGGGAGGGGCCCTCCCCGACCGTCTCCCCCGCCGGCCCCGAGGACGTTCACCGCATGTCGCTGCGAATCCCGACCGGAGTCTCCACTCCGCGCCTCACGCCCGCGAATGCCCCCGCCGCCGCGCCCGCGAACACCGCGGTGCCCGCCGGGGCGGACCTCCCCACCAGCGCACCCGCCGCCAACGTCGTGGCGCCCACGGGCGGAAGCTGGAAGCGCTCCGCCACCAAGGAGGTGGCCATCTCCGACCTCCAGCAGAAGTTCGGCTGGACGGATGAGAGCTGGCAGGGGCGCCTGCTGCACGCGGCGGACGAAGGCGCCGACGGGACCCGTTCCCAGAACGGCCAGGTGTCCGCGGCGGAGCTGGAGGCGTACCTCTCCGCGCCCACTGACGCGCAGTTCCTCACGTCCACGGCGCTCCAGCAGCAGCGCACGGCGCTCGACGCGAAGCTCGCCGGGGGCGCGCAGTCCGCCAAGGTGGACAGCTTCGAGAGCCCCTGGCAGCAGTCGGTGGCGAAGCGCGCGGACCTGCTGGGCGGCAACGGCGACGGGCAGCTCTCCGCGGACGAGCTGACGGCGTACATCAACGCGTCCAAGGCGAACCAGGCCAAGGGCACGGGCACCGCCGCGAACACGCAGTGGGTGCCGGATCAGCAGATGGCCGCCTTCCAGAGCCGCGTGGCGGAGGTCGCGGGAGAGGTGGACCCGCTCCAGGGCGTGGGCGCGCAGGGCGCGACGCCCGGGCTGAACATGGTGAAGGAGTACTCGCGCACGCTGATGGACACGGACAAGAACGTGCCCACGTTCGTGAGCTACCTGCTGTCCGCGGCGGACGTGAAGGAGACGCCCGCGGACGTCAGCCGGCTGGAGAGCACCTTCGTGCGCGACCCGGAGCTGAAGCAGGGCGGCGTGGTGGACTCCGACTACAACAACACCGGCTTCGACCGGGGACACATGAAGGCGGCCGAGGACTCGCCCACGCAGGCGGCGATGGACGAGAGCCACTACATGAGCAACATCGCGCCCCAGCACGGCAACCACAACCAGCAGGTGTGGCGCACGCTGGAGCGCGGCGTGTCCGAGCTGGTGAAGGAGACCGGCGGCAAGGCCTACATCGTCACGGGCAACCTGTACCTGGACGACAAGGGCAAGCCGCTGCCGCCCGAGTCCCTCCAGACGACGGGCTCGAAGGAAGACCGGCGCATCGCGGTCCCCACGCACAACTTCAAGACGGTGCTGCTGGAGCTGCCCAACGGCAACCTGACGATGTTCGCGTACATGGTGCCGAACCTGAAGGACGGCCCCTCCAAGAAGGAGGACATCCTCCCGCTGCTCCAGGAGTCGCGCGTGCCGGTGGACCAGCTGGAAGGGCTGCTGGGCCAGGACCTCTACGCGCAGCTTCCCGAGAGCGTGCAAGCGAAGCTGGAGAAGGACACCTCCGCCGCGGGCGTCTTCCAGCAGCAGAGCCTCTACGAGTCCGCGACGCTGCTGCGCGCGCCCTGAGCGTGCCTTCCCCGGGGCTCAGCGGCGCACGCGGTACCTGAGCCACACGATGCCGGCGTCCCGGCGCTCCACGTGGGTGAGCTCCAGCGCGGCGCCCATGCCGGTGGCGCCCTGGGGCCGGTCGAACAGGGTGGGCGTGCCGGGCAGGCCGTCGGCGGTGGGGTGCACGAGGAGGCTCACCTCGTCGATGAGGCCCGCGGCGAGGAACGAGCCGTTGATGCCACCGCCGCCCTCCAGCAGCACGGTCTTGATGCCGAAGGTGTCGCCGAGCGTCTTCAGCACGCGGGCGAAGTCGATGTCCTGCTTGCCGCCGAAGACATAGGAGACGCCGCGCTCGCGCAGGTGGGCCAGGTGCGCGTCGGGGACGGACTCGGTGAGCACGACGACGAGGTGGTCGTCGTCGATGGCGCCGGACTCCCAGCTCAGCTTGCCGTGGGCATCCAGGGCGATGGCGTAGGACACCGCGTCCTTGCGAGCGACGAAGTCCGTGCGGGGCAGGGGCGCCGCGGGAGCCGGCTTGGGCACGTCCCCTTCCGCGGCGAAGTCCTCCATGGTGATGCGGCCGCACATCCACGCGTCCGCGTCGAAGGTGTCGGCGGTGCGCTCGTATTCACCGCGCATCGTCTGTTGATCCGGCCAGTGCTTGACGACGATGCGCCCGTCGATGGACGAGATCATGTGACAGATGACGTGGGGCTTCATCGGGCGGCTCCGGAGCAGGGCCCGCCTTCAGGTGGCGGGCGGCGGAGCGCGGATGGTTTCCGAGGAGCCAGGGCCTGTCGAACCGAATCCGAGCCGGTCCGTTCACAATCCCGCGAGCTGGCTACTGCGTCGCGCCGGGAGCGTCGGAGGCCTCGGCGGTGGAGGCCTCCTTCGACGGAGCGGACTCCTCGGTCTCTGGCGACTTGAGGGGCTCGGACTCCTTCTCGCCGATCCGGATGACCACGGGCTGCGTGATGGACTTACCGCCGAACGTGTTCGACGGAGTGGGACCGGCGGGGCTGCCCATGATGTCGAAGAAGGCGCAGCCAGCCAGGGTGAATAGCGGAACGACTGCGAGCAGACGGCGCATGGAACAGGACCCCCGGGACCGGGTGGATGCGCGGGCATTCAACCGGACGCGCGGGTGGGAGGTCCAGGGCTGGAGGTGGGAGTCTTCAGACAGTGTCCGTCACCCGGGTGAACTCCATCACCCAGTTGGTCTCCCAGGTCTCGCCGTCGAGCGAGAAGGCCTGCTCCCACCGGGCCCGGTCGCTGCCCTGGCGGGTCCAGTGGAACACGACCTGGACCGGGCGGCCGCCTTCGGTGTCCTCGCCGTAGAAGCGGCCGTGGTCGCCCGTGAAGCCGCCGTGCACGGGCGGCTGGAGCACCGCGTGGCGGCTGTCGATCCAGTGGATGGACCAGCGGCGCTCCCGCGCGTCGAACAGGCGCAGCGCCATGCCGGAGAAGCCCCGCTCGAAGACGGTCTCCTCGACGTTCGACAGGCCACCCAGGTGGGGCTGGCAGCGCATCCTCGACGTGAACACGTCCCAGTCATCACTGCCCGTCAGTCGCTGCTTGAGCTTCCGGTTCACGCACGTCCACTCGCCCATGAGGAAGTCGAAGTCGTGCACGTCGCCGGTGGGGAGGGGAGGAAGGGGCTTCATGGAACAGGTCCTTTCTGGGGACGGTCAGCGCAGCTCGGAGCGCGCGGTGGGGGACAGCGTCAGGTGTTCAAGCGGTGCGCGCAGCCATGGCTGGAGCGGCTGCGCCCAGGCTTTCGATGCGGCCCGGCGTCGAAGGTGCTCGCGGTGATGTGCGGCGTCCGGGAAGACGGTGAGCCAGGCGAAGACGTGTTCGCCCGTGCGCACGGGCAGGGCAGGGAAGGTGTTCTCCGCGGGCTCGGTCTGGAACAGGGCCTTCGGTGCGGCGCCCAGCTCCGGGAGCAGCGGGTGCACGTGCTGCTTGAAGGAGGCCACGAGGGCGTCATCGGCGGGGGCCTTCAGGTAGCAGAGCGTCACCTCCACCCGGGAGTCCGGGCGCGCGTCCGTGCCGGGCGGTGGCCGAGGCGTGCAGGGATGCACGAGCCCTGCGTCCGGCCGCACGGGGCGCAGGAGGAGGACGTTGTCGGAGTCCAGCATGGTCGCGTTCGCGGCGTCGCGGTGCTCCTTCCACACCGGGCCGCCGTAGAACGCGCCCAGGGCCTCGCGTCGTGACGCCATGTCGCGGAAGCCTCGCATCCAGACGAACCGGTCCGGCCGGTCCTCGTCGCGGAACTGACCGATGACGTGCATCCCGGTGGCTTCCTGCGAATCGACGAAGGCCCGGTCGAAGAGCGAGAGGAGGACGTCACGTTGCCCGGGGCGCAGCGTGTACTGGCGCAGCTCGAGGACCGAGCAGCAGGCGGACTGTGACGGCATGAGGGCTTCCGGGGTGCGGGTGCGGGGACCATCCTTGGCAGGGAACTGGTAGGGTCATGAAGACCACTTTCGACAGAACTGGCCATACCAGTTGAAGACCTCCACCGGCGTCGCGTCCTCGCTCCTGCTGCGGCTCGATTCCCGGAGCCCCACGCCGCTCCACGAGCAGCTCTTCGAAGGCCTCCGAGCAAGGATCCTCGCGGGAGCATTGGCGCCCGGGCTGCGGATTCCGTCCTCCCGTCAGCTGGCCACCGAACTGGACGTGGCCCGCAGCACCGTCCTCCAGGCACTGGATGCGCTCACGGCGGAGGGCTACCTCGTGGCGAGCGCCGGCTCCTGCACGCGAGTCGCGCCCGAGCTGCCCCTGCTCACCGGAGATTGGAGCCTGGCTCCCCGGCGCTCCCGTGAGTCCTGGCTCCCTGAGGCCGCGGAGAAACAGGGGCGCGGTGCATCGGCCCGGTCCGCCGTGCATGTCTCGCGCTCCGGGGACCGGGATCAAGGGTTCATGCCCCGTGTCCTGTGGAGGCCACGGCTTGCTGCCTCCGTGCGGGCGCTGAAGCCGGCGCCTGTGGGTGCTCCGCGACTGGGTTCGGCGCCTCGCGCGTTCCGGCCTGGTGTGCCCGCGCTCGACCTGTTCCCCACCGCGCTCTGGGCCCGTACGGTGTCTCGCGTCCATGCTCGTGCGAGCACGGGGCTGCTCGATGGCGGTGACCCTTCGGGCCATGCGCCGCTGCGCGAAGCCATCGCCACCCATGTGTCCTCTTCGCGGGGTGTGCGCTGTGTCGCGGAGCAGGTCTTCGTCACCGCGGGCACCCAACAGGCCTTCGATGAAATCCTCCGGCTCGCGCTCGACCCGGGGGACTCCGTCTGGGTGGAGGACCCGGGCTATCCCGGTGCCCGTCGCGCCGTGCTCGCCGCGGGCGGCCGCCCCGTGCCCGTCCCCGTGGACTCGGAGGGGATTGATGTGGGAACGGGCATCGCTCGTGCTCCCAGGGCCCGTGTCGCGCTGGTGGCTCCTTCGCACCAGTACCCCCTGGGCGTCACGCTGAGCCTGGCGCGGCGGATGGCGCTGCTCCAGTGGGCCGGACGCACCCGCTCGCTGATCATCGAGGACGACTACGACAGCGAGTTCCGCCACCGGGGCCGCCCCCTCACCGCGCTCCAGGGGCTCGATGATGCCGGCTGCGTGGTCTACGTGGGCACGTTCAGCAAGTCGATGTTCCCCGGCCTGCGCCTGGGCTTCTTCATCGCGCCGCCCTCGTTGGTGGACGTCTTCTCCGCCGCTCGCGCCGCCGCGTCCGCGCCGGCCTCCGCGCTGGAGCAGGCCGCGCTCGCCGTGTTCCTCGCGGAGGGACACTTCGCTCGCCACCTGCGCCGCATGCGCGCGGCCTACCGTGAACGCGGCGAAGCCCTGCTCGACGCTTTGCGTGCTGACTGCTCGGGCGTCCTCACGCCCCGCCCCTGTGACACCGGCATGCAGGTGTGCGCATCGCTCGCGGCGCCGCTGTCCGACCTGCGCGTCCGCGATGAAGCGGCACGCAACGGCGTGGAGGTCGCCGCCCTGTCGGACTACTTCCTCGGACGGCGCCGCGAGTCCGGCCTCGTGTTCGGCTTCGGCGGTGTGCGCCCGGATGCCCTCCGCGCCGGGACGCGCACCCTGGCCCAGGTGCTCGACCTGACATCCCTTCCCGGGCCCGGGCCGTCTACGATGGCGCCATGACCTGGCGTTCCCTCCTCCTCTCGCTGGCGCTGCTGGGCGCCGTGTCCGCATGCGGGCCGCGGCGCAGCGACCCCGCACGCGTGGCGGAGGACCTGATGCGCCCCGCGCCCGTGGGAGCCTTCGCCGCGGGCACACCTCCCGCCACCACCACGGACTGCACGGTGCGCACGGCGAAGACCTGCTTCGACCAGGCGCTCACCCTGCTGGCCACGAACGCTCAAGGCCCGGAGCGGCTGCGCGCGCTGTCGCTGATGGGCAAGGCGTGTGACGGACAGGTGAAGGACGCCTGCGCCTGGCTGTCCCAGCACGTGAAGGAGCCCCGGCGCGTGCGCGGTGGCCCGCCGGACGACCCGGTGTTCCAGGAGGCCTTCGAGCGTTGGCGCGAAGGCCGCAAGCACCATGTGCGCGTGACGTGCCGCCTGGTGCAGGGCGGCGTGCCCCAGCGCTGCGAGGTGCGCGAGGCGAACCTGCCCCCGGACCTGCTGGCGCAGGCGCTCAGCAACATCCAGGCTTCGCGCTACGCGCTGCCCACCCTCGACGGAGAGCCCTTCGAATGCGACTGGACCATCGTCATCAAGTGACGCGGCTGTGGCCCGCGCTGGCCCTGTCGCTGTTCACGGGCTGCTTCGCCGGCACCGTGCACCGCGGCCCGGTGACGGACCACTTCGACGGCGAGTCGTTCCAGAACATCGGCGACGCGCCAAAGCTGTCCCCGCTCACGCTGATCGCCGCCGTGATGGAGGAGAAGCGCGGCCCGTGGCGCGACTCCGCGGAGGAGCCGCCCGGCCCGAAGCCGCCCGAGCGCGTGGGCCCGGGACGGCTGCGCGTGACCTTCATCGGCCACGCCACGGTGCTGCTCCAGGCGGACGGCGTGAACGTGCTGACGGACCCCATCTACTCGGAGCGGGCGAGCCCCGTGTCCTTCGTGGGCCCCAAGCGCGTGCGCCCCCCGGGCATCCGCTTCGAGGACCTGCCGCCCATCGACGTCGTGGTGGTGAGCCACAACCACTACGACCACATGGACCTGCCCACGCTGCGGCGGCTGGAGGCCGCGCACCACCCGCTCTTCGTCGTGGGCCTGGGCAACCGCGAGCTGCTGCGGGACGAGGGCTTCCAGCGCGTGGAGGAGCTGGACTGGTGGCAGGCCGCGAAGGACGGGCCGCCGGGGCTGAGGGTGTGGGCCGTGCCCGCGCAGCACCGCTCGAACCGCGGGCTGACGGACCAGGAGGAGACGCTATGGGCGGGCTACGTGCTGGAGACGTCCGGCGGGCCGGTGCTCTTCGCGGGCGACACGGGGCTGGGGCCGCACTTCGACCGCATCGCGGAGCGCTTCGGGCCCATGCGTCTGTCGGTGCTGCCCATCGGCGCGTTCCGTCCGCGCGTCCTGCACCCGGTGCACATGGGGCCGGAGGACGCGCTCCAGGCGCACCGCGTGCTGCGCTCGAGCACGTCGGTGGCGATGCACTACGGCACCTTCCCCATGGCGTGGGACGGCCAGGACGAAGCGAAGTACCTGCTCCTGCGGCTGCTGCTGAGGGAGGAGGTGCGGCCGCGCTTCTGGGCGCTCGGCTTCGGCGAGGGGCGGGACGTGGCACCGCTGGCGCCGGCGGATGACGGGCGGGCCGATGCCGGACGCTGAGGGGGCGGTGCCGCCGGAGGTGGAGGCGCGGGAGAAGATGGACCGGGCGCGCGCGTTCATGCGCGCGGGGGAGGTGGAGGACGCGATCCCCCTCTGCGACGAGGTGTACCGGCGCTTCACGCTGTCGAAGGCGCCAGCGCTCCAGCTCCAGGTGGCGCGGGCGCTGGCGTTCCGGGGCGCGGCGATCGCGGAGCAGGGGATGTACCACGAGGCGCTCGTCCACTTCGACGAGGTGGAGCGCCGCTTCTGGAGCCCGCGCAAGCCCGAGCTGTGGGAGGGCGTCGCGTGGGGCATGCTGTACCGGGCCCGCGTGCTGCTGGACCTGGACCGGGAGCCCATGTGCAGCAACTGGCTGGAGCGGATGCTGAGCCGCTTTGGTGCAGCCGCGCAGCGGCCCGACCTGCGCGTCCCGGTGGAGATGGCGCGCACGGCGGTGCTCGCCGCCCACAACCAGGGGCAGCGGTTCGAGGAGGCGCTGAGCCAGTCCGAGGAGCTCCTGAAGGGATACGACGGAAGCACCGACCCGTTCCTGGTGGAGCAGACGGCGGTGGCGCTGTTGCAGCGGGCCATCGCGCTCCAGGGGCTGGGGCACGTGGATGAAGCGCTGGAGGCGTTCGACGAGGTGGACGTGCGCTACAGCGAGGCGCCGGATCCGCGGCTGCGCGCCCTGGTCTCCACCGCGCTCATGGGCCGGGCCATCGTGCTGCTGCGGGAGGAGTTCCTGCCGGAGGCGCTCTCCGCGCTGGACGCCATCCTCGAACACGCCGGCCCGAACCCGGGACGGCGTCTGCTGGAGCCCGTGAACTTCGCGAAGTTCCACCACGAGGTGGTCGAACGCCAGCTGCAGGTGGAGCGCGAGCGGGCGGCCCGCAGGCCGAAGCCCCCGCCCCTGGCGAAGCCGAAGCCGCGTTAGCCCGGAGGCGGAATCGACTTCCAGAGCCAACCCAGCCGCAGGTCCCGCTCCTCGAAGGGCGGGGCGCGGATGAGGTCATCCTCCTCGCTATAGACGCCCATCTCCATCCAGCGCCCCTCCCGCAGCTCGCTCACGGTGAGCGTGCGCGCGTCCAGGTCCACGAACCACAGGTGCTTGATGCCGATGCGTGCGTAGAACGGACGCTTGATGCGCGTGTCGTAGGCCCGCGTGGACGGCGACAGGATTTCGCACGCCCAGTCGGGAACATCCGTCCACTGGCCTTGGGGCATCAGGGGCACCCGTTCGCGCCGCCAGCCCGCGAGGTCCGGGATGAACTCCGGAGAGCCGCCGACCCGGATGCCGGGCTCGCTCATGATCCACCAGCCGCCCGGTTCCTCTCCGCTCAACTGGAGGATGTCATCCAGTTCGCGGTGAAGCTTGTATTCGAAGTGCCCATGCCCGGCCCGGGGCCGCGCATGCGTGTACAACGTCCCGTCGATGATCTCGCCCACCACGCCCTCGGGCAAGGCCTCGATGTCAGCGAGGGTCGCCGGACCCCCGAGTGGTTTCGCGCCATAGGCCATGCCTGGAGTGTGGAGTTACCTCCACCGTCTGACAAGCCGCCGCCAGGACGGCTACTCCGGCTGCGCGATGATCAACGTCTGCAACGGCAGATGCCGGATGGGCCGCGTGCTCTGCACCTTGAAACCCGCGTCATCCAGGAATCCCTCGACCTCCGCGGGCGTGTACGACGCGGCCCCGGACGTGAGGAAGTAGTGCAGCCCGATGAGCGGCGCGGACGTGCCCTGCGTGTCCCGCTCCTCGCGCAGGTACTCCAGCACCGCCAGCGTGCCCCGGGACGCCATCGTCCCGCGCACGCGCCGCAGGAGCGCCACGTTCTGCGCGGGCGTCAGGTGGTGCATCACCTGGAACAGCAGCACGCCGTCATACGGCCCGCCCAGCTCCGCGTGCAGCACGTCCCCTTCCTTGTGCGTCACCCGGTGCGACAGCCCCGCCTGGGCGATGATGTCCCGCCCCACGCGCACGCTGCCCTCCAGGTCCACCACCGTGGCCTTCAGCCCCCGGTGCATCCGGCACAGCTCCGCCGCGTACCAGCCGTGCGCACCGCCCAGGTCCAGGAGGTGCCGCGCGCCCCGGGGCAGGGGAATGGCCGCCGCCACCTCCGGCGAGGCCAGCCGCGCCAGCTGGTACATGGCCTGGATGTAGTCGCGCCAGCGCGGGTCGTCCGGAGCGAACTGGTGGATGTCCACCGACTGCCCGCTCTTCACCGCGTTCTCCAACTGCCCCCACCAGTCCCACTGCGCGTAGTTGAACTCCAGGAACGCCGTGATGGCCTGCGGCGAGCGCGGGTCCAGCCACCGCCGGGCCCGGGGCGCCAGCCGGAAGCGGCCCCGGTGCAGCTCCACCACCTCGCAGGCGATGAGCGCTTCCAGCAGCGCCCGCATGCCTTCGGTGCTCGTCTTCAGCCGGGCCGCCAGCGCCTCCGCCGTGGCCGCGCCGTCCGCCAGCGCCGCGTAGACGCCCAGCCTCGCGCCGGCCATCAGCGTGCGCGACGCCATCATCCCGAAGAAGGCGTGCGCCAGGGGCTGCGGCGCCAGGTTGAGGAAGTCCGCCACCCGCTCCAGGAGGTTGTCCGCCTTGAGGCCCAGCCGCATCGCGCGTCGCTCCTTGGAATGGGGGCCTGGGTGCTACCGGCGGCGCCGCGAGCCTGCCACGGCGGCCACGCCCAGCACCATCAGCGCCGCCTGCGGGCCCAGCATGCAGCCCTGCGTCTCCGCCTGGCGGATGCCGGTGTACTTGCACTTGCCCGCGTTGCAGCTGAAGCGCGGCGCGCAGTCACTGGTGCTGCGGCAGTCGGTGGGCACGCGCCCCGTGTTGTCGTCCCCTTCGGGGGAGTTGGGATCGTCCGGCTGCCCCGCGTCCTGCGGCTGGCCCTCCTGGCCCAGCGCCACCAGGGGGGAGAACAGGAGGAATCCGGCCAGGAACCCTGCCGGGCAGATGCGGGAGAAGAGGGAGGACATGAGGCGGGCGCCACCCTAACGCCCCAGCGGGGCGCTTGCATCCATCCTCTGAAGGGGGCGGCCTTCCGGCGTTCCCTGGAAACGCTGGCCGCCCAGGCGCCCGAATCTGCTACGGTCCCCCCCGCGATGGCGCCTCGAATCCTCGTCGTGGACGACAACCAGGAGCTCCTCTCCCTCCTCACGCAGCTGTTCGAGGACGCTGGGTACGAGGTGGTGGGCGCCAGCCGTGGCAAGCAGGCCATCGAGGCTGCCCGCGCCCAGCCGCCCGGCTGTGCTGTCTTGGACATCCTCCTGCCGGACATGATGGGTTACCACCTGGCGGACACGCTGCGGAAGGACAACCCCCAGCTGCCGCTGCTCTTCATCACCGGCGTCTTCAAGGGCGGCAAGCACGCCACCGAAGCGCGCCAGAAGTACCAGGCCGCCGGCTACTTCGAGAAACCCTTCGAGGCCCAGAAGCTGCTCGAGGCGGTGGCCAAGGTGCTGCCCGCGGAGAAGAAGGTCCCCGCCGCCTCCATGCAGGACGCCTTCGAGGTGGAGCTGGACATCGACGTGGAGGAGGAGGGCCCGCAGGACGCCATGGAGCTGACCGGCCGCATCAAGGTCACCGGCGGCGGCAACCTCACGGCCGAAATCCGCGGCGCCAACCTCACCGCCACGCCCATGCAGAAGGTGCCGTCCACCCAGGTGCGGCCGCCCACCGCGGGCCGCCCGCCGGATCCGCTGCCGGTGGGGGCGGGCTCGCCGGGCAGCCGCCGGGGCGAGCTGAAGGACAACCTGCCGTCGCTGCTCACCGCCTTCTACCTGTCGCGCGAGACGGGCGAACTGGGCGTGCAGCGCGGCAAGGTGAAGAAGGTCGTCTACTTCGAGAACGGCACGCCGGTGTTCGCGCTCTCCAACCTGCTGGCGGACCGCTTCGGGCAGTTCCTGGTGCGCGTGGGGAAGATCAAACCCGAGCAGCTCCAGGACGCGTCCGCCGTCGCCGCGCAGAGCCACCGCCGCACCGGCGACGTGCTGGTGGAGCGCGCCCTGCTCAAGGACACGGAGCGGCTGTACTACGTGGGCCAGCAGGTGAAGGCCATCATCTACTCGCTCTTCTCCTGGGAGGAGGGCACGTACGTGATGAGCTTCAAGGAGAAGGCCTCCGCGGAGTCCATCAAGCTGGACGTGCACCCGGCGAACCTCATCGTCCGGGGCATCAAGAAGCTCTACAAGCCGGAGCGCCTGCGCCGCCTGCTCCAGCCCGAGGACCGGCTCATCCCCGCCGTCGCCCCCGCCTACGGCCTCAACGAGGTGGAACTGGAGCGCTGGGAGGCGGAGCTGCTGCCCAAGATTGACGGCAACCGCGTGGTGGCGGAGCTGCTCGCGTTCGCCAACCGCCCGGAGCACGTCGTCTACGGCTTCCTGGTGTCGATGATGGCGCTGGGCATCCTGGACAAGCGCTCCTAAGCGCTCGCGGTGCCGCGCGGCTCGCTCTCGGCTCTCCTAGACGAGCCGCGAGCCGATCCAGAACAGGCCCAGCGCGCCGGAGCCCAGCGCCACGCCGCGCTGGATCCACAGGCTGATGCGCGCGTTGGCGCGCGACAGGCCTTCCGCGAACAGGAGCCCCACCGCGCCCATGCCGATGAGGATGCCCAGCGCGAAGCCGGGCAGGTACGTCCACGCGGACAGGCTCATGCTGCCGCCCACCAGCAGCGGGGGCAGCGCGATGAGCAGCGACCGCACGCCGCTCACGGCCATGAAGGCGCCCGCGGCGGTGCTCACGGTGTGCACGTGCTCGTGCGGCTCGCGGTCGTGGCCGGGCAGGTGCGGGTGGCCGTGGTCCAGGCTGTGCGGGAAGAGCAGGGCGGTGACGGCCAGCGCCACCAGCACCGCGCCGCCGAACACCTCCGCCCACCGCTCGAAGGTCTCCGACAGGCCCACGCCCGCGAAGAGGCACACCGCCGCGATGCCGCCCAGCATGGCCGCGTGGCCCAGGGCGAAGCGCAGCGCCGTCATGATGGCGACGCGGCGCCGGCCTCCACCCAGGGTGCCGAGCGTGGCCATGGCGGCGCAGTGGTCCGGCCCCAGGGCATGGAGCATGCCTTGGGTCAGGCCGAGCAGGAAGGCGAGCAGGATGGGAGCCACGACGGCGCACCCTAGCCGTGGTTTAAGCGGGTGGCCAGCAGGAGGAAGTCCCACACCGTGCGCATTGCTCATCCCCGACATTCCGCCGCGCTGCTGTTGGCGGGGCTGCTCGCCCTGTCCGGCTGCTCCACCGACCCCGGTCCGGAGCAGCTTCGCAAGGCCGAGGCCCGCTACCAGGAGCTCATCGACCGGAAACTCGCCGCGCAGGATCCGGCCTGGGCGGAGGTCGCCGCGCAGTTCGAGGCCATCCCCAAGGACTCCAAGGCCCGCCCGGAGGCCGAGAAGCGGCTGGCCGCGCTGAAGACGGCCCGCGAGAAGATTCCGCCGCGTCCCCTGGCCCGCCCCGGCGCCACGGGCCAGGGCGCCAGCGACGTGGAGGCCAAGCGCGCCGCGTGCGAAGCGCTCGCGAAGAAGATGGGCGAGTCCCAGACGGACGTGATGCGCGACACGCTGCGCAAGGTGCTGGAGACCTGCCAGGCGGAGCTGGTCCGGCTGGAGGCCAATGAGCACCCGCCGGGCGAGGAAGTGCATCCGCCGGGCGAAGGCGCGCACTGAAGTCCGCTCGACGCGCGCGTGGAGTTGAGAAGCCCGCGGGGTCTGGGTATGGAGCCGACGCATGCCCATGCCCCAAGCAGGTGACAAGGCCCCCGGCTTCTCGCTCCCCGACCAGAGCGGCGCCACCGTCTCCCTCTCGCAGTTCAAGGGGCGGCACGTCGTCCTCTACTTCTACCCGAAGGACGCGACCCCCGGCTGCACCACGGAGGCGTGCGACTTCCGCGACGAGCACTCCACACTGGTGAAGGCCGGCGCGGTGGTGCTGGGCGTGTCGCCGGACAGCGTCGCCTCCCACCAGAAGTTCGCCACGAAACAGGGGCTGCCGTTCTCGCTCCTGGCGGATCCGGACCACGCGCTGGCGGACGCGTACGGGGTGTGGGGGGAGAAGTCCCTCTACGGCCGCAAGTTCATGGGCCTCATCCGCGCGACCTTCCTCATCGGCCCGGACGGCAAGGTCGTCCGCGTGTGGCCCAAGGTGAAGGTGGCCGGCCACGTCGCGGAGGTCCTGTCCACGCTCCAGGGCGGTGCTTCCGCCGACGCTCCTGCCCCGAAGGCCCCCGCGGCGAAGAAGGCTCCGGCGGCTGTCAAGAAACCGGCGGCGAAGAAGGCCCCGGCCGCGAAGCCGGCGGCGAAGAGCGCGGCCCGGAAGGGTGCTCGCGCCTGAGCGGAAACACCGGGGCGGGCGCCGGTGCACTCCTGGCGGGACAGGGAGGCCGGGACCGTGTATGCCTGCGCCCGTGGCTGGCTCCTCTCTCCCCGGGCGGGGCTGGCCGTTCACGATGAAGCCCTGACGGCCCATGGGCCGGACAGCGGGCGGCCGGCAGGGCCAGCCCCCGGGTGGATGCCCGGTGGTTGGCGAGGACGGCATGACCATTCCTCGGGGATGGCGGAGACGATGAACATGCGCGAGCGAGGCATTCAGCGGTGGATGGGGGCGGCGGCGCTGGTGGCGGGCGTGCTGCTGGGCACGGGCTGTGGCGGGCTGCCGGAAACGGGCGGCAAGCAGCCGGATGAGTCGCGGGGCAATGCCTTCGCGCAGCGTGGCACCCAGCCGGAGGCCGTCTACAACGTGGCCGAGCAGCAGGGGCACGAGAACCCCTCTGACGCGCACCACGGCGACGCGGCCGCGAAGCTGCCCGCGCACGTGCTGACGGTGGACCGGGGCTACAACGCCACCATCGGGAAGATTGGCTCCAGCATCGACCCGCGCACGAAGGCCACGGACGGCCAGCCCAACAACTCCAAGTGGGACGACTCGGGCGGCATGATGGCGCACCGCTACGCGGCGTTCGGCGGGGCGACCTACTCGCCCGCGTCCCAGGGCGTGGGGGGCGGCATGTCCGGCAACCTGAACGAGACGCCTCGCGGCTTCGAGGCGCCCTACAGCTACGTCAGCCCGCCCATCTACCTGCGCGACCGGTAGCTGTACGGCGGTTCAAGGGGCGCCCGCTGGCCAGCGTGCCAGCAGGCGTCCGTGCTCCGGCCCTGCCACTCCCGGTGGGGCGCCGGGGTGGCCACTCCTTCTGTCGAGGCCGTGACGGCTTCCGGAAGGAGCAGGCCATGCACTCAAAGAGACTTCATCGCTGGACGCTGGTGGCCGTGTGCGCCGCGACGGCCGCGCTGGTGGGCCCCGGCTGCAACCGCGACAATCCCCTGCCGCGCACGGGCAGCAACTACGAAGGCGTCGCCAACGAGCAACAACCCGCGCCGCCGGGCACGGGAGGCTCCGGCCAGCAACAGGGCGAGAACACGCCCACGGACACGCCCAAGGACGCGAAGGGCCTGCCGCTGAAGCCGGGCCCCGCGGGTGCCCAGGGCGAGCAGAACCAGATTGGCGCGCCCGGCTTCACCACGCCGCAGGAGCGCGTGCCCGGGGACCAGGGCGGCGCGGGCCGCTTCCAGGGGCCCATGGGCCAGGGCTCCCAGGAGCGCGGGGCCCAGGAGCAGGGCTCCGAGTCGTCGGGCCACTAGCTACCGCGACGCGAGCATGACCTCCGTGGGGTCCTTGCCGGTGAAGGCACTGGCAAGGCCCTCGGCCAGCGAGCGGTGCGCGGCGTCGCCCAGCGTGGCGAGCCGGTCCTCGGCGGGGTGCGCGAAGCGGGCGGCGAGCGCGTCCAGGCGCCGGTGCGCTTCGGTGATGCGCTCGCGCGGGACGCGGCCGGACTCCACCGCCTTCACCAGCGCTTCGATGGCGGCGCGCTGCACGTCCGCCTTGTGGCACACGAGGAACAGGTCCACGCCCGCGAGCGTCCCCTGCACCGCGGCCTCCGCCACGGAGTAGTGGTCCGCGATGGCCTTCATCTCCAGGTCATCGGAGACGACGACGCCGTCGAAGCCCAGCTCCTTGCGGAGCAGGTCGTGCAGCGCGCGGTGGCTCATGGTCGCCGGGACGCCCTGCTCCAGCGCGTCGAACAGCACGTGCGCCGTCATCAGCGACGCGAGCCCCGCCTTCGCGAAGGCCTGGAACGGCACCAGCTCCACGCGGCGCAGGCGCTCCAGGTCGTGCGGCAGCTTCGGCAGGGTGAGGTGGCTGTCCGTCGTCGTGTCGCCATGGCCGGGGAAGTGCTTCCCGCAGGACGCGACACCGCCGGCCTCCAGGCCCCTGGCGAGCGCCACGCCCAGCCGGCCCACCTCCACCGGGTCGCGGCTGAAGCTGCGGTCGCCAATCACGGGGTTGGCCGGGTTGGTGTCCACGTCGAGCACGGGCGCGAAGTCCCAGTCGAAGCCCACGGCGCGCAGCTCGTGCGCGAGCAGCCGGCCCACGCGCTCGGCCAGGGCCTCGTCGCCGCGCTGTCCCAGCTCTCGCATGGGAGGCAGGGACGTGAAGGGTTCACCGCGAAGGCGAGCCACCCGGCCGCCCTCCTGGTCCACGGAGAGGATGAAGGGCCGGCCCGCGCGCGTCTTGATGTCACGGCACAGCGCCGCGGTCTCCGCCGCGGTGCCCACGTTGCGCTTGAAGAGGATGGCGCCGTAGATGCCGTCGTCCATCAGCGCCGCGAGGTCGGCGTCGATGCGGGTGCCAGGGAAGCCCACCATGAAGAGGCGGGCGCAGTCGCGGTAGAGGGCGGAAGCAGGGCTCACGGCCGCGCAGTCTGTCAGAGCCCGCCGCCCCTGGGGCATCCCGTGCGCCCCCCGAGCGTCGGCTGCTTGGCAGAACGTCAACTGAGCCGCCCTGTTAGTCGATGGGCGTAAAGCGTACTGAGTTGCGAAAGCAAATAGGAAGGATAGGCGTCGATTATCTTCGCATTTTTACTGGAATGCGAAGGTCGACTAGCCAGCCTTCTACTGCATTCTTGACGGACTCAGAGTCGACAACGTGTTTCTCGCTGATAATGAAGTTTTCTTGAATGGTTGATAGGATGTCTGCGCGAACATGGCCAAAGTTTTGCTCCTTGAGCAGCAATACATTTCTGCCTAGCGCAGTCATGAATCCATACTCAAGTGCAACGTTGGGGTTGAATTCAGGTCCGACATGATCTTCCAGTACGGCAATGCCGTATTTGCAGCCGATCATGTGGATGCAGATGTTGTCCCACATTTGTCGCCGATCGGAATAATTTGTCTTATCGGCTCTTCTTGCGGTGAGGCCATGGCGGGAGAGTTCATCCTTTATTGCTTGGTAGATATCGTCTAGGCACTTGACTTTCCATTCCTCCATGTTGGGAGATGGGAATTTCATCATGACAAAGACGCTTTTTTCGAATGCGTAGTCTTCGTGAAATGTCTTGATGTGTTTTTCGAGAAAGCGAAAATGTTCAGGAATATCCATGTTGAGTGTGGGGGCCCCTGAAGCAGGTTGTTGTTCCTTGGGGACTTCAATTGCGAGCCGACCGCTTGGCGTGATTCGTGCGAAGCAGTTTCCGCCCATCATGAGTTGGGCGTCGATTAGGCCTTTTTGTTTGAGCAGTTTCAAGGCGTCGACAATCTCGCCTTGTGATGTTTTGTGGATGGGGTCTTGAGCGAGCTTGCTTGTGTCTAGGTTGACGTGGTTTGTCGACTTTGAGGTCGAGTTGTAGATGAGGGCAAGCAGCTGGTTTGCTAGTTCTTCGAAGCTTCGTGCGCTGCCTTTGGGGAATTGTAGTTTTTGCGAGATGAGGAACTCTCGCGTTTTCTGGCCAAGCCTATTGAGTTGATCGGCGGCTTGTTGGCCGAAATGTAGATTGAGGGCTAGTTCAGTGTTTGAGGAGTGGCCTTCAAGAGATCTGAATGTGTTTATGATGCTGAGCTTTGCTTGATTCAATTCTTGCTTGATTAACTCGCGGAGGGTGGCATGGACTTCTTGCCAGAATCCTTCGAGTTCTTCTGGGGCTAAGCTGAGCGCGTCGTTGCTAAGCGCCTCAAGGGTTTGGGTTGTTGCTCGGAGAATGTTGTTGGTTTCGATTTCGGCAATGGCGGCTGCGGCCATCCCTGAATTTGGGACGCCTCGACGTCGAGCGTCATTGCCCGCGTTTACAATTTCAGATTTTTTGAGGGAGACGTTCTCTGTGATTTTGTTGCTGAACCTAAGCTGTATTAGTTGCTTGATGTCTGGATGGAGGTTCATTAGGGGCTACTTTCGGAGCAGGGTGCCTTCGAAGAAGAACGCTAGGCACGCGGCCAGGATGAGCCAGGTCCACAGCGGCACGGCGGGCTTGTCCGCGTCCCCCGTGGAGGCCTTCACCGTGTCCTCGCCGAAGTAGGCCGTCAGCGTGTCCTGGGGCACTCGCGTCAGGTCGCTCTCCGCCGGGTCCAGCGTGGCGGCGAAGTCCAGCGCGGCCACCGGCTTGCCTTCCGCGCCCAGCACCGAGTGCACGCCCGGCTCTACCGTGGGGCCCGCCACGAACGAGCCGTCCGGCTGTGCCTTCACCGGCAGCTCGCTGCCATCCGGCGCGCGCACGCCCGCCACCTTCTGCGTGCCCTCCGGACGCAGCGTCACGGTCTCGCCCACGCGCACGCGCACCTCCTCGCGCTCCTCCAGCGAGCCCGTGAGATACGCGGCGAAGCGCTGCATCAGCGGCAGGAAGCTCGTGCGGATGGCGAAGTCGCTCCAGTCGCGGTCCACCGTGCTGGTGAACAGCGCCACGCGCCCCTTGCCCCGGCGCGCCACCGCCACCGCCGGCGCTCCGTCCTCGTACGTGGCCAGCACCTGGCTGGTGCCCGGCGCGGACGGGCTGTCCGCCTCCAGCAGCATGTACTTGTAGAAGCGCGCCCCGATGAGCCCCTCCTCCGCGCGGCCCGTGAAGGGCGCGAACAGCGGATGGTCCACCTTCACCTGCGCCAGCTTCGCCGTCTTCGTCTCCGCGTCGGGGTCCTCGCGCTCGGCGCTCGTGCGCACCAGTCGCAGCGGTCGCGGCAGGAGCGTGCCCAGCCGGGAGTTGTACGCCTCCGGGTTCACGTGGTCGCCCACGCTCACGAAGAGCCCGCCGCCGTTCTCCACGAAGGCCGTCAGCTTCTGCGCCTCCTCCTCCGACGGCGCCGTCGCGTTCAGCAGCAGCACCAGGTCATACGCGCTGAAGTCCTCGCGCAGCCCCACCTCCGCGTCGCGCACCGCCACGTCCACCGGCGAGCCCGGCGACGTGAGCGCCGCGTCCACGAAGAAGGCCTCGTCCCGGTAGCGCGTCGCGTGCGGCGAGCCGTTCACCACCAGCGCCTTCAGCCCGCGCGGCACCGGCAGCACGAAGGACCGCCGGTCGTCCTCCGCCAGCGCGTCCGGCGCGAGCGCCACCTGGCCCACCACCGTGCCGCCCTGCGGGAAGCGCACCGTCAGCGTCTTCTGCGTCGTGCCGCCCGCGGGCACGTCCACGAAGCCCTTGGCCAGCGTGGACTCGCCCACGCGCACCGCGGCCTCCAGGTCCTTCGCCGGCTTCGTGCCGAAGTTCCGCACCGTGAACGTGAACTGGTACGCGCGAGGGCCCGCCTGCAGCGCGGGCTCCACCCGCAGGTCCACCAGCGCGTGGTTGTCCAGCGACTCGCGCCCGGACGCCACGTCGCGCAGCACGACCTCCGGCTTCACCATCGCGCCCGTGGGCCCCTTCACCGTGGGCGGCGGCGCTTCCAGCCGGAAGCCGGAGGCCGTCATGTCGGAGACCACCACCAGGCGCTTGCCCGGCATCGGGTTCTCCTCCAGCGCCCGAGCCGCCAGGTCCAGGCAGCGCGACAGGTCCGCCGTGCCGTACGTGGGCTTCGCCTCGTCCACCAGCCCGCGCAGCCGGGCCCGGTCGAAGCCCGGCGGCGGAGGCGCTTCCGGCGACGACGTGCACACCATCACCGTCGCGGGCTCCTCCGGCAGCAGGTCCTTGAGCGCGTCGCGCGCCTCGTCGCGGCCCTTCTCGAAGTTCGACGTGCCGTCCGACCAGCGCATGGACAGCGACGCATCCAGGATGACCGCCGTCGCCGCCGGCCCGCGCGTCACCGTGGCCGCCTGCGCGTCGCGGGTGAACTCCGGCCGCGCCAGCGCGATGGGAATGGCCAGCAGGATGAGCGTGCGCAGCGTGTAGAGCAGCAGCCGCTTCAGCTTGAGCCGGCTGGCGGTGCGCTTCTGGCTGCGCAGCACGAACGCGAGCGGCCCGAACGGATGCGCCCGGGGCCGGCGCCGGTCGAACAGGTGCACCAGCACGGGGATGAGCGCACCCAGCGCGCCCAGCAGGAACCACGGGTTGCCGAACGTCACCGGCGCCTCCCGCGACGTCCCAAAAAGCGCAGCAACACCTCATCCAGCCGCTCGTCCGTGCGCACCAGCTCGTAGTCCACGTCGGCCTCGGCGCACTTCGCCTTCACGTCCGCGAGGAACGCGCCGAACTCCTCCAGGTAGCTCTGCTTGATTTCACGCGGGTTCACCTCGATGCGGCCCTCGCCCTCCATGTCCAGGAAGAGCGTGGGGTCGTCGAAGGGGAACGTCAGCTCCGCGGGGTCCACCAGGTGGAACACCGCCACGTCGTTCTTGCGCTGCCGCAGGGCCAGGATGCGCTTGAGCGCCTCCTGCCGCTCATCCAGCAGGTCCGACAGCACGATGACCGTGGAGCGCCGGGGCAACACCTCGGCGAGATGATCCGCCGCGCTGCCCAGGTCCGTGGGGCCCTTGGGTTGCGTATGCTCCAGCGCGTCCAGCAGCACGTTGAGGTGGCCGGCGGACGCGCGGGGCGGCACGTCCTTGAACGCGCCGCCCACCATGAGGGCCAGGCCCGCCGCGTCCTGCTGTCGCACGAGCAGGTAGCTGAGCGCGCCCGCGAGCGTCTTGGCGACCTCCAGCTTGGACATCGCGCCGCTCTGGTAGCCCATGGACGCGGACGCATCCACGACCATCACCGAGCGCAGGTTCGTCTCGTGCTCGAAGCGCTTGACGTAGTACTTGTCGAACTTGCCGTAGGCCTTCCAGTCCAGGTGGCGCAGCTCGTCGCCGGGGGCGTACTCCTTGTGCTCGGCGAACTCCACGCTCTGGCCCTGATGGGGGCTCTTGTGGAGGCCGGACAGCACGCCCTCCATCACGGCGCGGGCGCGCAGCTTCACGCCCTGGAGGCGGGACAGTGTCTGGGCGTCGAGCAGCGACATGGGGTGGAAGCGCCTAGCCCTTCACCACCGTGAGGAGCTGGTCGATGAGCTTCACGGACGTGATGCCGTCGCTCTCCGCGGTGAAGTTGGGCAGCACGCGGTGGCGCAGCACGGGCCTCGCCAGCGCCCGCACGTCCTCCACCGTGGCCACGAAGCGGCCGTTGAGGATGGCGCGCGCCTTGGCCGCCAGCACCAGGTACTGGCTGGCGCGAGGACCCGCGCCCCACGACACGTTCTTCGCCACGAAGTCCGGCGCGCCCGCTTCCTTGGGGCGCGTGTGGCGCACCAGGTCCACCGCGAAGCGCACCACGTGGTCCGGCACCGGCACGCGGCGGACCAGCTCCTGGAGGGCGAGGATGCGCTCGGGGGAGAGGATCTTCTCCAGCTTCGGCGGCGCGCCAGCGGTGGTGCTCTTGACGATCTGCACCTCTTCTTCCGCCGTGGGGTAGCCCACGTCCACCAGGAACATGAAGCGGTCCAGCTGCGCCTCGGGGAGGGGATAGGTGCCCTCCTGCTCGATGGGGTTCTGCGTCGCGAAGACGAGGAAGGGCAGCTCCAGCGGGTACGTGCGGCCACCGGCGGTGACGCGGTACTCCTGCATGGCCTGGAGGAGCGCGGCCTGCGTCTTGGGCGGCGTGCGGTTCACCTCGTCCGCGAGGATGATGTTCGCGAACAGCGGCCCCTGCATGAAGCGGAAGGAGCGGCGGCCCGTCGTCTTGTCCTCCTCCAGGATGTCCGTGCCCGTGATGTCCGACGGCATCAGGTCCGGCGTGAACTGGATGCGGTTGAAGGACAGGTTGAGCACGTCCGCCAGAGTGGAGATGAGCAGCGTCTTCGCGAGGCCCGGCACGCCCACGAAGAGGCAGTGGCCGCGGCTGAAGAGCGAGATGAGCAGGTGCTCCACCACGTCCCGCTGCCCGACGACGCGCTTTTCAATCTGCTCGACGATGGCGTTGCGGGCCTGGGCAAGCTCCTCGACGGCGCGCAGGTCCTCGGGGGTGGCGTCGGACGGGGGGAGTGGGGCGGGGGCGGCGCTTTCCATGGAAGGGTTCTCTTAATCGGCGCGGCGGGGGCGGACCAACGGTTTCCGTCGCCCTGGAGCCCCGAGCGTGGGGTGGCAACCGTTCCAGGGGCTCCGTATTCCACGCGTCAAGCCACGGGTCCGCCCGGCCCCGCGCCTGAACCCCCGTTCGCCCCCCGGCCTGTTTCAGTGCCCCCTGGACAGGGGGGAATGCCGGACCGTGGACACACTGCTTACGTTCCCAAGGCACCTGCGATGGAGCAGGGCAGGCATGGGAGCACGGCATGCGTTCAGCACGGCGAGTCATCTGGGGCGGGTGGGCACTTCTGGGCGCGGGGCTCCTCGGGCTGGGCGGCACGGCTTGTGGCGGTGCCTCGGCGGAGGAAGCTGGCGACGTGACCGCCAGCGCGGAAGCCCAGGGCACCCTCCCGGCGCCGGCCCCCCAGACGGCTGCTCCCTCGGCCGGTACCCAGGCCCCCACGCAGGCGCCCACCGCCGAGGCCCCCAAGCCCGCGGCCCCGGCGGTGAGCCCCTGGTCGCTCAAGCAGGGCGGCCCGCAGGACGACACGGGCTGGGGCGTGGCGGTGGGCCGCGGCGGCGATGTGCTGTGGGTGACGTCCGGCACGCCGCGCTCGGACGAGGACCGCGAGCAGGTGGAGGGCGAGCGGCTGGTGGTGACGCTGTCGCGCTACTCGGCGGACGGGACGAAGCAGTGGGCGAAGGAGTTCGAGCGCAACCGCCTCTCCGACCTGCGCGTGGCGGGCTCCACCGGCGCTGACGGCGCGGTGTTCCTGTCCGGCAACGCGTTCCTGTACTCGGCGGACTTCGGGCTGGGCGAGGCGCAGGACGGCTTCCTGGTGAAGTTCTCCCAGTCCGGCGCGCCCGAGTGGCAGACCCGCGTGGGGCAGAAGGTCTACGCGGTGGCGGCGGACGCGGTGGGCGGAGTGGTGGCGCTGGGCGAGGAGTGGACGACGGAGGCCCACACGCCCCGGCTGGTGCGCTACGCGGCGGACGGCGCGGTGAAGTGGACGAAGACGTTCGACGGCGCGAAGGAGGGCACGCTGCTGTCGGCGGTGGCGCTGTCCGCCACGGGCACGTCGGTGGTGGCCGGCCGGCTGGTGGGCCCGGTGACGGTGGATGGGCGCACGTTCGACGACGAGGGCGCGGGCGGCTTCGTCGTGCTGGCGTTCGGCGCGGACGGGACGCTGGCGTGGGGCCGCGAGGTGCCGGGCGTGAACGGCCGCGTGGGCTCCGTGTCGGTGGGCGCGGACGGCACGGTGGCCGTGGCCGGCGAGGCGGTGGGCCTGCTGGTGTGGAACGGCGTGGCGCTGGATGAGGGCGGTCCGTTCGTGCTGACGGCGGCGGCGGACGGGCAGGAGCGCTGGGTGAAGCAGCCCACGTGCGGCTCGACGTCGGTGGGCACGGTGGCCGCGGTGGAGGCCACGGGTCCTGTGGCGGCGGCCTGCGGCAACACGCTCACCCGCTACGCGGCGGACGGCGCGCTGCTGGGCACGAAGACGCTGGCGGCGGAGGCGTGCGGCAGCGGCACGTGCTCGCTGGCGACGACGGCGCTGGTGGCGGCGCCGGAGTCCGGGCTGGTGGTGTCCGGCTGGCAGCGCGACGGCGCGGGCGACACCTGGAACCAGGATGCGTTCCTGCGGCTCGTGACGCCCTGACGCTGACAACGCAGCGCGAATGACGTGAGCGGCCGGTGGGGGACGCGCGACCCGCGCGCCCCCCTCTGGCTATGCGGCCGCTAGGCCTACGGCGCGTGCCGCGTCCTGCACGAGCGCTCGGACCCAGGCGTGCTTCGGGTCGGCCTCGTTCCCCAGGTGCCAGACGAGGAGCATCTCGAGCGGAGGCATCGACACCGGCAGCGGCCGAAGCTCCAGTCCGAGTGCCTTCGCGTGCAG
The DNA here is from genome assembly GCF_017302985.1 of Corallococcus macrosporus. NCBI lineage: Bacteria > Pseudomonadati > Myxococcota > Myxococcia > Myxococcales > Myxococcaceae > Corallococcus > Corallococcus macrosporus. The sequence continues at coordinate 3,332,018 of NZ_JAFIMU010000007.1, forward strand.
GGCGGCGAAGCTGCGCGGAAGGACGGCGAGCCGGTCCGAGCCCTGAATGAGCGGCAGTGCCAGGGAGAACGTGGTCACCACGCGCGTCACGCGACGCGGGAACCCCTCCTTCTCCAGGAGCACGTCGATGCCGCCACGTCGCGACTGCGCGAGCGGGGCGACGAGGACGTGCTCCCACTCGGTGAACCGCTTCAGCGACATGCGCCCGGTGGCGAGCGGATGCTCCCCGCGCATGACGCAGACGAACTCGTCGACGAACAGGCGCTGCGAGCGCAGGTCCCGCTCCTTCGCGACGTCCGGGACGATGGCGATTCCGCCGTGCTCCCGCAGGAACGCCCCCAGGTCCGACGTCTGGGTTCGTAGCGAGAGCAGGGCTCCGGGAGCGCGCGCCAGGAGGAGCCGGTCGAGCGTCGGCAGGAGCAGCTCCGCGACGCGGTCCGACGTCGTCACGTGGATGTCCCAGGTCGTGGTCGCCGGGTCGAAGGGGCGCCCCTGGTCGAACAGCCGCCCGGCCGCCAGCATCACCTCCCTGGCGGGCGCGCGAAGCGACTCGGCCCGCTGGGTTCGCACGAGCGTCCTTCCGTTGCGGACCAGGAGCGGGTCATCGAAGTCGACGCGCAGCCGGTGCAGCGCGTTGCTCGCCGCCGCGGGCGTGATTCCAAGCTTCTTCGCCGCGCGCGTGACGTGAGCCTCCTCCAGGAGGTGATGGAGCGCGCGCACGTGGTTCAGGTCGAAGGCGGAGAGATTCACGACATGAACAATAGCCCTTCCCACCATCAAGTTCCGCGAATGAGTGCCGCCCCGTACCTTGAGGGGCATGAACGCACTCACCTACAGCCACTTCGGAAGCCCTGCCGTCCTCCAGCACACCCAGGCGCAGGCGCCCCGCGTCCGCGCCCACCACCTGCTCATCCGCGTCCGAGCCGTCTCGGTGAATCCCATCGACGGGAAGATCCGGCGGGGCGAGCTGCGGCTGCTCAGCGGTGCCCACTTCCCGAGGTCGCCCGGCTCGGACTTCGCCGGGGTCGTCGAGGAGGTGGGGGCGGGCGTCGAGGGTTTCTCCGTCGGGGACCGCGTGTTCGGCTTCCCCGGAAGCATGCGGGAGGGAACGCTCGCCGGACTCATCACGGTCGCGGCGAAGTCCGTTGCCCGGATTCCGGCAGGGCTCGATGACGTCGGGGCCGCGGCGGTATCGATGGTGGGGCTCGCGGCGCTCCAGGCCCTACGGGATGTCGCGCGCGTCGCCCCCGGTGAGCGCGTGCTCGTCAACGGCGCGACGGGCGGCGTGGGGCTCATGTTGATCCAGCTCGCCCGGGCGCGTGGCGCGCACGTCACCGCCGTCACCTCCGCCGCGGGTCTGGCCGTGGCACGGCAATTCGGTGCCCAGGAGGTCCACGACTACCGCGCCCGGCCGCTATCGATGCTCGGCGAGCGTTTCGACGTCATCTTCGACCTGAGCACGAAGCTGTCCTTCGCGGAGGCGCGAGGTCTCCTGACGCCGCGCGGCCGGCACGTGGGGTTCGAGCCGTCGCCCGCGTCGCTCATCGCCTCCAAGGTGCTCGGCCCCTTCCGTCGCCAGAAGCAGTTGCTGCTCGTCACCCATCCGTCCGGCCGGGACCTCGCGGAACTCGCGGGGAAGCTCCAGGCCCGGGAGCTCGTCCCTCCGCCGGTGGAGGTGTTCGAGCTGTCCGACGCTCGCGACGCGTTCGAGCGGGCCGAGCGAGGCGGCGTCATCGGCAAGGTCGTCATCCGCGCCGCGCCCTGAAGCCCCCGCCGTTCAACGCAATCCCACATACCGCCGCATCCCAGGAGTCACCCATGTCCACCCGTCATCTTGTCGACCCGTCCCTCCTTCCCCTCACCGCCCACGCGTTCCTCCCGGGGCTCTCGCGAGAGAACCTCACGGACGCCCGCGCGTTCATGGACCAGATGATTTCGTCCATCGCCCCCCGCACCACCGCGCTCCGCAGCGAGGTGCGCATCCCCGGGCGGAACGGAGCGCCCGACGTGCGGCTCGTCATCCAGACGCCGCCGGGCCAGGCCACGGCACGGCCCGCGGTGCTGTTCCTCCACGGTGGCGGCATGGTGATGGGCAGCGCCTCCATGGGTGAGGGCTTCGACGCGGAGCTCGCCCTCGCGCACGACGCCGTCGTCGTCTCGGTCGACTACCGCCTCGCGCCGGAGGTGCCGTTCCCGGGTCCCATCGACGATGCGTACGCGGCGCTGCGCTGGGTCCACGCGAACGCCGCTTCACTCGGCATCGACCCGTCGCGCATCGTCCTCATGGGGCAGAGCGCGGGTGGCGGGCTGGCCGCTTCGCTGGCGCAGCTCACCCGTGATGACAACGGGCCCCGGCCCGCGGCGCAGATCCTCATCTACCCCATGCTCGACGCCCGCACGGGGACGGCCCAGGAAGCGGACCCCAACCCGACGACGGGCGAGTTCTCATGGACGCGTGCGCACACCCGCTTCGGCTGGGAGTCCCTGCGCGGGGACTACCTCCCGACCGACGCCCGTGCCGGGCACTTCTCGGCCTCGCTCGGGCAGGACGTCTCGCACCTGCCGCCCGCCTTCATCGCCGTGGGTTCGCTCGACGTCTTCTTCGACGAGTCCATGGACTACGCCCGCCGCCTCTCCCGTTCGGGAGTGCCGGTGGAGCTCCATGTCTACCCCGGGGCCATCCACGGCTTCGACGCCATCCCGAACGCCTGGATGACCACCTGCTTCAAGCGCGAGCTGAACGAGGCGCTCGCCCGCGCGCTCCGTGCGCCGGCGGAACTGGCGGCGTGAGCCCTTCAGTCCCGGTCCGGCGCGCCCAGGGGGAAGAGGGGGCGGAACGGGCGGCCTCCGTCCACCGCGCGGGCGACGGACGGGCGGGCCAGCAAACGTGCGCGGTAGGCGCGCAGCTGGGGACAGGACTCGGGGATGCGGTGGGTCCAGTCCGCGTAGAAGAGGGAGGGCGCCGCCGCACAGTCCGCCAGCGTGAAGTCCGCGCCCGTGGCCCAGGTCCTGCCGGCGAGCTGTCCCTCGACCCAGGCATAGGCGCGCTCCAGGTTCTCCACGGCCGTGGCCAGGCCTTCCTTGCGCTTCGTGGCGTCCCCCGTCAGCGCGCCATTCACGGCGTGCTGGACCATGCTCATGACGTGCAGGTCGAAGAATCGGTCGAGGAAGCGCACGTCCAGCGCGGCCATCGGATCCGCGGGCAGCAGGCGCACCGGCCCGGGGTGCGCGAGCTGCAGGTACTCGATGATGATGCTGGTCTCAACGACCTGGCGCTCGCCATCCACCAGCAGGGGGAACTTGCGCAGCGGCCAGCGGCGCAGCCACTCGGCCGTGTGCTCCGGCGTGTCCGGCCCGATGTTCCGGAACTCGAAGGGCGTGCCGTTCTCATACAACGCGATGAGCACCTTCTGCGTGTACGAGGAGAAGGGGTGACCGTAGACCGCGAGCGCCATGGTGAGACCTCTCAACCACTTGTGAATTGCAAGCGGTTGAACCGTATCCGCGCTACTTGCATATTGCAAGTATCAACCCCGGGAGGACGGCCATGCCACAGACGGGACGTTCCGGCTGTCCCATCAACCTGACGCTCGAACAGCTCGGCGACCGCTGGAGCCTCATCGTCATCCGCGACGTCATGTTCGGGAACCGGCGCACCTATGGCGAGCTGCTGGAGCAGAGCGAGGAGGGCATTGCCTCCAACATCCTCGCGGACCGGCTGAAGCGGCTGACGGCGTCCGAGCTGCTGTCGCGGCGTCCGGATCCGAACCACCGGCAGAAGGGCATCTACAGCCTCACGGAGGCGTCCATCCAGTTGGTGCCGCTGCTCGCGCACATGGCGGCCTGGGGCCGCCGGCACACGCAGCCGAGCGAGGAGCTGTCGGTGCGCGCGGAGTTGCTGGAGAAGGGCGGTCCGCCCCTCTGGGACGCCTTCATGGAAGAGCTGCGCCACCTGCACCTGGACGCACCGCGCCCGGCGCGCTCGGTGTTCGGTGAGCTTCAGGCCGCGTACGAGAAGGCCATGGCGCGCAAGGCCCGGAGGTGATCAGGCCGCGCTACCACGCGACCTCGATGCCTCCGGTGTCCTGCGCCCAGTCGGTGATTGCGCGGTCGCGGGTGAGCAGCGGCAGTCCGAGCCTGCGGGCCGCCGCCACGATGAGCCGGTCGAAGTGGTCCCGATGCTCCCAGTCGAGTCGGGCCGCTTCCCGGACATCCGCTTCGCTCATGGGCTCGTGGACCAGCTCCGGACACTCGATGTCCGCCCACCAGGCGTCCAGCGTCGTGGGGAAACGCAGCTTCCCACCCTGGGCGAGCAGCCACGTCTCCAGCACGTAGCCTTCACTCAAGCTCCAGCACCTCCGCGGAGGTCAGGGCCGAGCGCTGAAGTCGCTGACTGGGACTCTCCTCAAGGGCTTCCAGGTCGCCGACGATGCGCAGGGAGCCCCGAAGCTTCGACTTCCGCTTCCGGGAGGGGCGTGCCTTCCGCTCCGCTTCCAGAAGGGCCTCCAGCCGTGAGGGCGCGATGAGGAACGCTTTCAGTTCGTCGTGCACCGTGATGGCAGTGACATGCCGCTGGGTGGCTGCCTGCTGCACGAGGGCGCTGAGATGGCTGCGCGCCTCACTGAGCGGGACACGCTGCATGGGCAGGGGCCACGTGGGCGGTGATGCGGCGGCGCGACGCGCGGTCGCGGGACGAGGAGGGGGCCGCCGTCGATGTTTGCTGGCCATGGTCCGCGGATAATAGCCACAGGTCCGACACAGGCCCGTTGGCCCAGGTGTCAAGCCGCCGTCGCCGTGTTCAGCTTCAGGTCCTGGTTCAGGCCCGCGTCCTTGCGCACGCGCCAGATGTACTGGTCCAGGAAGTAGTGGTGCAGCGCGAAGCCCCAGATGAAGCCTTCCATCAGGTCGCGCAGCGTGAGCCCGCTGCCGCCCAGCGCCAGCTTCGCATCGAACGCGCCACAGCCCGGGTGCACGCCCATGCCGCAGCCCAGCGTCCGGTACGCCAGCGTGAACGCGAGCCCGCAGAGCGCGTAGACGATGAAGCGCTGGCTCACCTTCGGCGCCCAGCCGAACGCGGCGCGGTCCACGCCGTCCGCGTGGTAGCGGTTGCGGTGAAAGAACCAGACGATGCCGTGGTACTGCACGTTGTGGAACGCCGTCACCGCCACGGTGAACATCAGGAAGTCCATCCGGCGCGACACCGACGGCCAGAACACCAGCGACGTCAGCCCCAGCGCCGCGCCGAGCATCAGCAGCTTCGGCCCGTTCACCCCCAGCCCCCGGCGCCACCGCCACACCTGCCGCGCCGCGAGCACGCCCACCACCGCGAGCACCAGTCCGAAGCACGCGTGCGCCACCCCGACCTCCCAGGTCGGCTCCGCCATCAGCCCCAGCCGGCGGCGGGCCCCCGGATGCGTCAGCGCGAACGCCACGAACGGCGCGAGCAACCCCACGTACAGCGTCACGCTGTCCAGCCGCCGGTCCCACGCGTCCTTCTCCCCGGCCTTGCGCTGGTAGAGGACCATGATGCCGTAGTGCTGCCGCACCACGTGCCAGTACGCCCAGAGCGCCGCCAGCGTCACGAACACCGCGAACGGCCAGCGCTGCCCGGCCAGCACCGACACCGCGAACACCGCCGGCCCCGCCACGAACCAGCCCAGGCTGCCCCAGAGCAGCCGAGCCCGCGCCTTCCGCTCGCGCGCGTCCAGGTACGTGCGCGACACCGTCGCGAACAGGTGCGGCCCGTCCAGGAGCAGCACCCACGCCCACCACAGCGGCGGCCCGCTCACGCCGCCCAGCACGTGCAGCGCCATCAGCGCCAGGCTCGCGCCCAGCCCCCCGACCGTGGAGAGCAGGTCGTGCCGGCGGTCCACCAGCCACCGCGCATGCAGGGGAACCGGGGCGAAATGGGGAACCGCGTTCATCGGGAACTCCTGTCCGGAAGACCCGGACTGCTTCCTGGAGGGGCAACGAAGTCCCAGGATAGCGGGGACATACAGGTAAGACGCAGGCGCACCTGGGCCTTGAGGGGATACCGGACGGCCGGGCAGGGGGCCAGAACCCTCTTGAGGGAATGGCCCCCGGACGCGACAGTGCCAAACCATGGATCAAGGTCGGCGTACCTCGGACCGCAAGTCGGTCGGTCTGTTGGTGAAGCTCAAGCATGAGACTGTGGGGAGCTTCACCGAGGAGTTCGCCACCAACATCAGTCCCGGGGGCATGTTCATCCGCTCGCGCACGCCGCAGCCGGTGGGCACGCCCGTACGCTTCGAGGTGCAGATCGCCAATGGCGTGCGCGTGCTCCAGGGCACCGCGACCGTGCGCTGGGTGCGCGATGTGAACGACCCCGCGGGGCCTCCGGGCATGGGGCTGGCGTTCGAGGACCTGGACATCGCGAGCCGCGCGCTCGTGGACCTGATGCTTCAGCGCAAGCCGGGCGCGGGTGCCGCGCCGGCCGCCGCGCCGCTGCCGTCCATCGCGCCGGCGGTCGCTCCGGGAATCGCGCCGGTCGTGGCTCCAGGCATCGCGCCGTTGGCCGCGCCGGGAATCGCACCGGTGCGTCCGCCCGTGGCCGCGCCGCCGCGTCCCGCCGCCGTGGCACCCGTGCGTCCTGCCGCGCCGCCTGCGCCCACGCGTCCCGCGCCGCCCGCGCCCACGCGTCCCGCGCCGCAGGCCCCGGGGGGCGCCGCGCTCGACTCGCTGTTCGATGACCTGGATGCGCCGTCCAGCCCCGCGCCCGATTCGCTGTTCAACGACCTGGATGCGCCGTCCAGCCCGGCTCCCGCGGATGAGCCGCTGTCGCTGGGCGGAGCGGATGAGCCGTTCTCGCTGGGGGCTCCGGAAGAGGACGTGGGCCTGGCGCTGGCGGACTCCGCGAACGACGTGGACATCCCGCTGGATGAGCTCATCGCGGGGACGCCTCCGCCCACCGTGCCGGGCGTGTTGTCGGGAGGCGACGAGCCGCTGCCCGGGTTCGACTTCGAGTTCGAGGCTCCGGCCATGGACGCGCCCATCGCGATGGGCGAGCCGCTCGAAGAGGCGCCCATCGAGGTGGGCATCTCGGTGGAGGACAGCGCGGCTTCGGGCGCGGGTGATGCGAGTGGGTTCGAGCTGGATTTCTCGGACGTCTTGGACTCCGCGCCGCCGCCGAGAGCCGCGCCGGTGGCACCGCCGTCCGTGCAGCGCGCCGCTCCGCCTCCGCCCGCCGCGCCGCCGGCAGCGCCCGCGCAGGCCTCCGGTGGCAGCACCGAGTTCGACCTGGACCTGTCGTCCCTGGACGACGAGGCACCGCTGGAGCTGGCGAGAGAGCCCGCATCCTCACCGGGCCGGCACCGGCCGCTGGGCCGTGAGCCTGCGTCGTCTCCAGGCCGTGCCGCCGCGCCGGGCCTGGGCCGTGAGCCCGGATCCGCGGCCGGTCGTGCGCCTGGGTTGGGCCGTGAGCCCGGATCCGCCGCTGGCCGTGCGCCTGGGTTGGGCCGTGAGCCTGGATCCGTCGCGGGCCGGGCCGCGCCTGGCTTGGGCCTGGAGCCCGGGTCCGCAGCCGGTCGTGGTGCGCCTGGATTGGGCTTGGAGCCCGGGTCAGCAGCCGGTCGTGGTGCGCCGGGCCTGGGTCGTGAGCCTGGGTCCGCAGCGGGTCGCTCCGTGCCTGGCTTGGGCCTGGAGCCCGGATCCGCAGCCGGTCGTGGCGCACCGGGCTTGGGCCTGGAGCCCGGGTCCGCAGCCGGTCGTGGCGCACCGGGCCTGGGTCGTGAGCCTGGATCCGTCGCGGGCCGGGCCGTGCCTGGATTGGGACTCGAGTCTCTCTCGTCGGGTGGCCGTGCCGCCGCGCCGGGCCTGGGCCGTGAGCCGGGCTCCGTGGCTGGACGTCCCACCGCGCGGGCTCCCGGTGAGCTGCCGCTGGAGCCCGGCTCCTTCGCCAATCGCCCCGCCGCGCCGGGCCTGGGCCGCGAGCCCGGTTCCGCCACGGGCCGTGCTCCCGACCTGTCCCAGGAGCCCGCGTCCTCCTGGGGCCGCGCCGTCCCGCAGCAGCCTCCCGCGCCGCAGCGCCCGTCCGGCGGCAGCGCCGAGTTCGACCTGGACCTGTCCGTGGACGACGACGGGCCGCTGGAGCTGGCGCGCGAGTCCACGTCATCACCGGGACGTCCCGCCGCGCGGCCCATGGCGCCACCTCCTCCCGCGCCCCCGCCGAGCGTGCTGCCTCCCTCCGTGCGCCAGGCCCCTCCGGCCCCCGTTGCTCCGAGCGCCCCCGCGATGCTCGCGCCCGCCGCGGCCCCCGCGGCGCCCGCGCCACCTCCGGCCCTGGACGCCAACGGCCAGGTGCGCCCCATCTACCTCACGCCGCCGCAGACGCTGGCGGGCACGGGCCCCGTCATCGGCATCGACCTGGGCACCACCAACTCCTGCGTGGCGCTGCTGTCCAACGGCCGCCCCGTCGTGCTGCGCTCGCGCGAGGGCTACAACACCATCCCGTCCGTCATCTCGCTGAGCGCGCAGAGCAAGCTGCTCGTCAGCCACCGCGCGAAGAACCAACTGGTGCTGCGGCCCACGCACACCATCTACGGCGCGAAGCGCCTCGTCGGCCGTCCCTACGACAGCGCCGTGGTGAAGCAGGTCCGCGAGCGCTTCCACTACGAAATCACCCCCGACGCCGCCGGCCGCGCCGCCGTGCGCCTGGGCAACGACGTGCTGTCGCTGGAAGAGGTGCAGGGCATCATCCTGCGCGAGTGCAAGGAGATGGCCGAAACCCACCTCAACCAGAAGGTGGAGCGCGCCGTGGTGACGGTGCCGGCCTACTACTCCGAACCGCAGCGTGAAGCGGTCCGCAAGGCAGGCGCGATGGCCGGCCTCAAGGTGGAGCGCATCCTCAACGAGCCCACGTCCGCGGCGCTCGCGTACGGCCTCAACCGCGAGCTCAACAAGAAGGTGCTCGTCTACGACCTGGGCGGCGGCACCTTCGACGCGACCATCCTGCGCATCGAGAAGAACGTCTTCGAGGTGCTGGGCACCGGCGGCGACATCTTCCTGGGCGGTATCGACTTCGACAACCTCATCGTCGACTTCCTCCTGGAGCGCTTCCAGGAGAAGGAGGGCATCGCGTTCAACGGCGACGGCATCGCCCTCTCACGCGTGGCCGACGCCGCCGAGCGCGCGAAGATGGGGCTGTCCGAGCGCAGCACCTTCGAGGTCCACATCCCCATGCTGATGATGGACAACGCGGGCCGTCCCCGGGACCTGCGCGTGACGATGTCGCGCCAGGACCTGGAGAAGATCTGCGACCCGCTGCTCAACCGCACCATCGACGTGGTGCGCGACGTGCTCCTGGACGCCAAGCTGAAGGCCTCCGAGGTGGACGACATCATCCTCGTGGGCGGCATGAGCCGCATGCCGCTGGTGCGCGAGAAGTTGAAGGGCCTCTTCGGCAAGAACGCGCAGGCGAGCGTCAACGCGGACGAGGCCGTCGCGCTGGGCGCGGCGCTGTACTCGGGTTCGGTGGACAAGGTGAGCAGCGTGGTGCTCATCGACGTGCTGCCGATGACCATTGGCGTGGCCATGCCCGGCGGCGCCTTCAAGCGCGTCGTCGAGCGCAACAGCCCGCTGCCCACGCAACGCTCGTTCGCCATCAGCACGTCGCAGGACAACGAAGAGCGGATGGAGTTGTCCATCTTCCAGGGCGAGGACAACCACATCTCCGCCAACGAGTACCTGGGCACGGTGCGCATGGAGGGGCTGCCCCGCGGCCCCAAGGGCTCCGTGCGCGTGGCCGTGACGCTGAAGCTCGACTCCGAATGCGTGCTGCACGTGGAGGCGCGCGAGTACTCGACGCGCAAGGAAGTGAAGGCGACGCTCGCCACGCGCTACTCGCCGGAGGAGCTCCAGCGGCAGCTCCAGGTGAGCAAGGAGGCGGTGAGCGCCGCCGAGGAGCGCCGGGGCGCGGACCTGAAGGACCGCGCGGGCCGCTTCTGGGGGTTCGTGAAGAAGGCGCTGGGCCGCAAGTAGACTGCCGCCCATGACCGCCTCCGCCCCCCGCTACATGGCGCGCTTCCGCTGCATCGCGGAAGCGTGCGAGGACACCTGCTGCGCGGGGCTCACGGTGCCCATCAGCGAGTCGCGCTGGAGCCTGCTGCGAGAGAAGGTCGCGGGCAGCCCGGACGAAGCGCGAGTCGCGGCGCTCATCACCCCGAACCCGGAAGGCGCCACGGGCCAGCAGGCGGGCATCCTGGGCAAGCGCGCGGACGGACACTGCGCCTTCCTGGATGAAGCGAAGCTGTGCTCGCTTCAGCGCCGCTACGGCGAAGCGGTGTTGCCGGACGGCTGCTCCGTTTTTCCACGGGTGCTCACGCGCTGGGGCACGCAGGTGGAGATGGCGGGTTCGCTCGCGTGCCCGGAGACAGCGCGCCTGTGCCTGCTGGCGGAGGACGCGCTGGTGCGCGAGCCCGTACCCGAGGAGCAGGCCCTGCGTCCGCAGGTCGCGCGGCAGGTGGCGGCGGGCGACGATGCCTGGACGGCCCACGCGGACACCGTGCGCGAAGCGATGCTGCGGCTCCTGAACCGGCGCGAGGTCCCGTTCGCCGCGAGGCTGTATGCGCTGGGCCGCATGGCGCTGGGCCTGGGCGACTTCTACTTCCCGGGGACGACGGCGTTCGCACTGGCGGCAAGCCATGCCAGCGCGAGCGAAACCGAGGAAGCGTCCGCGACCGCGGCGCGCGAACCCATGGCGGGCCCCGCGCTGGCTGCGAGCGAGGCATCACGGCATGCCAACGCGAGTGAAGCCGTGGATGCTTCCGCGTTCGCAACGCGCGAGCCCTTGGCGGACTTCGCGCTGGATGCGAACGAAAGCCGCGTGGAAACGGCTGGGTCGCGGCTCGTGCGCATCCTTCGCGAGTACGAATCCGTGGACACGCTCGCGTCCTTGCATGCGCAACTCGACGCGCTGGAGCTGCCCGGCGGACCGTGGGCCGGCATCTGCGGCGCGGTGCTCCGCTCGCGCGAGGCCGCCGTGAGCAGCCCGCGCTTCCTCTCACTCGTGCGCGACGTTCACGCGTCCTACGGCGGCTCGAACGCGAACCCGGACGAAGCGTGGCGACTCCACGCCACCCGGCGCGCCGCCCTGGAGTCCCTGCACGGCGAGCGCGTGCACCAGTATTTCCTGCACCACGCGCTCAACCACGTCCTGCGCCACCCGTTCACGGAAGCCCCGAGCCTCCTGAACGCCGTGTTCCTGCTCGTGCTGCGCGCGTCCGTGGTGCGCTGGGTCCTGCTCGGGCACCCGGCCGTGGTGGCGCTGCTGGAGGCTCCCGGCACGCCCGTGTCCACGCTGGACGCCGCCGCCGTGGAGGCGTTCCAGGTCGTCGCCAAGCACGTGGAGCAGGCCCCCACGTTCCTGGACTTCGCCCGGGGGCTGGCCGGCGAAGGTCCGGAGACCTTCGCGCGGCTGCTCATCCTGGTGAAGGGCCTGTAGCGCTCAGCCCTGCTGCTTCGGCTTCGCGCCCAGCTGCTGCATGGCCTTCTGGAACGACGGGTACTCGTGCGCGCCCTGGATGGCCAGCTTGTCACCCAGGATGAACGTGGGCACCGCGCGGATGCCCATCTCCTGGGCCTCGCGCACGGACTCCTCCACCAGATGCCGGTAGCGGCCTTCCTCCACCGCGCGCTGGAGTTCGTCCGGATCCAACCCGGCCTCCGCGCCCGCACCGCGCAGCGTGTCCCACTGCCAGAGGTCCTCACCCTCGGTCCAGTAGCGCCGCAGGATGGCGGCCTGGAAGGGCTCCAGCCGGCCTTGCGCGCGCGCGTACTCCGCCGCCTCGTGCGCACGGCGCGTGGACGGGATGATGTCCCGGTGCACCATCTTCAGCCCGGCCTTCGCGGCGCGGAGCTTCAGCGGGTTGTTGGGGTCCTTCATCCCCTGGCGCACGTACTCGGGCAACGGCAGCCCTTCCGGAGGCGTCTCCGGGCGCAGGAAGTAGGGGTGCCACTCCACCTGGACGTCGTATTCCTTCTTCAGCTTCTCGACCTCACCGAGGCCGACGTAACACCAGGGTCAAACGAAGTCGGACCAGATGTGGACGACGATGGGTGCGCTCATGGGCTGAATCTCTAGCACCGCGCGTCGGAGCCTTCCACCCCTTCCACCCGGCCCGCATCCAGCGGTGGACAGCCCGCCCTCCCAAGGGCACGGTCCGGGTTCCATCCTTCCGGAGGAACCTCCCCGTGCCCCTGTCGCTCCTCGCGGCCCTGGCGCTCGGCGCCAACCCGGCGCCCGCGCCCCATCCGTTCAACCAACAGGACCTGGTCACGCTGCGCCGGCTCAGCGGCCCCCGCGTGTCGCCCGACGGCCGCCAGGTCGCCTACGTCCTGCGCTCCACCGACCTGGAGAAGAACCGCGGCCGCACCGACCTGTGGCTCGCCAACCTGGACGGCTCCGCGCCGCGCCAGCTCACCTCCCACCCGGACAGCGACAGCGACCCCGTCTGGGCCCCGGACGGCAAGAGCCTCTTCTTCCTGTCGTCGCGCGGAGGCTCCTCGCAGGTGTGGCGCCTGCCCCTGGACGGCGGTGAGCCGCTGCCCGTCACCAAGCTGCCGCAGGACGTGAACAGCTTCGCGCTGTCGCGCGACGGCAAGCAGCTCGCGGTGGCGCTGGACGTGCGCCCGGACTGCGCGGACCTCGCGTGCAACACGCAGCGCGCCGCGGAGGCGGAGAAGAAGAAGACCACCGGCCAGGCGTATGATCAGCTCTTCGCGCGCCACTGGGACACGTGGCGGGACGGCACGCGCTCCCACCTGTTCGTCGTCCCCGTGGCCGGCGGCACGCCCGTGGACGTGATGAAGGGCATGGACGCGGACGCGCCCAGCAAGCCCTTTGGCGGCGCGGAGGAGTTCACCTTCACGCCGGACGGCAAGGGCCTCGTCTTCGCCGCGCGCGACGCAGGCCGCACCGAGTCCTGGTCCACCGACCTGGACCTCTTCCACGCGCCCATCGACGGCAAGGCGAAGCCGCGCAAGCTCACGGAGAAGAACCGCGCCACGGACACGAGCCCCACGTTCAGCCCGGACGGCAAGACGCTCGCGTACGTGGCCATGTCCCGCCCCGGCTACGAGTCCGACCGCTTCCGCGTCATCCTGCGCACGTGGCCGGGCGGCCAGGAGCGCGTGCTGACGCAGGACTGGGACCGCTCCGCCGGCTCGCTCGCGTGGAGCAACGACGGCGCCACGCTCTACACGACGGCCAACGACGTGGGGCAGAACGCCGTGTTCGCGCTGGACGTGGCCTCCGGCAAGCCGCGCCGCCTCACGCAAGCGGGCAACGCGGACGGCGCCCAGCCCGCGGCGGACGGCCAGGTCGTCTACGCCATGGATGACCTGGACTCGCCGTCGGACCTGTACGCGATGAAGGCGGACGGCACCGGCGCGCGGCAGCTCACCCAGGTGAACCAGGAGGCGCTCGCGGGCCTGAAGTTCGGCGCCTTCGAGCAGTTCAACTTCCCGGGCTGGAACAACGAGACGGTGCACGGCTACCTGGTGAAGCCGGTGGACTTCGACCCGAAGCGCCAGTACCCGATGGCCTTCCTCATCCACGGCGGGCCGCAGGGCAGCTTCGGCAACCACTTCCATTACCGGTGGAACCCGCAGGTGTACGCGGGCCGCGGCTACGTCACGGTGATGATCGACTTCCACGGCTCCACCGGCTACGGCCAGGCCTTCACGGACTCCATCGCCGGAGACTGGGGCGGCAAGCCGCTGGAGGACCTGAAGAAGGGCGTGGACGCCGCGCTCCAGAAGTACCCCTTCATCCACAAGACGAAGCGGTGCGCGCTGGGCGGCAGCTACGGCGGGTACATGATCAACTGGATCGCCGGCAACTGGGCGGACGGCTTCCAGTGCCTCGTGAACCACGACGGCATCTTCGACGAGCGCGCCGCCTACTACGACACCGAGGAGCTGTGGTTCCCCGAGTGGGAGCACAAGGCGCTGCCGTGGGAGAAGCCGGAGACGTACGAGAAGTTCAACCCGGTGAACCACGTGGCCAGGTGGAAGACGCCCATGCTCGTCATCCACGGCGGCAAGGACTACCGCGTGGTGGACACGCAGGGCATCGCCACCTTCACCGCGCTCCAGCGCCGGGGCATCCCGTCACGCTTCCTCTACTTCCCGGATGAGAACCACTGGGTGCTCAAGCCCCAGAACAGCATCCAGTGGCACGATGAGGTGCTGGGCTGGCTGGACCGCTGGACGCGCAAGTAGCGCGCGCCCCGCGAGGCCTTCCCTGGGGCGTGCGCAGGCCGCCTCAGGGGATGCCGAAGCAGTCGTCGATGCAGCTGGCGACGACCTCCGAGCAGGTGCGGTCGGCGATGCACTCCGAGCACTCCGCGGTGCGCTCGCGGCGGTCGTCCTGCTCGCTCTCCTTCTCGTCCTCCCAGGCGCCAATCTTCTCGGCGCACTTGCCGGTGTCCAGGTCGGAGTCGAAGCACTCCTTGCGGTAGTCGCAGATGGCGTCCGCGTCGTTGGAACAGCCGGTCAGCAGCAGCACGGAGACACAGGAGGCCAGGGCAATCAGTCGTGACATGGCGCGGCATCATGCACGCGAAGACGCCTCCCGGGAATGCTCTTCCCAGGAGGCGTCAGGTGCTTCAGCGAAGCTGGATTACTTCGTCTTCGTCGCACCGCCCGTGGTGCCCGTCGAGCCGCCCATGGAGCCGCCCGTGGTGCCCGTGGAGCCGCCCATCGAGCCGCCCATGGAGCCCGGGGAGCCGTGGTTCATGGAGCCGTGGTCCATGGAGCCGCCCTGCATGCCGGAGCCGCCCACGCCCATGGTCTGGGGCAGCTTGCCCAGCGTCTGGTAGGCCATGTCGCGGTGCTTGGGCAGCTCCTGGCTGAGCTGCGTCAGCATGGTGGTCATCTCCGCGGGAGCGGAGGTCATGCCCTGCTTCGCGGCCATCACCTTGCCAATGGCGTCGTCATGGGCGCCGACCTGATTGGCCATGTAACACGAGTCGAACGGCATGCCCTTGAGGGTCTGGAGCTTCTCCATGTGCGCCTTGTCGGCGGCCATGGCCTTCTTCTCCATGTCGTTGGCGGGCTTGGGCATGTCCGCCAGGGTCATCTTCTGCGTCTTCGCGAAGTCCATGACCTGCTTGTCCGCGGCCGTGTGCGAATCAATCATCATCTTCGCGTAGCTCTTCACGTCCGGGTTCTCGGAGGTCTTCTGCGCCAGCTCGGCCTGCTTGATCTCCGACTGGTTGATGTAGTGCAGGCGCTCCAGGAAGGCCTTCGGGTCCGTGGGGGCCATGAAGCCCTTGAAGTCGGCCATGCCCTTGGCGGCGGGCTTCGCGGCGGGCGTGGCGCTCTGGGCCAGCGAGACACCGCCGGTGAAGAGGACCGCGGCGAGGGTGACTCCGTGCAGGGTGCGCTTCATTGGGTGCTGCTCCTTTTCAAGGCCTCGGAAGTGAGGCGGGACAAAGTCGGTGGACCGGGGGTAGCCGGATCCGCGCGGCGCACCTTGGGGCAGGGCGCCACGGCGGACCCAGGGCGTAGGAAGGCAGACGTGTGCCAACTCACGTTGCGCCAGCGGTCGGGTGCGCCAGTGGACAGCACCACTGGCCCCGGGACCGGGCGCGGACGTTCAGCACCACACGGCTGTCTGGGAACGCCATCCGTCCTCCTGTGCCCGAAAAGCTAGGCATCCCGGGAGGGCGGGAAGGCAACGAAGGCATTGCCCCGGCTGGCTGGCAGCCGGGGAGGGTGGCTACTTCGCGGGCTTGGGGGCCGGGGAAGATTTCGGTGCGGCCTTCGGCGCGTCGGGTGTGCCGGCGGGGACGTTCTTCGTCTCCGACAGCTCGTCCTCCGCGCGCAGGAAGGCCTGGGCGGCGCGGTCCACGTCGTCGGGCTTGAGGCCCGTGAGGTTGGCGGCGGCCACGCGCGTGCGCGACGCGAGCGCCGTCTCCCCCAGCGCGCCGTGGATGCGCGTGAGGGCCACGTGGATTTCAGGGTCGAACGGGTCCGAGGCCAGCGCCTCCAGGTACGCCGTCTTCGCCTTCGGGTAGTCCTTGCGGAACAGCAGGATGCGGCCCAGGTGCACGTTGGTGGAGGGCGAGCCCGGGTGCATGCGCAGCGAGCCGCGCAGCACGGACTCCGCCTCGTCCAGCCGGCGCAGCTCCAGCAGCGCGAGCGCGAACTTGTTGGAGACGGACTCGTACTTGTCGCCCACCAGCTTGTGCGCCCGCGCGTACTCCTCCGCGGCGGCCTTCACGCGGTTGCGCTCGCGCAAGACCTCGCCCAGGTGCGCGAACTTGCGCGCGGGGACCTCCGTCACCTCGGAGAAACCGCCGAAGGAGATCTCACGCCCCTTCTTCTTGTCGCCGTCCTTCTGCGCGCCCTTGGCGTCCTCCTTGAGCACCACGCGGTCGTCGCGCGGCACCAGCTCCTGGGGGAAGGGCTGCTTCTTCACGTAGGACAGCCACGTCTTCTCGAAGAGGGGGAAGGGCATGCCCGTCGCCGCCTCCACCGCCTTCTTGTCCAGCTGGCCCGCCTTCAGCTCCTGGAGCAGCGTGCGCAGGCCCGCGGTGCCCTTGGTGCCGTGGATGTAGTCGATGGCGTAGAACACCTCCGCGAACGCGGTGGCCGCGTCCTCCGCCGTGGGCAGCATGGCGATGGAGGGGTGCATCTTCTCGAAGGGGATGAGCTTGTCCTCCTTCACGCGCTTGCCCAGCAGCGCCTGCGTGGAGGGCGTCATGGCCAGGCCACCCTTGCCGCGCCAGCGCGACTCCAGGAACTTGGCCAGGCCCTCGTGCAGCCAGATGGGCACGGTGTTGTGGGACAGCTGGCTGACCACCAGGTGCACGTACTCGTGCGCCAGCGTGTCCTGCCAGTCGTAGCCCTGCGCCACGGCCTTGGGGCTCGTCACCATCAGCTTGTTGAACTTGCAGATGGCGATGGTGCCCGTGGTGCGGATCTGCTTCTCCGTCAGGGTGCTGACGCGGGACAGCTCGCGCGCGTTGTTCACCACCTCCACGCGCACCTTGCCCGGAGGCGTCCAGCCCAGGTCCTCCGCGAGCGCGCGGTGGATGGACTCCAGCGTCTCCAGCGCGTAGGGCACCAGCACCTCTTCCTTGCCCTTCGGGTAGTAGAAGATGAAGTGCTCGGACTCCGCGCGCTGGTGGTCCTTGACGATGGCGCGCGTGTCCTTCGCGAGCCGCAGGTAGCTGCCCGGCTTGTCCTCGATGTTGGCCGCTTCCAGCAGCGTCACCGCGTCCTCGTACTGGCCCTCCTCGAAGGCCACGCGCCCCTGGAAGTACTTCAGGGGCTCCAGCTCGGACGGCACGCGCTTCTCCACCTCGGCCAGCTCGCGGCGGGCGCTCCCCACGTCCCAGTCATCCAGGGACTGCTCCACCTTGCCCAGCCGCTGCTTCACGTCCTCCTTGAGGGCCGCGTCTGGCGGCTGCGCGAAGGCCGTGGGGACGGCGAGGAGAAGGGCGCACAGGAGGCCCAGGCAGGGGATGGACGCGTGCGTGCGGCGGCTCACTTCACCAGCTCCTCGTAGTAGCGCTTCACCTGCTCGCGGTACTTCTCCGGCGCGCCCTGCTTCATGGCGTCCAGCAGGTCCTTGCGGAACTCGCGAGGCGCCTGGAACGCGTCCTCGTCCGGCAGCTCCACCTTGTCCTGCGGGTTGCGGCCGTTGCCCTCCTGCTGGCGGCCGGAGCCCATGGGCATGGGCAGCCCGCGGCCGCCCTTGCGGCCCTTCTGGCTCTGCTGCATTTGCTGCTGGAAGCGCTTGAGGCCTTCCATGGCGGCCTGCTGTTCGCCGTAGCCGCGGCCGGGGTCCTTGCCCTGCATGCGCTGGGACGCCTCGCCCATGCGCTGGCCAATCTCATCCATCTGCTGGCCGGCCTCTTCGCCGAAGAGCGGCGCCGTCTGCTCCATGTCCTCCATCTGCTGGCGCAGGCCCTGCGCGCGCTGCTCCAGTTGCTGCTGGCGCTGGCCCAACTGCTGGAGCTGCTGCTTCTCCTGCTGCGACAGCTGCGAGCCCGGCGGCGGGAAGAGGTTCTGCAACTGCTGGCTCACGTCCGACACGTCGCGCGCGTCCTTCTTGAGCTGCTCCGCGAGCTTCGCGGACTGCTGACGCACCTCCGGCGGGTTGCCGAACATCTCGTCCAGCTGGCGCTGCTGCTCGCCCATGCTGGACAGCTGGCGCGCGGCGTCCTCGGCGCGGGCGGCGGACTCCGCGGCCAGGTCGAAGTCGTCCACCTTGAGCGCGTTCTCCACGTTGCGCAGCTCGGACTGGGCCTCCTCCAGCGGGCGGGCCGCGCGGCTGTTGAGGCGACCCGGGTCCAGCTTCTGGTAGTGCTCCTGCACCTGCTGCACCTTGCGCGCGAGCTCGTCCTTGAGGGCCTGGCCCTTCTCCTTGAGCCGGTCGCGGTTCTGGCTGCGGGCCTGGTCGCGCAGGGCGCGCGTCTGCTCGGCGACCTTCTGCTGCTCGTCCATGGTGCCCTGCAGGTCGTCCATGAACTTGCCGAACTTCTCCGCCAGCTCCGGGTACTGCTCCGCGCCGAAGTCCTCCTGGGACTTGTCCATGGAGTCGAGCATCTCGTCCATCTGCATGCCCAGCTCCTGGAGCTTCGCCAGGGCTTCGTCCGCCTTGCCCTCCTGCATCAGGCGCTCGACTTCATCCATGGCGCCCTGCATGTCCTCCTGCTCCATCATTTCCGACAGCGCCTCGGCGTTGAGGTGCTCGTCGCGGATGCCCTTGCGCAGCTCCGCCATGCGCTGCATCAGCTCCTGGATGCGCGACTTGAGCTGCTGGATCTGTTGCATCACCTGTTCGCGCGCGGCCTCGTCCGGGTTGGCCTTGAACTGCTCGATGAGGCGGGACAGGTCGCGGCGCTCGTTGGCCAGCTGCTTCGTCAGCTCCTGGAGCGCCTCCAGCTTCTGCCGGTCCAGCAGCGACTCCAGGTAGAGGATGTCGCGCTCCAGGCCCTCGATTTCGTCCTCCACCACGGCGGTGAGCCGGGTGCCGGTGCCCCAGTCCTCGCCGCGCGCTCGCTGGGTGCGCAGGTACAGGCGGCGGAAGTCGGAGGTGGTGCCCACGCTGCGCTTGAGCTCCCCGCCGATGTTCAGGAGCGCGGAGATGATCTCCTTGGGGACGTCCTTCTCGCGCGACAGCTCGGAGCCCTGGGCGCGGAAGTCGTCCGCGAGCTGCTGGCCGTTGGTGTCCACGGACTTCGCGGACTCCACCGCCTGCGCGTCCTTCTGCTTCGCGCGGTCGGGGCCCTCCAGGCGGTCCGCCAGGTGGTCCACGAGCCGGCCCCAGAGGACTTCCGCCTTCTCCAGGGCGGCGCGGCGGTGCTCGGCGGCGCTGTAGACGCGCAGGGTCTGCGTGCGGCTGACGCCCTTCTTGGGGCCCTCCACCGCGTCGTTGTCCTTCGCCTCCACGTAGTAGGTGATGCGGTCGCCGGGGGCGGGCTTGAGCGGGCCCAGGTCCCAGTTGAAGGTGCCCCGGCTGCGGCGGCTGTCCTCGCGCGGCAGGTTCACGCGCGTCTCCTGCTTCGCGCCGGGCATGCGGAACACCAGAGCCAGGCCGGACAGGCCGTAGTCGTCGGTGGCCTCGTACTTGAGCGTCACCGTCTGGCCGGGGTCGACCTCAATCTCCGTGGACGGCGTGAGCAACGTCACCTGGGGGGACTTGTCCGCCTCCACGGTGAGGGGGATGTCCGGGCCCACCGCGAGCGGCTTCGCGCGCGCGCCGTAGAAGACGAAGTGGTAGTGGCCGCCCTTCTGGGCGACGAAGCTGCCGGTGAGCTCGCGGCCGCCGGTGACGGTGAGGGGCAGCGTCTGGTCGTTGACGACGACCTCCGCGCGCTCGATGGGGCGGTCCGAGCGCGTCTTCAGCGCGACCTCGGTGCCGGCGGGCGCGCTGACCTCGCCGTTGGTGCCCGGCACGGTGCGCGGCGCCAGGCCGGTGTACGCGGGGTAGCGGTACGTCAGCTCGATGTCACCGGTGATGGGCTCGACCTGCGCGGCGGTCTCCGGGCGCGCGGCCTGCTCCCGCAGGTGCTTCCAGCCCGCGGCCCACCGGCCGCCCACGAAGAACAGCGCCACCGCGAGCAGCAGCACCGCGGCGCCGCACGCCATGGCCACGCGGCGCAGCGGCTGGCGGTCCACCACGAGCCCGGCGTCCACCGTGCGGGCCCGCTCGTCCATCTGCCGCAGGAACGCGTCCGCGAGCTGCGGAGACCAGCCGGCCTCCTCCCGGCGCTCGCGCGACAGCTCCACCGCGGCGAGCACGTCCAGCGACAGCTCCGGGCGGCGCTGGCCCACGAGCCGGGCGGTGAGCAGGTCGTCGCCCACCTGCCGGCGCGCGAGCACGACGCCGAAGAAGGCCGCCACCGCCGCGCCCGCCGGTACGGCGAGCCACAGCAGCCCCTGCGCGAACCCCGGCGCCACGCGGCCCAACAGGCCCGTGGCGAACAGGAGCACGAGGGCCGTGACGGTGCCCAGCAGGGCGCCCTGGGCCCAGAGCTGGCGGCGCTGGCGGGCGCGCACCTGGGCGAGCAGCTCCGCCACGCCGTGCGAGCGCGCTTCGCGCCGGGCCTGGGGCGGCGGGGCCGGAGGAGGTGGCGGGGGCGGCAGCTCGGGGCCTGGGCTCTGCGGTGTCTCGAGGTTCACGCTGGCTTGTCCGCTCGTCGGTCGCGAGCCAACCCCGGGCGGGGCAGGCTATTTCCCAATTGTGACGCACTCCCGCCGTCTTCGCGCGTGCATCGCAGGGGCGGAGGGCGGAAGGGAACGGCCTGTGTCCGCCGCAGGAAGGAGGGGCGGACGGCAGGGTTCTGGGGACAACGCGGAAGGGGGACCCGCGCCCTCCCCGCCCGCTGGGGACGGTGGGAGGGCAGGGGAGCGCGCTCAGCCTTCAGCGGGAGGGGTGGAGCGGGAGGCCGCCGGAGCGTCCTCCAGGGGCGCGGAGAGGCCGCCCAGCTCCTCGGCGAGCGCGGTGAGCACTTCCTGGGTGAAGACGATGCGGTCGCGGGGCATGCGGGCGAGCACGCGCTGCACGGCGGACTCGACGGTGCCTTCCGACGGGATGTCCAGCGCGCGGCCGGAGTCGGTGAGCGCGAAGAGGGCCTTGCGGCCATCGAGCGGATCCGACTTGCGCTCCAGCAGGCCACGCTTCTCCAGGCGCTTGAGCACCCCGGTCAGGGTGCTGGGGTGCACGTGGAGGATGTTGGCGAGCGTGCCGGCGGTGATGCCCGGGAAGCGTCCCACCAGCCGGATGACCAGCCGCTGCGGGCCGGTGAGCCCCAGCGTGGACTCCATCCGCTTGGACGTGGACTGCAGGCCATGGTCCACGGCCCACAAGAGGCGCATGAACTCCAGCACCTCGCCCAACTGCTGTTGCGATCCCCGGGACTTGCTGCCGTCCGGGCCTGCCATCGACTCCGGGGCTTGTGTGTCCTTCATGGGCGCATCCTCCCTCACCTCCGGCCTCCCTGTCTTTCCGTTGTGTTCCAAAGGTGGGCGTGTCCTAGCGCGTCGGCCTGGGGGTTCCAGCAAAATCCGGAAGGGGTGCTGGAAGGAAGACGGGGACGCCCGCCCGGGGACCATGGAGGGCGGCGATGACGCGGACGGATGACGCGGCTCCCCAGGCGTGATGGGTCCTGTCCAGGGGGCAACCCTCCGTGTTTTCCTGGTTGTCCGGTAGCGCGGCTCTTGGCGCCGCACGGTTCCAGGAGGCTTGAAGTCCATCATGTTGGTCCTGCCTGACGGTCGCGTCATCCGCTCGCCGAGCGCCACAATTCCCCTCGAGCTCTTCGGGACGAAGATCTCGGTCACCACCAACGGAGGCGGGGCCAAGGTCAGCATCAAGCTGGAGGAGCTGGGGAAATACCTGGCGCGCGAGTACCTGGGCCGGTACTTCCCGACGGGGTGGGTGACGGACCTGCTCAAGTCCTTCGTGGATGTGAAGACCAAGTGCAACGCGGCGCTCAGCTACAACTACAAGCGGCCGAAGCGCGAGGGGCTGCACGGCTTGATGATGGACGCCACGAACAACGCGTTCGGCGACCTCCAAGGCGCGCTGCTGGGCGTGGAGCACGGGCCGCTGGAGCTGTGGAACACGGTGGAGGACCTGAGCGGGACCGTGCGCAAGTGGAAGCCGACGGACCCCATCCGGGCCTGCACGGCGAAGGTGGTCGCGGGGGTGGTCCTCAAGTCCAAGGTGGCGTGGCTGCCCATCGACGGAACGCTGAAGATCAATTACTCGGTGGTCTACGAGGAGTACGTCGACCGCATCGAGGTGCACCTGGCGGACATCAAGGTCGCGGGCGGGCTGAAGTACCATGCCCGTCTGGACGTCCCCCGGCTGACCACGGTCGTGGAGGGCATGGACCGGTTCTCGGGCCAGTACCCGCTCGGGGGCACGATGGCGCTTCCGTCCTCGGTGATTCCGACGTCGAAGAAGGTGGAAGCCGAGCCGCTGACCCTCGAGGGCGCCTCGAAGATCAAGCAGCTGTCCTTCAAGCAGGAGATTGAGGCCTCCACGTTCACATGGAACCGGCGCACGGGGGCCGTGGGCATCTCCGGCTTCGTGGTGCAGAACTTCCAGCTGGTGCTGCTGCTGGTGCTCATCTTCTTCATCTACTTCCGGTGCTCGTACATGAACCTCAGCAAGCTGATGGAGCGCTGAGCCGGACGGGAAGCAAGGGCCGCCACCCCCGGACATGCCGGGGCCCGGGAATGGCGGCCCTCATGAGCCTGACTCAACCAATGGGTTTCATGGGTTCGTGATGGGTCCCTCCCTTCCCGGCGGCGGGGATGCGGGGACCTGCTCCACCTTGAGCGTCGTGGGGCCGCTGAGGGCCAGGTGGGCCCTGAGCTTGAGGAACTTCTTCTTGCCGAAGCCCTTGACCCGGACCAGCTCCTCGACGCGACCGAAGGGCCGCTTCTTGCGGTGCTCGAGGATGCGCTGCGCCGCCTTCTCACCCACGCCCGGCAGCAGGTCCAACTGTGCCGCCGAGGCTTCATTCAGGTTGACCACCCCCACGTATTGCATGCGCGGGCTGGCGGCATCCGCACGCCCCGGCCCCATCAGCACGCAGCCCAACACCCACGCCCAGGCCCACTTCACGAGTGGCCCCCCACGCCCGTCTCCACCCCCGCGTCGCCCGCGAAGCGTCCGCCCGCCGCCGTGTCGCGCTTCTCCGCCGCCTCGCGCACGTGCAGCTTCCCGTCGAGGGGCAGCACGTCCAGGAGCACGTTGAGCGAGCCGTCCTTGTTCACGAACGCGCTGCCCGCGCGCACCCAGATGCTCCCGCCCTTGCCCTCGCGGATGGAGAACACCGCCAACCGCTTCCCCGCCATCAGCATCGACACGCTTCCCCCTTCAGACTCCCGCGCCACCACGGCCCGGGCACCTCGCTGGCTCGACCGCCTGAGGTCGCGTCGGGGCTTGAGCAGTCCGCGTGCCAGCGGCGTACGCCTCTGAAGTGGAGTCAGCGCACCGTGCGGCGGTGCGCGCGGCGTCCACGCGCGGGGATGGGCGCGGATGCTCCAGCGCGTGTCTTGCGCGGTGAGAGTTGGGGCATCGCGTCAGCACCGGGGGCATCGGTGGCAAGGATGGCGGCCGAATTGTCTCCGCGGTGCGGAGACAATTGGAGGCACGCCCTACTCGGCATCATTTTGCACGTGCGTGTGCCTGCAATGGGCTCATCGCGCCAGGTGTCGGGCGCAGCCCCTCTCGTCGCGGTGCCGTGAGGCATTGCTCCGGCCCGCATTGACAAACACTTTCCCGATGCCTACCTCGCGCACTGTCCGTGTGCCGCGCCGGTCCGGTGCGGCGTTGAAGCAGTCGCTGAAGGTCCAGGCAGTGGCGGATTCCCCCTCCGCAAGACGCTTCCCACATGTGCGCAATGCACAGGAGCAATCACGGATGAAGACCGGAGAGGGATTCAAGGGGTTTACCTGGGTGCTGACGACCCTGGCGATGGCACTGACCAGCACGGGCTGCGGTGAGGAGGACGTCGCGGATTCCAACGACTGGAACCCGCACACTGTCTTGACGGCCGCTTCCACGTCCGACGCGGGCACGAGCATCGACGCGGGCTGGGACCTCGACGCGGGGCCGTGCGAAACCACCCCGTACGACCCGAAGCTGGGCACGCTTCAGCTCCAACCGGGCTTCGTGGCCGGTGAGTCCGTGCCATTACCCGCGGCGGCCGGCGTGGTGGGCGTGACGCCCGGCCCTACGTACTCGCTCTACACGTTGGTGTCCGAGAACTATCACGGCCCGCATGCGCTGTACTCGCTGGGCACGTGGCCTCTCCTGTCGTTGGGCTCGGCGCCGCTGCTCGACATGAGCCCTTCCGGCCTCCCGAACTACAGCAGTTACTTCGTGCAGACGGATGGCCAGCACGTCATCACCGGCGTGAACTTCCCAGGCACCGTGGGCGTGTATGACATCGCCGCGCCCTCCGCCTCCACCTCCATTCCTTTGACGACCCTCACTGCCGCAGCGGTCGTGCCGGGCGCGTTCCTCCTCACCACGAGGCCCCTGGGGAACCCGCCAGGAGGCGCCGGCGAAACAGAGACCCTCGTCGCGTTGAGGACGGACACGTCGCCGCTCACCCAGACGACGGTGGCGACGTTCCCTGCGGAGAGCCAACGCAGCGCCTCCGTCTCCGTGGCCACTCACGGCGCACTGATGGTGAGCTATTACGAGGCCTCCTCCTTCATCAAGGCCCGCCTGGTGGCCCCGGCGACCGTTGCCCAGGCGCTCACTTCCGGCGTGCCGTTCTCCCTGGCGGACGCGCCCGTGATGAACGTGGGTTCGCGCTTCAACCGCATTGCCGGGCACGGCGCCGGCATGTCGGTGCTTCGTGGCTCCATTCCCGCGCCGGGCTTCCCCTATACCGACAGCGACGTCTCGCGCTTCCCCATCACCGTGACGAACAACGGTGCAACCGTGACCGTCGGCAGCCGTCAGCCAATCGTTGTCTTCCCGGACCGGTGCACCCAGGTGACCGGCATGAATGCCATCGGTCCAGATCTGCTCCTGCGTGTGCAGGACAAGAACGGCACTCGCCTGGTCCGCATCCAGCAGGCTCCGTGAGCCGAGGCCGCACGGATCCGTGCGGCTTCCCTCTCGGAGGAGGCGACCGTCTGGAATCGAGGCGGTTCGGGTTGAGGCCCGTCCGCCACGGTGCCGTGAGGCATCGACCCGGTCCGCATTGACAAACACTTCCTCGATGCCTACCTCGCGCACTGTCCGTGTGCCGCATCGGTACGGTGCGGCGTTGAAGGTCCAGGCAGTGGCGGATTCCCCCTCCGCATGACGCTTCCCACATGTGCGCAATGCACAGGAGCAACCACGGATGAAGACCGGAGAGGGATTCAAGGGGTTTGCCTGGGTGCTGACGGCCCTGGCGATGGCACTGACCAGCACGGGTTGCGGTGAGGGGGACGTCGCGGATTCCAACGACTGGAACCCGCGCACTGTCTGCGTCGACGGACAGTGTGGACTGACGGCCGCTTCCGCGTCCGACGGGGGCATGGCTTTCGATGCCGGCACGACTTTCGATGCCGGCACGACCTTCGATGCCGGCACGGCGGCGGACGCGGGCACGACCTCCGACGCCGGGTCTTCGTGCGAAACGGAGACGTATGACCCGAAGCTGGGCACGCTCCAACTCCAGCAAGGCTTCGTGGCCGCTGAGTCCGCGCCCCTGCACGAGGGGACGGGCCCATTGGGCGTCACTCCTGGCCCCGCGTACTCGCTCTACACGTTGGTGTCGGGGAGCCCCAACGGCCCGCATGCGCTGTATTCGCTGGGCACGTGGCCTCAACTGTCATTGGGGGTGACGCCGCTGCTGGAAATGCCCGCTGCTGACAGCTACAACCACCGCGGCGATTTCGTGGAGACGGATGGACAGCGCGTCATCGCCGGCGTGAACTACCCGGGAACCCTGGCGGTGTATGACATTGCCGCGCCCGCTGCTTCCACCTCCATCCCTTTGACGAACCTCACTGCCGCAGGGGTCATCCCGGGCGCGTTCCTGCTCACCACGAGGCCCTTGGGAAACTCCCCGTGGGAATACCCGTGGGAGGGGGAGGCCGGAGAACGTGAGACCCTCGTCGCGCTGAGGACGGACACCGCGCCGCCCACACGGACGACGGTGGTGACGTTCCCGTCAGAGAACCGAAGCAGTGTCTCCCTCTCCGTGTCCACTCACGGCGTGGCGCTGGTGAGCTACTACGACCCCGCCTTCAACCTCGTCACCCGCGTGGTGGCCCCGGCGGCCATCGCCCAGGCCATGACTTCCGGCATCCCGTTCTCCCTGGCGGATGCGCCCGTGATGAACACGGGGGCACCTGCCGTCCGCGTGGTGAGGCACGGCAGGGGTGTGTCGGTGCTTCGCATCGGTCCCCCAGCGCCCAACTCCCCCTATGCGTTTGATTACAGCGACGTCTCGCGCTTCGCCCTCAGGGTGACGAACGCTGGTGCGACCGTGACCGCTGGCGCCCGGCAACCCATTGTCGTCTTCCCGGACCGGTGCACCCAGGTGACCGATATGACCGCCATCGGGCCGGACCTGCTCCTGCGCGTGCAGGACAAGAACGGCGCTCGCCTGGTCCGCATCCAGCAGGCTCCGTGAGCCGTGGCCGCACGGGCCGCGCCTTGACGGGCATGGGGTGACCTCCTAGAACGGCCGGGCCCTTGGGTGCCCATGCCGGGCCTTCAAGAGGGAAGCCGGTGTGAGTCCGGCGCGGTCCCGCCACTGTGTACGGGTTGCCCTGAGGTCCAGGGCCGGAAGCCTCGGCTGTCACCACTTTCGCATCCCGATGCGAGGGGAAGGTGGAGGCTTCCTTCCAGAAGGGCGCAGCGTGCGCCCACGTCTGGAGCCCGTCAGCCAGGAGACCTGCCCAGGGGTGCGGCAGCGGTGCTGCCGTCAGGCCTTCTCTCTTCGACGGAGGGAGCGGAAGGCGGAGCATGCGGCGCTCGCTTCTTGCCCGGACCGTCGCGGGTCTGGTGCTCAGCTTCCAGGGACTGGCCCGGGCCGGGCAGGAGACGCCTGCGCCCGAGGCCAGCGAAACGCCCCTTCCCGAGTTCGTCCTCCCCACCGTGGAGGTCATCGGCAGGGACGACCCCTCCGCCCCCGTCGACTCCGCTCAACGCCGCGACCCCACCGGCGCCATCACCGTCATCGATGCCCGCGAACGCGCGGGTGAAGCTCGCGACACGGCGGAGTTGCTCGGCGGATCCGCGAGCCTCGTCGTGCAGGACTCCGGCGGCTATGGCCAGAGCAAGAGCCTGGTGGTTCGCGGCGCGTCGTCCAATGGCGTGCTCGTGTTCCTGGATGGCATTCCGCTCAACGGCGCGGGCGGCGTCGCGGACCTGTCGCTCATCCCCGTCGCGCTGCTGGAGCGCATGGAGATCCTTCGCGGCGCGGCCGGGGCCCGCTACGGCGCGGGCGGCCTGGGCGGCGCGGTCAACCTCGTCACCCGTGCGCCTTCCTCACGGCTGCTCTCCAGCGGCGAGGTCACCTACGGCAGCTTCGACACCGTGATGGCCCACGTCGCCGCGTCGGGCGCGCTGCTCGACGGTCAGGCGCTGGTGCTGCTGCACGGTGGCCGCTCGCAAGGGGACTTCAGCTACCGCGTGGACGAACTGCCCGCGCTGGACGACAACCCGCTCACGCAGGAGGTGCGCACCCGCAACGACGCTCGCGGCGGTGGTGCGCTCCTGAAGTACCGGCACGGCCTGGACGGTGGCGGACGCGTGGACGTGCTGGCGGAGCTGTCGCTGGAGGACCGCGCGCTCGCGGGCACCGTGCAGAACCCCACCGCGTCCCGCCGTCAGGACCAGACGCGCCTGTCGCTGGGGGCTCGCTGGGCACGGCCCTTCGGTGACACGGGCGAGGGCAGCGCTCGCGGGTTCTTCCGCCGCGACTGGCTGGACGTCACCGGCGGCACCACCGGCGTGGACTCCGGCGCGCAGCACTACACCGTGGGCGGCGTGGAGGTGGAGGGCCGCGCGGTGCTGGGGCCGAACGCGCTCGCCGTCACGCTCGCCGGGTCTTCGGAGTCCGTCACGCAGGCGGTGGGGGGCCAGGCCGCGTCGTGGTGGCGCGCGAGCGTCATGGCCATGGACGAGCTGTCCCTGTTCTCCGAGCGCGTGAAGCTGGTGCCTTCGCTGCGCGTGGAGCGCGTGGGGCACTACTCGCTGCTGTCGCCCAAGCTGGGCGCGAGCGTGGACCTGGGCCGTGGCTTCGGCGTGCGCGCCAACGCGGGCCAGTCCCACCGCGCGCCTTCGTTCCTGGAGCTCTACATCCGTCAGGGGCTGATGCTCCCCAACCCGGAGCTCAAGCCCGAGCGCGCCCTGTCCGTGGACGCCGCGGCCCTGTGGCACGGCGACACCTGGAGCGTCACGGCCGGTGGCTTCGCGGCCGTGTACGAGAATCTCATCGCCTACGAGCTGTATCCGCCGAATCTCGCCAAGCCCTACAACTTCGCCGCCGCTCGCGTGTGGGGCGCGGAGTTGGAGGTGGAGGCCCGGCCTCGTGCGTGGCTCACCGCCACCAGCAGCTATGCGTGGACCCGCACGCAGAACCGCTACGGCGACCCCCGCTACTTCGGCAAGGAGCTGCCGTACCGGCCTCGCCACAAGTGGGTGGGCCGGCTGCGCGTGGGGCCGGACTGGCTCAACGGCCGCACGGAGGTGCTCGTCCAGTCCGCGCAGTTGATCAACCGCGTGGGCGAAGCGCGCCTGTCGCTGCCTTCGCGCACCTGGGTGAGCGTGGGGGCCTCCAGCACCTTCCTGCACAAGCCCGACCTCACCGTGTCGTTCGACGTGAAGAACCTGCTCGACGCGCGGACCGCTGACTACACCGGCATGCCGCTGCCCGGCCGCGCCGCCTACGTGACGTTCGCCGTGGCGCTCGACCCTTCCGCCTCCGAGGACTCCCATGTCGCGTCCCT
Organism: Corallococcus macrosporus; assembly: GCF_017302985.1. Taxonomy (NCBI): domain Bacteria; kingdom Pseudomonadati; phylum Myxococcota; class Myxococcia; order Myxococcales; family Myxococcaceae; genus Corallococcus; species Corallococcus macrosporus. The sequence continues at coordinate 3,360,974 of NZ_JAFIMU010000007.1, forward strand.
TCCCTGATGCGCGGCTCGCGCTGCTGCTGTCGGCCGTTGCCGCGGTGCTTCTCACCGGTTGCCCCGAGGAGAAGGTCCTGTGCACGTCCGGCCTGAGCGTCTGCGGCGCGGAATGCGTGGACCTCCAGGGCGACCCTTCGAACTGCGGCGCGTGTGGCACCGCGTGCGGGGCAGGGGAGACGTGTCAGGCGGGCGTGTGTGGCTGCCAGCCGGGCACGGAGGTCTGCGGTGACGCGTGTGTCGCGCTCGCGAGTGATCCGCTGAACTGTGGCGGTTGTGGCGTCACGTGTCCTTCCGGCCAGGTCTGCGAGTCCCGCACCTGCCGCGAGGGCTGCTCCGCCGGTGCCGAGCGGTGCGGGGACAGCTGCGTCGTCCTCGCGAATGATCCGCTCCACTGCGGCGCTTGCGGCAGGGTGTGCCCGGACGTGCAGTCCTGCCACGAGGGGCGGTGCATGTATGACGTGGTGACGGCCTGCTACACGAACGGGCAGCTCGTCGGCATCCAGGCGGGGACGGACCGGATGGGCCCCCGGCGGCAGTTCGGCTCGGGCGTGCAGGCGCTGGCGGCGTGGGATGGCGTGGTGCTGGCGGCGGACGCGGCGCGCTCGGTGCTGTCGCAGGCGCCGGCGGGCGCGCTGGGGACGCTGGTGGAGGAGGACTCGCTGGGCGCGGTGGCGGCTTCGCCCAATGACATCCTCGTGGACCCTCCGTATGTGTATGTCCTCGACTCGGTGAACAACACGCTCCAGGTGCTCAAGCGGGAAGGGGCCGCGCAGGGCGGTGGGCTGGGATTGCGCACGGTGGGGCAGGTGAACCTGGGCGCGAACACCAGCCCGCAGGTCCTCACGAAGCGCGGCGACACGTTCTACATCCCGCTGTTCGGCACGGCCGGCTCCGACTTCAAGCAGGGCAACGCGGTGGCTCGCGTCAGCGTGAGCGACCCGGAGCATCCCCGGCTCGTGGACACTGTTTCGCTCAAAGGCCTGGACCTGAAGTCGTTCGATGGCGGCACGACGATGGCACTGCCGTACGCGGCGGTGTCGGTGGACGCGGGCGTGTACGTGGCGCTCACCAACCTGAACCCCGCGAATGATTACCTGCCCAACGGGCCCGGGATGCTCGCGCGCATCGACCCGGCGGATGGCGGTGTGAAGGCCATCGACCTGGGCGCGAAGGACTGCCTCAACGCGGGCGACGTGCAGGCCGTGGGCGACCAGTTGGTGGTGAGTTGCCTGGGCGAAGCGGTGTTCGACACGGCGGGCGGCTACCGCGCGAAGGCGGTGCGGGCGACGGGGCTGGTGCTGGTGAAGGATGACAAGCCCGTGGCGTCGTATGCGCTGTCGCCGGGGTGCTCGGGCGGGCCGGAGAACGGCTGCGACCTCGCGGTGGGCGGGCGGCTCGCGGTGGTGGGCAATGCCGTGTACGTCACGGACGTGAACGCGGGCCGCGTGTTCGTGGTGGAGGTGCGCGATGGCCAGCTCGTCGAGCGGCGCGGCAATTCCACTCCGGCGGCGAAGGGCCCGGCGTTGGATGTGTGTCCGGTGGATGCGCGGCGCGGGGTGTCCAACGCCATTGACATCGTCGCGGTGCCTTGAAGCGTTGCATTGACAAGGACTGCCGTCCGCCATACTCCAGCGCGCGTCGTTGGTACGCCGCATCCGCATGATGTGGCGTTTAAAGGGAACCCGGTGTGAGTCCGGGACTGCCCCGCAGCGGTGATCAGGAACGAAAGCCGTCCTCGCAAGCACTGGTCCTTCAATGGGCTGGGAAGCGACGGCCAGTAGGTGGGTGACCCGATGAAGGTCTCCCTCGCCTGTGAGTCCGAAGACCTGCCACGACCCATGCCCCCGGGCATGGCCAGACCGGAGCCTCCGAGGGGAGGTGACGGAGGTCTTCCGCTCGCGCGGCGTGTCGTGTCCTGACGTGTCCCTCGTTCGCGGTCCGCTCTCCGTCAGCGCCCCTTGGATTCACCTCGCCCGTGGGGGCGATGCAAGGGAGCAGTCGCGGATGAAGACAGAGCGGATGATGACGGGGCGGGGACTCAAGGACGTCGCGTGGGTGCTGACGACCCTCGTGATGGCGTTGACCGCGACCGGTTGCGGTGATGAGTGCACCGATGATTTCGACTGCCGCGACCAGGGCACTCCCGCGGAGGGCCAGCGGTATGTCTGCGTCGAGAACCGTTGCGAGCTGACGTCCAACCCCGTGCCTGATGCGGGCACGGGTAGCGACGCGGGCTCGAACACCGACGCGGGCACGGGTGGCGATGCCGGTGCGACCACGGACGCGGGCACCGTCACCGACGCGGGCTCGAACACCGACGCGGGCACGGGCACCGATGCCGGTACGTCGACCGACGCGGGCACGAGCACGGACGCTGGGACGACGACGGACGCGGGCACGGGCAGCGATGCCGGTACGACGACCGACGCGGGCACGAGCACGGACGCTGGAACAACCACCGACGCGGGCACGGAGACGGACGCGGGCACGGAGACCGACGCAGGAACGGATCCGTGCGCGAGCGCCACCTACGACCCGAAGCTGGGCACGCTCCAGCTCCAGACGGGCTTCGTGGCCGGTGAGTCCGCGCCGCTGCCCACGGCCGCGGGCCCGGTGGGCGTGACGCCCGGCCCCACGTACTCGCTCTTCACGGTGGTGTCGGAGGGCTACACCGGCCCGCATGCGCTGTACTCGCTGGGCACGTGGCCGCAGGTGTCGCTGGGCGCGACGCCGCTGTTCGACGTGGCCGCTCCCGCCGACCGGGGCCCCTCCGCCGCGATCTTCCTCAGCCCCTTCGTGGAGACGGATGGTCAGCGCGTCCTCACCGGCTACACGAAGTCCGGCGGTGGCTTCCCCGGCTCCGTGGGCGTCTACGACAGCGCCACTCCGTCCTCCTCCACCTACGTCTCCGCCCCGAGCAACTTCTCCGCGGGCGTCGTGCCGGGCGCGTTCCTCGTCAACGGCGGTGGGCTCGGCACGGTGTCGGCGGGCCTGGGCATCTACGCGTTGAGGACGGACACGTTCAGCGCGCTGAAGGTGGGCACGCTCCCTCCGGAGACGGGCGGCAGTGGCTTCACCGCCGTGTCCACCAACGGCGTCGCGATGCTCGGCTACTACTCCGACGACACCTTCCTCAACGAGGGCCGCGCGGTGGGCCCCGCGACCATCGCCCAGGCGCTCTCCTCCGGCACGCCGTTCGACGTGGCGGCCGCGCCCGCGCTCGAGGTGGGCTCCAACTTCGTCGCCGCCTCCGGCCACGGCGAGGGCGTGTCGGTGCTTCGCGGTGACTACGTTCCCCCGAACTACAACTTCGAAGGCACGGACGTCTCGCGCTTCGCCTTCACCGTGACGGATGCCGGCGCGACCGTGTCCATCGGCGCCCGTCAGCCCGTCCTCGTCTATGCGGATCAGTGCACGCGCGTGACCGGGCTGACCTCGCTCGGCTCGGACCTGCTCGTCGGCGTGGATGACAAGAACGGCACGCGCCTCGTGCGCATCCAGCAGGCCCGGTGAGGACACCCATGAAGACCCTTCTTCCGAAGTCGTTCGCGCTGGGCTTCACCGCGCTGCTCGCCGTGGCTTGCGGCGGCGAAGACATGCAGGACTCCCTCCAGACACAGCCGCTCGTGGGCGACGCTTTCGCGGACCGCATCGAGTCCTTCTCGCCGGGCACCGGCGCCGGGTTCGGTCAGTCGCAGCTTCCGGGCATCGTGCTGGGCGCTCCGCAGGGGGCTGGCGCGGGGTCGGGCTCGCTGGACGTGGTGTCGCTCGGGTTCAACGGCGTCATCGTCCTGGAGTTCACCGACATCGCGGTGACGGACGGGCCGGGCGTGGACCTGCTGGTCTTCGAGAACGCGTTCATCAAGCCCAGCGGCAAGCCGTTCGCGGAGACGGGCGTGGTGGCCGTCAGCGACGACGGCGTCACCTGGCACGAGTTCCCGTGCGCGTCCTCGGACGTGACGAACAACTTCCCGGGCTGCGCGGGCGTCACGCCCGTGTACTCGAGCTCCGCCAGTGGCATCTCGCCCACCGACCCGGCCGTGGCGGGCGGGGACGGCTTCGACCTGGCGGACGTGGGCCTCACCCGGGCCCGCTTCGTGCGCATCCGCGACTCCGGCGCCAACGGCTACGCGGGCACCAGCGGCGGCTTCGACCTGGATGCCGTCGCGGTGGTGAACGGCGTGCAGTTGCCGTAGTCGCGCGCGCGAGCGCCGGGGCCGTTCTCCAGCGGACGGTCCCGGCGGCTTCGCGCGCCCATACGGCGAGTCCGGGCCGCACGAGGCTTCCGGGGTGGGGGCGGCGGCATTACATGCGCGCTGTCCCTCCCCCGGATGTGCCTCCATGAATCGTCGTCTCGCCTCACTCCTCGTGCTGCTGGGCGTCCTGCTCGGCGCGGCCGCCACCTTCCTCGTGCCCTCGGCGGTCTGGGCCCAGACGTCGCGCACCCGGGCGGCGCCCGCGAAGGAGGCACCGCCGCCTCCGCCCGCGCCTCCGCCGGCTCCCGCGTACGAGTACACCTTCCTCAAGCGCGAGGGCCCGGACGAGGACCTCGTGGAGCTCCAGCGCCTGGGCGCGGAGGGCTGGCGCGTGGTGTCCACCGTCGTCGTGGACGGCAGCACGCGGCGCTACGTGCTGATGCGTGACCGCCGCGCGGAACCCGCGCCGCGGGCCCCCTGACACCGGGTCACCCTCGTCCCGCCCATCCGCGGCGCAATTGCTGGCGGCGACTCCGCGTCCCTGTCCTTTACTCCTCGCCACCGATACCCGTGCGCCATCACGGCTCACGGGCAAGGAGCGAGGACGCGGATGCGTAGCGACAGCAACACGATGTGGATGGGCAAGAAGGCGCAGCGCGCGGGACTGCTGGGCACCCTGCTGGCGGTGATGCTGGGGAGCACGGGCTGCGGCGAGGAGTGCGTGGACGCCTTCGACTGTCGTGACGAGGGCACGGCGCCGACGGGCAAGGCCTGGGCCTGCGTCGAGGAGAAGTGCACCCAGGTCGCCATCACCAACCCCGATGGCGACGACGCGGGGACGCAGACCGACGCAGGAACACAGACGGACGCCGGAACACAGACCGACGCTGGGACGCAGACCGACGCTGGGACGGAAACGGACGCGGGCACGCAGACGGACGCGGGCACGGAGACCGACGCCGGAACGGATCCGGACGCAGGGCCGGACGTGGGCTCCGACCCGTGCGAGACCGCCACGTATGATCCGAAGCTGGGCACGCTCCAGCTCCAGACGGGCTACGTGGTTGGCGAGTCCGCGGCGCTGCAGGGCCCGGCCAACAGCTCGGGCTTCATCGTCGTCACGCCCGGCCCCACGTATGCGCTCTACGCGGTGATTGGTGGCTCGGTGCAGTCCAGCGAGGCGCCCATGGTGTATTCGCTGGGCACCTGGCCCCAGGTGGAGCTGGGAGCGACGCCGCTGTTCGACGTGCTCGCTCCCGAGGACCGGAACACGACCCCTGGGTGGATCGCCAGCGCCCTCGTGACGGATGGCCAGCACCTCCTCACCGGCTACATGCGGCCCAGCGGAGGCATTGCACCCGCGGCCGGGGCGGTGGGAGTCCACGACCTCGCCACGTCGGCCGCCTCCACGTATCTCCCCGCGCCCAACATCCTCTACGCGGGCGCCGCGCCCGGCGTGTTCCTCACCGTCAGCGATGGCCTGGGCACCGTGTCCGAGGGGCGGAGCGTCTACGCGCTCAAGACCGACGCGTCTCCGTTCACCGCCCTGAAGGTCGGCACGTTCCCGGCGAACATCCACGGCGGGGGTGCCATCAGCGTCTCCACCCATGGCGTCGCCATGCTCAGCTACCTCTCCCAGGCGGACAATCGCTACCACGGCCACGCCGTGGCGCCGGCCGTGCTGACACAGGCGCTCACCACGGGGACGCCGTTCGCCGTGGCGGAGGCTCCCGAGGTGGACACCTTCCTGGGCCCCGTCTCCGCGATGGGCGAAGGCGTCGCGGTGCTGCGCGGCGGCGACACGCCGCCCGACTTCGGCTTCACGGACATCGCCCGCTACGCCTTCACGGTGACGGGTGCGGGCGCGACCGTCACGGTGGGTGCTCCCGAGCCCGTCCTCACCTTCCCGAACCAGTGCACCCTGGTTTCGATGATGGTCCCCATGGGCTCGGACCTGCTGGTCAAGGTGCAGGACAAGAACGGTGCGCGGCTCGTCCGCATCCACGACGGGCGATAAGCGTCTTCATTCCCACGCGGTCGCCCTGGCGGCCGCGTGTGGAACCCGCACCGCATTGACTTTGCCCCGGGGCCGCCATAGTCCCGCCCCGTCATCGATGCCTTCCCGCCATGGGGTAGGAGGGCTTCCAGGGAACCCGGTGTGAGTCCGGGACTGCCCCGCAGCGGTGAGCAGGAGCGGCGTTCGCACGAACCCCGCTCCCGCGAGTCCGAAGACCTGGCGACGACCCGGCGCCCCTCCTCACGGAGGGGCCCGGCTACAGACCGGAACCTCCGAGGGGAGCTGACGGCGAAGGCAGGCCTCCAGCGCGCGACACGCGCCTGGCGGTCCGGTGCCTCGCGTCCGTGCCGCCCCCCGCCAGGAGAAGGCCTTGTCCGCCTGCGTGCGGAGAAGGGCCAGGAGCGAGGACGCGATGCGGACCGACATGAAGCGGATGGGCACGAAGGGCCAGCGCGCGGCGCTGATGGGCGCCCTGCTGGCGGTGGTGCTGGGCGGTACGGGTTGCGGCGAGGAGTGCGTGGACGCCTTCGACTGCCGCGACAAGGGCTCGCCCCCGGAGGGCCGGGCCTGGGCCTGTGTCGAGGAGACGTGCACCCAGGTCGACGTCTCCACGGGCGGCGACGACGCGGGCACGGACACCGACGCGGGCACCGGCACGGACGCGGGCACGAACACCGACGCGGGCACGAACACCGACGCGGGCACCGGCACGGATGGCGGCACCGGTACGGATGGCGGCACCGGTACGGATGGCGGCACGGCCTCCTGCGGCCCGCTGCCTCGCGAGTCGGTGCTGGGCACGCTCCAGCTCCAGACGGGCTTCGTCGTCGCGGAGTCCGCGCCCCTGTCCACGGAGGTGGTCGCGGTGGTGTCCACGCCCGGCCCCACGTACTCGCTCTTCGGGCTGCGCCAGACGGCCACGGGCCGCGACGTCTTCTCGCTGGGCACCTGGCCGGACGTGCAACTGGCGGACGCGGCGCTCGACACGGTGCTCGCGCCCGCGGACCGTGCCAACGCGGCCGGCACCTTCCCGTCCTACTTCCTGGCCCATGACGGCACGCGCCTGCTCGCGGGCTACACGAAGAGCGGCTTCCCCGCTCCGGGCTCCGTCGCGGTGGTGGATCCGGCCGGGCGCGACGCGACGGACTACCTCGACGCGCCGGACAACTACACCGCCGTGGGCACCACGGACGCGTTCCTCATCAACGGCGGCGGCCTGGACACGGTGTCGGAAGGCTTCGGCGTCTACGCGCTGGTGACCTCCGCCAAGCCCTACGCCGCGGTGAAGGTGGTGGACTTCCCGGCGCAGGTGGGCGGCAGCGGCTTCTCCGCCATCGCGAGCAACAACATCACGGTGTTCGGCTACTCGCTGCCGGACACGTACGTGAACGTGGCCCATGCCGTGGCCTACGCGAAGCTGGGCGAGGCGCTGGCCTCGCGCACACCGGTGGTGCTCACGAACGAGCCGAAGGTGGACGTGGGCTCGAACTTCAACGCCGCCGCGGGCTTCGGCAGCGGCGTGGCGATGGCGCGCGGCGCCTACAATGCCTCCTTCACCTTCGAGGTCTCCGACGTGTCGCGCTTCTCGCTCACCCCGGGCCTGGGCGGCAACCAGCCCATCAGCGTGGGCACCCGCGAGCCGGTGGTCACCGCCACGGACGCGTGCACGAGCGTGAACCTGCTGTCGTCGCTGGGCTCGGACCTGCTCGTGGGCGTGACGGACGTCAACGGCCGCCGCCTCGTGCGCATCCAGCAGGCTCCGTGATGAAGCGCCCGTTGCTCGCGCTCGGCGCGCTGCTGACCCTGGGCGCGTGCTCGGGCGACCCGGACCCGGCGCCGCCGCCGGGCTCCGACATCGTGGACGCCGGCACCCGCGCGGATGCCGGTCCGTCCGATGCCGGCGTCACCGATGCCGGGGCGGACGTGGACGCGGGGACGGACACGGATGCCGGTGCCGACGCGGGCTCGCGGCCGGTGGATCCGTTCGCGGACCGGGTGACGGCGTATCACTTCGGCGACGCGGCCGGCTTCGGGCAGGACCGCTTCCCGGGCGTCGTGCTCGGGGCTCCGGTGGGGGCGGGCCAGTACACGGGCTCGCTCGACGTGCTGTCGCTGGGGAAGGGCGGCTCCATCACCCTGGAGTTCACCGACCTGTTCGCGGTGGACGGCCCGGGCGTGGACCTGCTCGTGTTCGAGAACGCCTTCCAGAAGGTGGGCGGCGACATCTTCGCGGAGACGGCCAGCGTGTCCGTCAGCGACGACGGCCTCACCTGGTTCGACTTCCCCTGCGCCTCCACCGACAAGGACGGCGGCTTCCCGGGCTGTGCCGGGACGCATCCGGTGCACTCGGCGCCGGACAACGGCGTGTCCCCCACCGACCCGGCCGTGGCGGGCGGGGACGGCTTCGACCTGGCGGACGTGGGGCTCGCCCGCGCCCGCTTCGTGCGCCTCACCGACACGGGGCTCAACGGCTACGCGGGCACCAGCGGCGGCTTCGACCTGGATGCGCTGTCCGTGGTGAACGGGCAGCTGCCGGACGGTGGCGTGCCGTGAGCCCGCGTGCGCTCCACCCGCCTTCCGAAGACGCGGGGGTGGGTGGAGTGGATCGCCGTCAGGCGCTGTGCACGCTGCTGCGCGGCACCTGCGCCCTGGCCGCGCTGGGCTGCGGCGGTGACTGGCGCGAGGCCGTGGTGCTCCCCGCGCCGGAAGGGGACGAAGACCCCGTGCCCGCCACCTGCGGCGACACCGGGGTCCCCGGCACGGCCCAGGAGGGGTGGGTGGAGGTCCCGCTCCAGCAGCATCCCGCCCTGCGCGAGCCGGGAGGCCAGTCCACCGTCCGCGTCCCGGACGCGCTCCTGGACGTGGTGGTGGTGCACACGGCGGACGGCTGCTACCGGGCCGTGTGGCGCACCTGCACCCATGGCGACTGCGCGGTGGCCTGGGACGGAGCGCTGGGGCTGGTGGAGTGCCCCTGCCATGGCTCGCGCTTCGGCCTGGACGGCCGCGTGGTCCGGGGCCCCGCGTCCCGGCCGCTGACGGCCTTCCGCACCCTGCGCGTGGGTGACTCCCTCTTCATCCACCGCCCCAGGTGAACTCCGACCCCGGCCCGGCTCCCAGCGCGGGCCGGGCCCCCTGGGTATGACGCGACGCGGGAGGGCTTCCGGGGCCTTGGCTGGACGCCCGTATTCCACGGGAAAGCGTCTCGGACTCTCGGAAGATTGGGAGGTCGTGTAATGTCGTGGGCCCGATGTGGCAGATCATCATCAACGGGCCCGGCTACTTCGACACGTCGTACGACCTGCCCGAGGGCGTCACCAGCCTCGGCCGTGCCGACGAGAACGACATCGTGCTGGGCGGTGACCTCGTGTCGCGCCGGCACGCGCGCCTCTACGTCGAAGGCGATGTGCTGCGCATCGAGGACCTGGGCAGCCGCAACGGCAGCCGGGTGAACGGCGCGCCCCTGCAGGGCAGCAAGCACCTGAACGCGGGCGACACCGTGGCGCTGGGGGAGAACACCCTGGCGGTGCGCCAGCCGCACACGGTGGAGAACGCCGCCACGGAGATGATGGACCTGGGCGCGGGCGGCGTCGTGCGCTTCGGGCACGGCACGGACGTGGGCCCGGCCGTGCTGATGGCCAAGAACGTCAAGGACGCGGACGTGCTGCGCCTGCTGGACAACGTGGGGCCGCTGCCGTTCGACGACGCGTTCTCCGGCCCCTCGCCCGTGCCCGCGGGCTCCGCCGTCGCCAGCCCGCGCGTGTCGTATGAGACGCTGGTGCTGCTGGTGCACGCCGCGGAGGCGCTGGCCACCGCGCGCACGCTGACCGCGTTCCTGGAGTCCGCGATGGACCGGCTCCTGGAGCGCACCGACGCCACGACGGCGGTGGTGCTGCTCAAGCACGCCGCCGGGCCGCTGGTGCCCGCGGCGGTGCGCCACCGGGGACGGCTGGCCAAGGGCGAGGTGCCCGTGTCCGACGCCATCGTGGACGAGGCCCTGCGCCAGGGCCGCGCGCTCGCGGTGGGCGACGTGAAGGACGACCGCCGCTTCGCCGGACGCGAGAGCGTCATCATGTACGGCGTCAACCGGGTGCTGTGCATCCCCATCGGCACCGAGCCGCCCTTCGCGGGCGTGCTCTACGTCAACGTGCCCGCCGAGGGCGACACCAGCCTGGAGCTGATGCTGGACGCGTGCACCGCGGTGGCCCACCTGGTGGCCAGCGGCGTGCAGCGCTTCGCCGTGCGCGACGGCTCCAGCACGGACCGGCTGCGCCGCAACCTGGAGCGCTTCCACTCGCCGGAGGTGGCCGAGCGCCGCTCCGCCGAGGCCCAGCGCACGGGCGGCAAGCTGCCGGGCCTGGAGGAGAAGAACCTCACCGTGCTGCACGCGGAGCTGGCGGACTTCGGCGCCGTCATTGGCCGGCTGGGCGCGGCGCGCGCCACGCAGCTGCTCAACGACTTCCACGCGCGCATGAGCGGCATCGTCTTCAGCTTCGAGGCCACCGTCGAAGGCTTCATGGGCGAGTCCATGCGCGCGCTGTTCGGCGTGCCCTACGCCAAGGGCGACGACGCGGTCCGCGCGGTGCGCGCGGCGCTGGCCCTGCGCGCGGACTGGGAGCGGGGCATGGCCCGCCGGCCCCAGGACGAGCGCTGCGACCTGAGAATCGCGCTGCACTCCACCAAGGCGCTGGTGGGGATGATCGGCACCGAGTCGCGCACGGAGTACAGCGCCGTGGGAGAGGGCATGGGGGTGGCAGGCTGGCTGGCCTCCACCGCGGCCCCCGGCCAGGTGCTGATGACGGGCAAGCTGCTGGCGGCCACCGGGGCGCGCTTCGACGTGATGCCGCTGGGGGAGCGCGTGGTGCGGCCTCCGCGCGACAAGGTGGCGGTTTTCGAGGTGATTGAAGAGGACATGGGCATGCTGACCAACCCCGGTATCCGGTGAGGCGGTCGGCGCGGCCGGTTGACGGGTTGAAGCGGGGGGCCTGCCCGGGGTTCAATGCGGTTTCCGTGGTGGACCCCCGCACCGCATGAACTCTTCGACCCAGCCCGCCCGATTGCGTCCCTTCCGGCCGCAGCCCTTCGGCCGGTACACGCTCCTGTCGCACCTGGCCACCGGCGGCATGGGGGAGATCTACCTCGCCCGTCTGGAGGGCGCGCAGGGCTTCGAGAAGCTGTGCGTCATCAAGAAGATCCTCCCGCAGTTCGCGGAGGACCAGGACTTCGTCGACCGCTTCGTGGGTGAGGCGCGCACGCTGGTGCGGCTGGGGCACGGCTCCATCGCGCAGGTGCTGGACATGGGCGTGCACGAGGGCGAGGCCTACATGGCCCTCGAGTACGTGGACGGCAAGGACCTGCGCAAGGTGGCCGCGCGCGTGCGCGACCGGCAGACGCCGCTGCCGCTCACGTTCGTGCTCTACGTGATGGGCCGCGTGCTGGACGCGCTCGCGTACGCGCACCGCAAGCGGGACGAGGACGAGAAGGAGCTGAAGCTCGTCCACCGGGACATCTCGCCGCAGAACATCCTCATCTCCTACGAGGGGGAGGTGAAGGTCATCGACTTCGGCCTGGCGAAGAGCCGGCTGTCGGCGGCCAAGACGAACCCCAGCATCATCCTGGGCAAGTTCCTCTACATGTCGCCCGAGCAGGCCCGGCACCAGCCGGTGGACCGCCGCAGCGACCTGTACGCGGTGGGCCTGTGCCTCTACGAGCTCATCTCCGGCAAGAACCCCTTCGACGCGATGCCGCCGGGCGAGCTGATGTCCGCCGTCGCGAACCCGAAGGTGGCGCCGCTCAGTGAAGTGGAGCCGCTGACGCCGCCGGCGGTGTCGCAGCTGGTGGCGAAGGCGCTGGCGGTGGAGCCGGCCCAGCGCTTCCAGACGGCGGAGGACTTCCGGGTGCGCCTGCAGGCGTGCCTCATGGAGATCGACACCAGCGCGGGCCCGGAGAGCGTCAGCCGCTTCATGCGCGACCTGTTCTCCTCGGACTACCAGTCCGAGCGCCGCCTGCTGGCGTCCCTGCGCGAGGTGTCGCGCGACGTGCGCGCCAGCGGCACGTACGAGTCGCTGGGCCCCGCGCCGCGCCCGACGATGCCGGCGCCCACGCTGCCGGCGAAGACCATCCGCCTGGACGGGCCGGTGGAGCCGCTGTCGTTCCACCCCACGCCGCGCAGCCGCGAGGACGGCGGTGGCGCGCGCGACGACGGTGAGACGCGCCCTGGCGTGATGGTGGACGAGTCCACCCGCCCCGCGTTCCCGGTGGAGGCGCTGGAGGAGGCGGCCCGCGCGAAGATGCGGCCCAGCCCCGCGTCCTCGGAGCCGTCGCCCACGGTGGAGGTCCGCCAGGACGCGATGGAGCGGCCCACCATCCTCGAGGGCCTGCCCGCCATCCGGCTCCCCTCGGACCGCGCGGTGGAGGCGGAGGCTCCGGTGGCCCCGCCGCTCGGCGAGCCCACCGCGCCCCGGACGGAAGCGCTGCCCGTGGCGGAGGCGAGAGGGGAGCCCACCGCGCCGCGCGCCACGTCGCTGCCGTACGCGGATGCAGGGCTGCCGTCGCGTGACGCGCCTCCCGTGGAGGACGTGCCCGCGCCGACGCCGTTCGCGGACGCGGGACGGGGGGCTTCGCTGCCCTTCTCGGATTCGGTGGGGCCTCGTGGCGTGCCGCCGCCCGCGCCGATGGCGGCGATCCCCGCCGTGCGGCCGGCGGATGGACCCGTGCCCTTCGTGCCGGCGGATGCGTCGCGGCCGGTGTCGCCTCCGCCGATGCCGTCGTCGTTCGACGCCGGGGCGGAGCGGTTCGATACGTCCGGCGAGTCGCTGCCGTTCATGGAGCCGCCGCCTCCGCCGGACGGCCCGTTCCTCGATGACGAGGAGGAGCTTCCCGAGAGCGACTACCCGTGGCCGGCGCCCATCGTCGAGGGCGTCCAGATCGAGTCTCGCGCCGCCGAGCCGCGCATTCCGGAGGGGCAGCGCCCCACCGCCGCGATGCCGTCCCTGTCGTCGTCGCGCCCCGGGGTGACGACGCCGTCGAATGGCAGCCGTCCCGTGTCGCCGCCCCCGTTCGACGCGGCCCGCACCCCGGAGCCCCTGCCGACCTTCGAGCCGGTGCGCGCGCCGGAGTCCTCGCGCGGCTTCGACCCGCCGCGCAGCCCCGAGTCGTCCCGAGGCTTCGATGCGCCCCGCGCCGAGCCGCGCATTCCGGAAGGCCAGCGCCCCACGGCCGCGATGCCATCGCTGCCGTCCTCGCGCCCTGGCGTGACGACACCGTCGAATGGCAACCGGCCGGTGCCGGCGTACGCCGCGCCCACCATCCAGGTGCCCTCCATCCAGCCCGGCGCCTCGCGCTCCATCGACTACGACGAGGCGCCGCTGGGCTCCGAGCCGCTCGATTCGGGGCCGGCGCCCCGGCCCACGATGCAGGACACGCGGCCGTCGGAGGAGCTGATCTCGGTGGATCCGCGCGCGCTGGAGGTGGACTCCAGCGTGCCGTACATCTCCGCGGATCCGGACGACGCCCTGGCCGCGCGCGAGGGCGACGCGGACACGCACCCGCGCATCCAGATGCCTCGCCCCCCGCGCCGCGAGGAGCCCCAGGCCCGCGTGGTGCTGGACGAGGCCGCGCTGCGCGAGCCCTCCACCTCCTCCGGCAAGCGCGATCCCGACACCGGCCCCACGGGGCCTGCCCGGGGCCGCACGGGGTCTCGCCGCGCCGTGCGCGGTTCGTCTCCCAGCACGCCGCCTCCGCGCTCCAGCACCGCGTCGAGCATGCGCGCCGTGGCTCCACCCCGCGCCGCCGCGCCCTCCGTGGACCCGGACGAGTCCTCCACCTCGCGCTCGACGCGTGACGACTCGACCCGGCGCAAGGCGATGCCCGTACGGCCGGAGCCCTCGGAGCCGGCCCCTGCCTCGCGGCGTGAGCCGGCGCCGGCCCGCAAGGGTGGCGCGCTGCGCTCCGTGCTGATGTTCACGCTGCTGATGCTCGTGGCGCTGTCCATCGTGGGCGCGGGGCTCTTCTTCGTCCCCGAGCTGCGCGTGGCCGTGGGCCTGGAGCAGTCGCGCACGTCGACGCCGGCTCCGCCGACGAAGGTGCAGCCGATTCCGACGACGCTGCCCCCGACCCCGCCGGTGCGCCCGTCCACGCCCGCGCCGTCCGAGGACACGAAGCCAGACCAGGAAGTGGCCGCGACGCCCACCGCCGAGCCGGCGGAAGTCACGCCGCCACCCGCGGAGCCCGTGCAGGCCGCCGCCGAGACCGCCGCCCCGGCAGAGACTCCCGCCGAGCCCTCGACGCTGGCGCTGGAAGACATGCTTGGCCCGGGTGGGCAGGCCGAAGGGACCGCTGCTCCCGGCTCCACGCCGGCCACTCCCACGGGGAAGAAGGCGGCTCCGGCCCGCCCGGCCAAGCGCACCGCCAAGGAGGCCGCCGCGACCACCGAGCTGGAGCGGGAGTGGGCGAAGACGAAGGAGCTCTTCCTGAAGCTGGAGAAGAACCACAGCTGCGCGGCCATGGCCATGCAGTGCAGCCGCTTCGGCACGCTCCTGGAGGACTTCAACGAGGGCGGCAGCAAGACGCCGACCCTCAAGGAAGTGCGAGCCCTCTACAACCAGCTCAAGGACGTGCAGCGCCGTCAGGAGTAGCGTCTCCTGACGGCCCTGGATTCACGGGTGCGCCTAGCGCCGCGTGCCAGCGTCGCGCGTCGTGCCCGCGTCCATCATCCCCGTGCCCGCGTCACGCGTGGTGCCCGCGTCCATCATCCCGGTGCCCGCGTCGCGGCCGGAGCCGCCCGTGCCCTGGTAGCTCTCCGCGAGCCCCGTGCCCAGCTCCTGGTTGCCGCCGGTCTTCCGGCCGGAGTTGTTCGGGGCGTCGCCCTCCACGGCGTTGGGGGCGGACGTGCCGCCACCCAGCGCGGCCTGGCTGTCGCTGTTGTAGGGCCTGCCGCCTCCCTCCTCGGTGGAGGGGTGGCTCAGGTTGCTGCCAGCCTCCCGGCCCGCGGGCGCCGGCTGGGAACGGTGCTGGAGCTGCACGGGGTCCTGGAACCCCTGGGGGCCTCTTGAAGCCTGCTCGCTGTTGCAGCCCCAGGCCGCCAAGGCACCACCCACCAGCAGTCCCAGCCCCATCACGCGCTTGATGCCCTTCATGGTTTCCCCCTCGGGCGCGAGGACCTCCGCGCCTGTCCGTCCGGGAAGTTAGGACCGACGCCCGCTGGGGCCACCCACCCCAGCAGCAGCCCGCCTGCTTGCCCGCCGGGCGCCAGGACGTGCCCGTGTTGACAAGACTGTCGCCCTGGCGGGAAACACTGTGAGCGCGGGAAGTCCTACGCCGTGCGTCTTGCCCCGCTCCCGAGGTCGCATGGTCCGCTACGCCCTCGCCATCTTCACCAGCGCCTTCCTGCTCTTCGGCGTCCAACCGCTGGCGGGCCGCTACGCGCTGCCGTGGTACGGCGGCACGCCCGCGGTGTGGACGGTGTGCATGCTGTTCTTCCAGGCCGTGCTGCTCGCGGGCTACGCCTATGCGCACGCGGTGGCCTCGCGGCTGCGCCCGCGCGCGCAGGCCTTCCTGCACCTGGGGCTGCTGGCGGTGGCGCTGGGCGCGCTCGTGGCGCGGGCCTCGTGGACGGGCTCGCCGCTGGCGCCGGGGGAGGGCTGGCGCCCGGTGGATGATCACCTGCCCGTGCTCCGGCTGATGCGGATGCTGGCCGCCACGCTGGGCCTGCCCTTCTTCGTGCTCAGCACCACCGGGCCGCTGCTCCAGTCGTGGTTCGCGCGCGCGCGGCCGGAGCGCTCGCCGTACGTGCTCTACGCGCTCTCCAACGCGGGCTCGCTGCTGGCGCTCTTGGGCTACCCGTTCCTCGTGGAGCCCTGGGTGGGCCGCAGCGCGCAGGCGTGGGGCTGGGCCGCGGGCTTCGTCCTCTTCGTCCTCTTCGTCCTGGCCTGCGCCCGGGACCTGCTGCGCCGCGCGCCCGGGGCGAACGCGCCCGAAGCTCCAGCCGAAGCCCACCCCGAGGCTCAGGCCGACTCACCGCGCCCCGGCGTGGGGCGCACGCTGACGTGGCTGGCGCTGAGCACGTGCGCGTCGGTGCTGCTGCTGGCCACGACGAACAAGCTCTCCCAGGACGTGGCGGCGGGCCCCTTCCTGTGGGTGATGCCGCTGGCGGTGTACCTGGTCACCTTCATCCTGGCCTTCTCGCGCGAGTCCCTCTACGCGCGCACGCCGTACTCGGTGGCGCTCATCGCCTCCGTGGTGCTGGTGACGTACGCGCACAAGGAGGGCCCCGCGCTGGGCCTGGGGTGGCAGGTGCTCTTCCACGCGTCCGCGCTCTTCACGGGCGCCATGGTGTGCCACGGCGAGCTGTACCGGCGCCGCCCGGCTCCGCGCTACCTGAGCGCCTTCTACCTCTGGGTGTCCGTGGGCGGCGTGGCGGGCGGCGTGTTCGTCAACCTGGTGGCGCCCGCCCTCTTCAACACCTACTGGGAGCACCCGCTGGCCCTGGCCGCGTGCTGCGCGGTGGCCTTCGCCGGGCTGCTGCGCCGGCCGAAGGAGGAGACGGCGGTGGTGCGCACGCAGCGGCTGCTGCGCGGGGCCATGCTGGTGGGCGTGGCGCTGCACCTGCCGCTGCTCGTCGCCTCGGACCAGGAGCGCGTGCGCTTCGCCGCGCGCAACTTCTTCGGCGTGGTGCGCGTGCTGGAGCTGTCCCCGGAGGACCCCCAGCAGCACCAGTTCGCCCTGCGCCACGGCGCCATCACGCACGGCTGGCAGTACATCCGTCCGGAGCGCCGCCACATCCCCACGGCGTATTACACGCCGGACACCGGCCTGGGGCTCGCGCTCGCGGAGCAGCGCCGGTGGCGCCAGTCCCAGGGGCTGCCCACCGGCCTGCACGTGGGCATGCTGGGGCTGGGCGTGGGCAACAGCGCCACGCTGATGGCGGCCGGGGACGACGTGCGCTTCTACGAAATCAACCCCGTCATCATCGGCCTCGCGCGGGGCCAGGGCGGCTTCTTCAGCACGCTGACGGACACGCCCGCGCGCGTGGAGGTCATCGAGGGCGACGCGCGCATCTCGCTGGAGCGGGAGCTGGAGCACGGCTCGCGGAAGTTCGACGTGCTGGCGCTGGACGTCTTCAGCTCGGATGCCATCCCGGTGCACCTGCTGACGCACGAGGCGGTGGCGCTCTACCTCCAGCACCTGGCGCCGCGTGGCGTGCTGGCGCTGCACATCAGCAACCAGCACCTGGACCTGGTCCCCATCAGCCTGGCGCACGCGCGCGCCTCCGGCCTGTCCGCGGCGCTGGTCACGGTGGACGGCCAGGGCGACACGGTGTCGAGCTCGTGGATGCTGCTGAGTCCGGAGCCCGGGTTCTTCGCGGGCGCCACCTTCACCGGTGGCCCCGCGCACGTGCGCCGGCTGGTGCTGCGCGGCGAGCCCGCCTACGTCTGGACGGACGAGCGCAGCAGCGTGCTCCAGGCCCTGCGCCCCCGGGCCCAGGGCCGCGCCGCGGCGGACCCCAACGTCACGGACGCGCCCGCGGTGGCCCGGCCCTCGGAGCCCTGATCAGCGGTCCGGAGCGGCGGGGGACGGCGCGGGCTTGACGTTCAGCCGCAAGTCCAGCGCGGCCAGCACGCCCAGCACCACGCACGGCAGCACCAGCGTCAGCGCCCCGTGGCGCAGGAAGAGGTAGGGGCCCAGCGTGGAGCCGGCGAGGAACGCCAGCGCCAGCCCCAGGTGCAGCCGCGTGCGCTCGAACTGCACGGCGGAGGGCAGGTCCCGCACGCGCTGCCACAGCCCCGGCGCGCCTTCCCCCCGCAGGCCGTCGCGCACCCACGCCAGCATCTGCACCCCCTGGATGCCGATGTCCGTGAGCAGCCCCGTCACGTGGCTGGTGCGCACCACCGCGCCAGACACCCGCGTGACGAGCGCGTTCTGCAGCCCCATGGCGAAGGCGATGCCCCAGAGCGGCCCCGGCGCGCGCGCGCCCGGCGTGGACGCCATGCCCAGGCCCACGCCGCCCAGCACGAGCATCTCCAGCAGCAGCGCGGCCACGTGCCGTCCTCGCGTGCGGTGCCGCGAGGCGTCCAGCAGCCCCGTCGCGCAGAAGGCCCCGGCGACGAACAGCCCCATCAACTGCGCGGGCAGCCGCGCCGTGTCCCAGCGGCCCTGGGCCAGGGACTCGCCCAGCGTGGCCATGTTGCCGGACATATGGGACGCATGCGCGCCCAGCGCCACGAACCCCACGGCGTTGACCGCGCCGGCCACGGAGGCCAGCAGCACGGCGAGGAGGGAGTAGGCGCGGCGCGACTGGGGCGACGACTGGGCACTGAACATGAACGGCGAAGGCGGCTAGCCCGGGGGCCAGTGCAGGGGACGGCCCGCGAGCAGGTGCAGGTGGATGTGGAACACCGTCTGGCCCGCGTCGCGCTGGGTGTTCATCACCACGCGGTAGCCCGTGTCCGCGAAGCCCCGTTCGCGCGCCAGCTTCGCCGCGCCGATGTAGAGGCTGCCCACCACCTCGCGGTCCTCCGTCGTGATGTCGTTCACCGTGGCGATGTGCTTGCGCGGGATGAACAGCACGTGCGTGGGAGCCTGCGGGTTGATGTCCTCGAAGGCCAGGCAGTCCGCGTCCTGGTAGACGACCTTCGCCGGGATGAGGCCATCGCGAATCTTGCAGAAGAGGCAGTCGGATTCGGGCATGGCCCTGGCTTACCAACCCGCTGGTGGAGCCGGAAGGGTCTTCTGGACCCGAACTGTCCCCCTCAGGGCAGTCGCCACGAATAGCCGGGGTCCGGCGTGCAGCCCGCGATGGGCAGCTTCACCAGCACCAGCGAGCCCTCCCGGGCCACCGCCGTGCCCGCACCCTCGTAGCCCGCCGCGGTGATGACGTGGCTGAAGCGGTTGGAGCCCCGGCCGGGGCCGTTGTGGGCGTACAGCGGCACCTTCCGGTGGAAGTAGCTGTAGCCCCCCGTCCACGCCTGGTGGACCGCCTCCACCTTCAGGCCGCACACGTCGTCGAGCCGCCCCGCGGCCTCCAGCAGCCGGTTGACCGGGCCCTGGTCGTCCCACGCGCTGTCCTGGGGGCGCACGCGTTCGTACTGGCCCAGCTCGCCGAAGGTGAGCGTCCCCGCGTTGGCGCCGGACAGGAGCGCCGCCGCCACCACCGCCAGCGCGACGGTGGCCCGCGCGGGGAAGCCCCGGAGCACGCGCAGGACGGAGTCCAGCCCCACGCCCGCCAGGGCCGCCAAGAGCGGCATCGCCGGCACCAGGAAGCGCAGCTCCTTGTGCGGCTGGGCCGCGTGCAGGAGCACGAAGGCGGCCGTGAGGAAGGACAGCCCCCACGCCCGGGGCAGTGCCAGCAGGGCCAGCGCGCCCACCAGCAGGGACAGGCCCGGCATCGCGCGGCGCAGGATGCGCGGGTAGTAGTCGAAGGCCTCCGTGCCCCACTGGGCCGCCTTGCCCTGCACCACGTTGAAGTCCAGGTAGACGATGGCGGAGTGGAACCACCGGCCCCAGGTGAGCTTGTCCAGGAGGCCAAAGGCCAGCGCCCACCCGGCCAGCACCGCCAGCGCCACGCCCGCCTGCCGCCACTGGCGCCGCGCCAGGAGCACCGCCAGCAGCCCCACGCAGAAGACGCCGTTCTGCAGCCGCAGCAGCACCGCCAGCCCCAGCAGGGACGCCCCCGTCACCAGGGCCCGCCGGGACGCGGTGGCCGGCAGCACCAGGGCCAGGCCCAGCGCCACCGGCAGCACGGAGGCGTTCTCGCTCATGGCCCGGGGGGCGAAGTACAGGGGTACCGACGCCAGCGCGAACAGGGCCGCGCCGCCGGAAGCCGCCAGGGTGGAGGCCCCGGACGCGCGGGCCAGCCGCCACGTGGCCCACGCCGTCGCCGTGCCAAGGAGCGCGAAGCAGCCCTTCACCAGCGCCAGGTAGCCCGCCGGCTCCGTCAGCCCCACCGCCCGCCCCAGCCCCAGCAGCGCCGCCACCAGCGCCGGCAGGGCCCAGTTGCGGGCCCCCTCGACGAACTCCCAGGCAATCAGGCCGTAGCCGTAGACCAGGCGGTGGGCGGGCTCCAGGCTCTGGTAGACCTCGTCCGGCCAGTAGATGCCGTCGTCGTACAGGGCCCAGTACAGCCGGAACGCCGCGCCCAGCCCCAGCACGCCCAGCAGCAGCAGCAGGCCCAGCCGGCGCTCGGTAGGGGCGTCGGCGCCAGCCTCGGAGGCGGCTGTAGGGGAGGCGGGGGGGACGGCGGACACGGTGCGGTTCACCTCCGGAGGCCGGTGGGTGATATCCACGTCCTGACGATGAAATCCATTCGCATCTCCCAGCTCCTCGAGGACCAGGGCCACGACCTGCGGCTGACCCTGATGGCGGGCAGCCAGGGCCTGACGCGCACGGTGGACTCCTCGCGCATCCAGAAGCCGGGCCTGGCGCTGGCGGGCTTCACCGAGCACCTCCACCCGCACCGCGTCCAGGTCTTCGGCAACACCGAAATCTCCTACCTGGCCACCCTGGCGGAGGACGCGCAGCGCGCCTCGCTGGCCAAGCTCTTCAGCGAGGAGGACCTGGCCTGCGTCGTGGTCACCAAGGCGCTGGACGTGCCGCGTGCACTGGTGGACGCCTGCGAGGCGGCGGGCCTGTCGCTGATGAAGACGCCGCTGCTCTCCAGCGAGTTCATCCAGCGGGTGCAGAGCTTCCTGGAGGACGCGCTCACGGAGTCCAGCAGCCTGCACGGCGTGCTGATGGACGTCTTCGGCGTGGGCATCCTGCTCTTGGGCAAGAGCGGCATCGGCAAGAGCGAAATCGCCCTGGACCTGGTGATGCGCGGCCACCGGCTGGTGGCGGACGACATCGTGGACGTGACCCGGAGGAAGGGCGCCGTCTACGGCGCGGGCAACCCGGTCATCAAGCACCACATGGAGATTCGCGGACTGGGCATCATCAACATCAAGGACCTCTTCGGAGTGTCCGCCGTCCGGGAACAGAAGAAGATTGAGCTTGTGATCGAGCTGCAGGAATGGGATCCGCACCAGGAGTACGACCGCCTGGGCGTGGAGGACAAGCACCTGCAGATCGTCGGCGTGGACATCCCCTTGTCGGTCGTGCCGGTGCGTCCTGGACGCAACATGGCCACCATCGTGGAGGTGGCCGCGCGCAACCAGTTGTTGAAGCTTCAGGGCCACCATTCGGCGCGAGAGTTCGCCGAGCGACTCAATCGAGCCATCGCCCAGGGGGCGATGCGCCGCACCTTGGGAGAAGAGGTCGAGTGACCGCCCCCGCGAAGCAGATCATCGTCATCACCGGCATGTCAGGTTCCGGAAAGTCCACCGCCATCCGGGCGCTGGAGGACGCCGGCTTCTTCTGCATCGACAACCTGCCGGTGCTCCTCTTGCCCAAGCTCACGGAGCTGGCGGGCGGCGGCAACATCGAGCGCATGGCGTTGGTGATGGACGCGCGCGAAGGCGTCTTCCTCAAGGACGCGCCGCGCGTGCTGGATGAGGTCCGCCGCGCGGGCCACCAGGTGGACGTGCTCTTCCTGGACGCCAGCGACGACAGCCTCATGCGCCGCTTCAGCGAGACGCGCCGCCGTCACCCGCTGGCCCCGGACGGCACGGTGGCGGAGGGCATCCACCTGGAGCGCGAGGCGCTCAAGGACCTGCGCGAGCTGGCGGATCAGGTCATCGACTCGTCGGCGCTCAACGTGCACGATCTGAAGCGCATGGTGCAGGGGCGCTTCAGCCCGGAGCCCACGACGGGCCCCAGCCTGTCCATCATGTCCTTCGGCTACCGCTACGGCGTGCCGCCGCAGGCGGACCTCGTGTTCGACGTGCGCTTCCTGCCGAACCCGTACTTCGTGCCGGAGCTCAAGGGGCTCACCGGCAAGAACCCGAAGGTGTCCGGGTACGTGCTGGAGCGCGAGGAGACGCAGCAGTTCCTGGAGAAGGTCGTGGACCTCTGCCGCTTCCTGTTCCCGCGCTACCAGAAGGAGGGCAAGGCGTACCTCACGGTGGCGCTGGGGTGCACGGGCGGCAAGCACCGCTCGGTGGCGCTGGCGGCGGAGATGGTGCGCCGGCTGTCCGCGGACTACGGCCGCGTGCAGCTGTGGGACCGGGACATCGAGAAGGAGTAGGCCCGCTCGGCCGGCCCCGGCGCCTCTTCAGTGCCGGGTGTCGGTGACGGGCGTGAAGCGCGCGCCGGTGACGCGCTCCTTCTCCAGGGCTTCCTTCACGACCTCGGAGACGACGAGGGTGACGGGCCAGCCCCAGGGGCGGAACACGCGGGCGCGGCCCACCTGGGCGGGGTCGATTCTCAGGCCCCGGACGGAGCGGTACTGGCCCACGCGCGCGGGGATGCCGTCGCCGGGGCCGTAGCGGTGGAGCTCCAGGCAGGCGGCCTCGTCCACGCAGCGGATGAGGCGCGTGGCGACGACGAGGAAGTACGGCTCCGGCTGGCCCTCGATGTCCACGGGGATGAGCTGCACGTCCTCCGGGGCCAGGCGCGCGAACACGGCGGCCACGCGCGGGTGCACCACGGGGGTGAGGCCTGCGCCCGCGAGGCTGAAGTCCAGCGGGGCGGCCCGCTCCTCGTTGGGGATGTGCAGGGGCCCAGGCGGATCCACGGGGCGCCCGGCGGTGAACATCCACACGTCGCCCACCACCTTGTCCTCCAGGTCCTGTGGGTCGCCGGGCTCCCAGCGGCCGGGGGCGCGGAAGTCGTCGTGCAGGTCGTAGAAGCGCGCGGAGGTGACGCCGGCGCGGCGGACCTTGCGGTTGCTGACGTGCGGGGTGGCTCCGTGCGCGACGATGCGGACGGCCGGACGGCGGGGACGGCTGGTGCCGTGCTTCGCCTGGGGGGAGGGTTCCTCCGCGACCGACGCACGCGAGCGCCGGGGCGCGGCGGCGGGTTCGGTCCCGCCGGCCGGGCTCTGCCGGTCCGGAGGGCTGCTTTCGGCGGGGCGGTGCCACAGCCGTCGCAGCGCGTTGGTGAGACGCCTGAACATCAAGCGATGTTACCCAAGCGCCTGCTGGAGGGGAGCCCCTACCGTACGGCTTCCTCGCCCGTCCTCAAGGCAGGCCGGCAGCCGTCGGGGGTGGCCCATGTGGGGCCATGGGAGACGGGGCCTGCCGGGAGCCGCTTCGGACGTGGCCGGGCCACGGGGCCATGCCATGGTCCGCGCCCATGACGACCCCGAGCCCGAAGTCCGAAGCCCCCGCGACGCCGGAAGCCGTGTTCGCCCGCCTGCTCCAGGGGCTGAGGGAGGCGGGCAGGGCTCCGGCTGGAGCGCCGGCCACGCCGAAGACGCCCGAGGCGCTGGCGGCGGCCCTCTTCGACGTCGCGGGAAGCACGGGCGCGGCGATGTTCTCCGTCTGGGCGGCGGATGACACGGACAGCGCCGAGGACGGGGACGGGGAGGGTGGGGACGTGGGGGCAGGGGAGCGGATCATCAACGCGGGCATCTCGCTGTTCTTCATCGCGAAGGACCCGTCAGGCACGGTGGGACTGCTGGGCGCGGAGCGGATCCCGGTGCGTCAGCCCATGGCGTACGAGCTCTACCGGCCACTGGGCAACGCGCTGACGGCGTACGCGAAGCGGGGCGCGGATCCGGTGATGCCGGACCGGGGCAGCGTGGCCTTCCCTGCGGGCGCGGCGGATCCGGACGTCGAGTTCCGCGTGTCGTTCCGCGAAGACGCGCTGGGCACCTGGACCACGGCGCTGGCGAGGGACCGGGAGACGCGCAAGGCGTACCCGAGCATCGCCAGCCTCCCGCTGTCCGCCGAAGCGGCGCGGTTCCTGAAAGGGCTCTTCAACCGCCTGGACAAGTCGCTGTTCAACGGCCAGGTGGTCCTGCTCACGGGCGCATCCAGCACGGGCCGCAGCACGACCCTGCGGGCCGTGATGGACGCGCTACCTGACAACGTGCACGCGCTGGCGGCGGTGGAGGATCCGAAGGGCGGACCGGGAGGGGCCATCGGCGTCGTGAAGGTGGGCGGGGAGTTGCCGCTGACGCAGGCGCTGCGTTCATTCCTGCGGCAGGACCCGGACCTCGTCTTCGCGGACGAGGTGCGCACGCTGGAGGACATGCAGATGCTCTGCAACGCGGCGTTCACGGGACACGCGGCGGTCAGCGTCCTGGAAGCGAAGACCCCCGAGGAGGGCTACGCCTGGCTGACCGAAGCCATGCCGGGACTGCCCGTCTCTGCGTTCATCGTGCATCACACGCGCGACGCGGCGGGCACACTGGCGATGACGCTCCACGAGACGAAGTCCACGGAGGACGGCAACACGCTGCGCCTCGTCCCGTGGACGCCTGGGAGCTGATCAGGCCTCTGGGAAGATGGTCCCGATGGTGTCCTTCACCACGGGGTACTTGAAGAGGAAGGGCGGTCCCGCGCCCAGCGGCTTCCATCCCGCGCGGAGGGCCCGCCGGATCATCTCGCGAACCATGGCCGTGGTGATGCCGGTCTGATGCGGGACGATCCAATTGTCCGGACGGCTGATGCCGAGCCGGACGACCAGGACCCGTCGAGGACCCTCCGAGAGGGCCTGGACCGCAAGGTTCATGGGGCCGGCGAAGTCCGCCTGGAAGTGCGTCGGCTTCCGTCGGATGTGCCAGAGGTACTCGGTCCCATCGACCTCGACGCGGCGGCTGCCCTTCCTGGGAAGGCTCATGTCGCGCGAGCCTCGCGCGTCGCCGTCAGCTGCCGCATGCCCCAGCGCAATGGAACGCTGCCGTCCGTACGCCGCAGTGGTTCCACGGCCTGGAGGAACGCGGCCTGAAGAGACGCCTGTGCCGCTGGAGACAGACGGTCCGCGTCGTACGTCGTGAGCAGCGACTCCCAGACCTCGCTCGGTGACCCATCTCCCTGCACGGAGAGGGACCGCACCGTGACGTCCGCGAAGCCCTCGGCGAAGAGTTCCCGCAGCCCATCCACGGAGCGGACACGCGAGTCGCCCAGCCGCGTGGGAGGAACCGTCGCCGTGCTCTTCATGAGCCCTGCGAAGACTTCCAGCGCCTGCCCCGGCACCATGTCCCCGCCCACGACGATGGACACCCGCCCGCCCGGCTTCAGCACGCGCCGCAATTCCGCGAGCACGGTCTCCACGTCGTCCATCAGCATGAGCGCCAGGTGGCTCAGCACCACGTCCACGC
Organism: Corallococcus macrosporus; assembly: GCF_017302985.1. NCBI lineage: Bacteria > Pseudomonadati > Myxococcota > Myxococcia > Myxococcales > Myxococcaceae > Corallococcus > Corallococcus macrosporus. The sequence goes on from NZ_JAFIMU010000007.1 coordinate 3,386,325, forward strand.
TGGCATCCCCGAATGGAAGCGACTGCGCCCGTCCCTGGATCAGCGTCGCCGCTCCGTTCAACCGCGCCCGCGCCGCATCCAACTCATGCGCGCTCATGTCGAGCCCGACGAGCGACAGCCCCGGTTGCTCCCGCCGCGCAAGCAGCTCCAACAGGTGCCCATCTCCACACGCCAGGTCGAGCACCGTCAGGGGCCGTGCATCGCGAGGCACGACGGCCTCCAGCAGCGCATAGGTCGAAGGAGCCGATTCCTTCGCGTGCACGGGCGCGTGCGCGAACCACCGCGAGGTCACCCCCGCGAGGCGCGCATGGAAGTCGAGCAGGTAGGACTCGGAAGGGGAGGGCATGGGCACTACATCCAGGAGAGCCATTCCGTTGGGGGCGTCCAGCGATGGGCGTACTGCTGCCGCTCCGCAGGGGGCAGGCGCTGCCAGAATGAAGACCAGACGTGAGCGAGCCAATACTCTCCGTTGCCTTGACGCCATCCTGACGACACAGGGCCGTACCCGGGAAATGCCTTCCAGGGAGGTGCCATGTCCCCGGTCTGGTTGAGTTCACGGGTCCTGAGGAGAAATGCTTCGTTCATCCCGATCAGGGCAATCTGGCAGACCCATTCGCTCCAGGAATTCACCTGGACCAGGAGGCGTGCTTCCTCCTGACGCCCATGCTCCTCGCAATGCGGAACCCCGTCGAGGAGCCGTTCTCTACGAAGGAGCCCCAACCATCCTGGGGGCGCATGAACGGGAAGCCAGCGCTGCACGGCCCGCAGGCAGACGCAACATTCCTGGGGGAACGCCAGGGAGTGTTCCTTGCGCCAGCGTTCCAAAGCCGGGACGGCCAGGAACACCTCTGTCTGCCGCAGCGTGGGATAGCCCATGAATGCCAGGCTCGTATTACTTATGGCCTGAGATTGCTCTCGGGCAGGGACCGAGGACTTCGCAAGCCTGAAGACACGTTGGATCTGTCGGTCCAGATTCATGATCCCCAAGAGTCAGGCCACTGGTTTTCGTCGATCAAGTCCGCGACCCAGTCTGCCCCGAAGTACCCTGCCGTTCCAACGATGAGCGCGCCTGCGAATCCGGTGAGAATGGCTCCTGGGCCCGTTTCGAATCCCAGCGTGGCACCGGTCAGTGCGCCAACCTTCATCCCTGCCATGGCCGCGGCCCACCCACCGACCTGGCGGATTCCTTCCGCGGTGATGGGCTTGATGGAGGCCTGCTTCACGGACTTCTCGGTGGCCTTGCTGACGTCATAAACCGTGAACGCCAGGCCAATGACCTGGATTGCCTTCAAGCTTCGAGCCGCAGTCATCGCATGATGAGTTCGTTTGATGGCTGACGCGGGCACGTTTCCTTCCAGCAGGACCTCGCCTTCCATCACGATGGCCTTCCTGAGCTTGTCGATGCGGGTTCGCCAGTCAGGGTGGGCTTTCTCGAGACGCGCGAGATCCTCCAGGATGGCTTCTGTCGAGTGAATTTTCACCCCTGCGTCCGTTGCCTTCTGGATGTCGATATAGACAGGGCGTCCCGTGATGTTGGGCGCACCAGCCCTCTGGGTGCTCGCCGAAAGGAACCTGCTTTGATTGTGTCCCAGCGCGTGCTCTCCCAGTGAGAAGGATGAGGTGGGACTTGGGGGCTTCATGCCAAAGATTTCTGGGTTCGCCAGGAAGTACTCCGCCTGACTGGCGCCCGGGAACTCAAGCACCTTCCTCACGACCTTCCCGGAAGGGACGGTTTCATCCACGACCACGAAAAAGAAGCCCCTCCACTTGTCGCTGTCCAGGGGGTGTTCGTGGACGGCTTGGAGTGCCTTGTGGCAAGGACCTCCTCCTGGGCCAGGGGAAGGTAGACCTTGTCTCCGACCTGCAACCATCCACGGCGCCGATGTCCTGATGGGAGCCGGCCCATGATGAGTGGGTTCTGCTGCTCAAGCGCACTCATTGGAACCTTGTAGTGCTTGGCGATGAGCCACAACGAACTCAGACCGTCTGATTCATTGACCACATGGATGCCGGGCACACTCACCTCCGCAATGGCAATGCAAGGGTGAGCCAAAGAGGAGCTGCAAGACAAGGAGGGTGGATACCGCGTCGCTGGTTCTTTGAAGACACCACTCCAAGGGATGCGTAGCCTCAGGCCACCTCTCCGGTCCTTCCTTGGCTGTGTATGTTATTGAGGCCCATGACATGGGCATGAACGCCGCACGCACCTTCAGCGCCGGGGCTTCTTCTGTCCCGCGTTCGTGGCTTCAGCCGTGAGGGCCAGCACGGAGTACAGGTTCATCGTGTAGACGCTGTTCTCCGGCTCCAGGTCCGAGGCCTTCTGGAAGAACGCACTGGCGCGCTCGTAGTCGCGCTGGTGGTTCAGGAGGATCATCCCCATGCGGTTGTAGAGCGGCGCGGGCTTCGGCAGGAGCCCGATGCTGCGCTCCAGCAGGTCCAGCGCCTCCGCCAGCTTCCCGGCCTGCTCCAGCCGCACGACGCGCTGGAGCACCTCCTCCCGCGTGTCCTCCACCCTGGGCGGTGACACCGGCGGCATCGTGGGAGGCTTCGCCGTCAGCGCCGTCCCCAACGTCACGGACGGCGTCGGTGCCGGAGGCCGGGCCGCCGGAGCACGGGCCGCCACCGCCTTCGCGGACGGCGGCGGCTTCGGCTCACCCCGGTCGAACACGGGCGTGCCATCCCCGGAGAACGATGCATCCGTCGAAGCCAGCGTGCCCACCAGCTTCGTCACGCCGCGCTCGGACAGCGACTCGAACACCGCGCGCAGCTCCAGCTCCGTCACCTGCGTGATCAGCGCCATGTCCGACAGCGCCGTGCGCCCGTCCACGAACGACAGCACGTACGCCTCGAACGGGCTCAGCGGCTGGTTCACCAGGTCCAGCCCCGCCACGATGACCGGCCGCACCGGCGGCCCCTTCTTCGCCGTGGCCTGCGCCTGGAACGCCACGACCCGCGTCGCCTCCTGCTGGGGCGGCCGGGGCACGCCGCGCGCTCCCGTCTGCTCGGGCTTCGTGAGCAGCGCGCGCACCAGCGACACGTTGTCCCGGGGCGGCAGGTCGTCCACGCTCCGCACGAGCAGCAGCTCACAGCGCGCGCACTGGAAGTCCCCCGGCATGCACGACGCTCCGCAGTGCGGACACACCAGGTCCTCCGGCGGGTGCTCGAAGGCGTTCGCGTCCGCGTAGTAGTGCTTGCGGATGGCCGCGCGGATGGACCGGCGCACCGCCACGAACGGCAGCACCTGCGCCACCCCCACCGTCGAGGCAATCTCCTCCAGCGCCCGCTGCCGCTGCGGCTCGGAGATGGCCACGTACAGCGCGTCCTGTGCCAGCCGCAGCGGCATGAAGTCGAAGCCCTCCGCCAGCCGCACCGGCACGCGCTCCAGGAGTGCGGGGTCCACCTTCGCCTGCGCCAGCTTCTCCGTGGACACGAAGCGCGTCTTCAGCTCCTGCGCCAGGAGCCGCAGCACCGGCGTCTCGTCCACGCCCAGCCGCACCAGGCACTCGCCCAGCTTCAGCCCCGTCTCCTGCTGCCGCGCGAGCGCCCGGGACAACAGCTCCGGCGTCAGCACTCCATCCAGGACCAACTGCTCCCCGAGCTTGCGCGTCATGCCCCCGATTCAAGGCCGCCCGGGCCCACCCCGTCCACCGGCATCCACGCCACCTACACCGCTTTCCCTCCAACCTGTGTTGCGAACGTGTATGGATGACACTAAGATGGTGTCGAAAATACACAAACGCAGCAGGTGAGGGGGATGCGCGGATGTTCTTCGGGTACATGAAGTCAACGCCGACCACGTACGTGATGCAGTACCGGGACGGCGAGGTGGTCCGCGAAGGTGCGGGCCTGTCGTTCCTCTACTGGAAGCCGGCGACGACGCTGGTGGCGGTGCCGCTGTCGAGCGCGGACGTCCCGTTCGCCTTCAACGAGGTCACCCGCGACTTCCAGCCGGTGACGATTCAGGGCCAGCTGACATACCGGGTGGACGACCCGCGCAAGCTCGCGGGGCTCCTGGACTACTCCATCACCCCGTCGGGGCGTCACCGCTCGGAGGACCCGGAGAAGCTGGCGGACCGGCTGGTGCAGGCCGCGCAGGTGCGTGCCCGCGCGGTGGTGCAGTCCCTGAGCCTGCGCGAGGTGCTGGTCCAGTCCGACATGCTGGAGGCGCGCGTGCTGGCGGCGCTGGCGGAGGCCGAGTCCGTGAAGGCGCTGGGCGTGCACGTGATGGCCTTCTCCGTGCTCTCCATCCAGCCCACGCCGGAGATGGCGCGCGCGCTGGAGGCCGCCGCGCGCGAGGGGCTCCAGCGGGAGGCGGACGAGGCCATCTACGCCCGCCGCAACGCGGCCGTGGAGCAGGAGCGGCGCATCAAGGAGAGCGAGCTGGCCACGGAGCTGGTGGTGGAGGAGCGCCAGCGCCAGATTCGCGAGGCGAAGATGGCCGCGGACATCGCGGTGGAGGAGCAGCGCGCCGCCCTCATGGAGCGCTGGGTCCAGAACGAGCGCCAGTCCGCGGACGCGCGCGCATACACCCTGGAGAAGACGCTGGAGCCGGTGCGCAACATGGACTGGAAGACGCCGCTGGCCACGTCCTCCAACGGCGGCGACCCGGCCCTGAACATCGCCCTGGCCTTCCGCGAGATGGGCGAGAACGCGGAGCGCATCGGCGAGCTCAACGTGTCGCCGGACCTCCTGCGCTCGCTGCTCCCCGCGGACTCCAGGCCGCACAAGCCGAACAAGCCCCCCCGGGCCGAAGTCCAGACCTTCGACCCTCGCGACCGCTGAAGGGAGGCCCCGGATGAACACCCCGTTCGAGAAGGTGGTCCTCGTCACACGCAAGACGCGGCTGGCGGACCTGGTGGTGCGCTTCAACACGAAGAAGCAGGCGAAGTTCTATGTGGAGCGCAACAACCAGGACTTCAACGCCTTCGAGGCGGAGGACGACACCTACCGCCGCGCGGTGGACGGCCTGCGCTCGCAGTTGGACGTGGGGCTGCCGGTGCAGCAGGTGGACCGCTCGCTCGTACCCACCTTCCTCTTCACCGGCAAGGAGCTCGTCGTGGCGGTGGGGCAGGACGGGCTCGTCGCCAACGTGGCCAAGTACGTGGGCAGCCAGCCGCTCGTGGGCGTGAACCCGGACCCCGAGCGCTTCGACGGCGTGCTGCTGCCGTTCCTCCCGCGCGACGCCCGGGCCGCCGTGCTGCGCACGCTGGAGGGCCGCGCGAGGGTGCGCCAGGTGCAACTGGCGGAGGCGCGGCTCCAGGACGGCCAGCGGCTGCTCGCCTTCAACGACCTGTTCATCGGCGCGCGCACGCACGTGTCCGCCCGCTACGAGGTCCGCTACGGCGGGAAGGAGGAGTCGCAGTCCTCCAGCGGCGTGCTCGTGTCCACCGGCGCGGGCTCCAGCGGGTGGCTGTCGTCCGTGTTCGCGCTCGCGCGGGGCCTCACCCGGTGCACGGGCGGCACGCCGGGGAAGCCCTGGACGCTCGGTTGGGAGGAGGCGCGGCTCGCCTTCGTCGTGCGCGAGCCCTTCGTCAGCCGCCACTCGGGCGCGGACATCGTCGGCGGCTTCGTCACGGCCCAACAGGAGCTGGTGCTCGAGTCCCGCATGCCCCAGGGCGGCGTCATCTTCAGCGACGGCATGGAGGAGGACTTCCTCACCTTCGGCGCCGGCGCCACCGCGCGCATCCGTCCGGCCGAGCAGAGGGCACGCCTGGTCGTCCACTGAGACACCGCACCCGATGCGACAGGTCCCAAGAATCCGGGACGCCCCGAGTATCGATGGACCTCGCGGGCACTCCCCGGATTTCCGGGTGATACAGCCGCTTCCACGCGATGGCCCGGTCGCCTTCCTACCCACCGAGCGGGGACCGTGGAGTCGCCCCGGAGGGCACGCACCGCGCGGGTGCGCCGTGCATCTCTACAGCGTGGGGAGACCGCGCCCGGCTCCCCGTCCGGCAGACGACACCGTGTCCCTTCCCCGGACCTGAAATTCCAGGCATGGTGGGCGCAGTCGCCTTACCTTCGAAGCGTAGTCGTTGGGGCAGTGGTCCCAGGTGCAGGCGGAAAACTTCGCCGGAGTTGCGTCCGGTCGTTGATGGGCGTAGGACGCAAATCTCCCGGGAAGTTGCTCAGGGGTGATCAATGGTCGGCCTCGTCATCGCATCGCACGGGCGTCTCGCGGATGAGCTTGTCTCAACCGCTGAACAGATCGTGGGCAAGCTGCCCGCCGTGGCCACGTGCAACATCGAGCCGGGGGCTCCCGTCGAGGACCTCCGCGCCAAGATGAAGCTGGCGGTCAAGGCCGTGGATGAAGGGGACGGTGTCATCATCATGGCCGACCTCTTCGGAGGTACCCCCTGTAAGGAATCGCTGATGATGTGTCAGCGGATGAATCTGGAGGTCCTGGCCGGCGTCAATCTGCCCATGCTGCTGAAGGCCAACTCGCTCCGTTCGGAGCAGATGGCCCTGTCGGACATGGCCAACCAGCTGGCGTCGTACGGCCAGCGCAACATCACCTGTGCATCCGCCCTGCTTCGCGAGGCCCAGCAGCAGCCGCGAACTTGACGGACCCGCCCGGGTCGGCGATTCGAGACTGCCGTGATCACCCTGGTCCGCGTCGACAACCGCCTCATCCATGGTCAGGTCGTCGAAGCCTGGCTTCCCCACCTCAAGGTGTCCCGTGTGGTGGTGGCGGACGATGAGGCGGCCTCCAGTCCCCTCATCCGTGCCGCCATGGCGCTCGCCGTGCAGAGCGCCATCGAGGTGCAGATCCTCCCGCTTGCCCAGGTGGACTTCGCCGCCCTGTCCAAGGACGGCGTGCGCACCCTGGTGCTCTTGAGGGACGTCGCCTCCGTGCCGTTCGCCTTCCAGCACGGGCTGGCCATGGACCAGCTCAACCTGGGCAACGTGCACTTCGGCACCGGCCGGCGGCAGGTGTCGCCGTCCGTCTTCCTGGCGGAGGGCGAGCTGCAGGCCCTCCAGCAACTGTCCGCGCAGGGCGTGCGCGTGGAGGCGCGCGCCGTGCCCGCGGAGAAGTCCGTGGACCTGCCGGACCTGACCGAGCGCTGGTCGAAGGCCGGGTGAGCCGGTGAACGTCGGCTGGACCCAGGTGGCGCTCGCGTGTCTCTGGGGGGGCCTGGTGGCCGTGGAGCGCAAGGCGTTCCTCCAGGCCATGCTGTCCCGGCCCCTGGTGGCCGCCACGTTCATGGGCGCCCTGCTGGGTGACGTGGGCGGGGGCCTGTCCGTCGGCATGCTGCTGGAGCTGTTCTACCTGGGGACCGCCAACCTGGGCGCCTCCCTGCCGGAGAACGACACCATCGCGGCCACTGGCACCGCCGCCGCCGCCGCCACCCTCACCACCGCCACGGGCGCGGGCTCCACGCCGGCCATCTGGTCGCTGGCCGTGCTGCTCTTCATCGGCCTGGGGCGGGTGGGGCGCCGGCTGGACCGGCTGCTGGAGGGCTACTCCGCCCGGCTCGCGCGCGTGGCGCTGGCGTCCGCGGAGGCCGGCAACCTCACGCGCGCGATGCGGCAGAACCTGTGGGGCATGTGGCCGCACTTCGTCTGCTACGGCGCCATCACCGGCGCGTGCGCGCTGGCCGGCTACTTCCTGGAGCCGGTGATGGTGGCGCTGCCGCACGGGCTGGTGCGGGGCCTCGCGTGGGCGTACCCGGCCATGGCGTCCGTGGCGGCGGCCATCGCGGCGCAGTCCAGCCACGCGAAGCGCGCTCCCCTGTACGCGGGGCTTGCCGCGGCGGCCGTCACCGCGGCGGTGGTGCTGGTGCAGTTGCAGGAGCAGCGGCCATGAGCGTGCAGACGACGCCCACGCCCGCGGCCGCCCCCGCCTTCACGCCGCCCGCGCGGCTGTCGCGGGGCACGGTGCTGCGCGTCTTCCTGCGCTCGCTCTTCCTCCAGGCGTCGTGGAACCCCAAGGGCATGCAGAACCTGGGGCTCGCGTACGCGGTGTATCCCGCGCTGGAGCGGCTGTACCCGCCGGGCCCGCAGCGCGAGGCGGCGGTGCGCCGGCACCTGGTCTTCTTCAACACGCACCCATACGTGGCCGCGGCCATCGTGGGCGGCGTGGTGAACCACGAACAGAAGATTGCCCGGGGGGAGGAGACGCCGGACCGGGTGGTGGGCTTCAAGGCGGCGCTGATGGGGCCGCTGGCGGCGCTGGGGGACGGGTTCTTCTGGCTGTCGCTGAAGCCCGCGGTGGGCGGCCTGTGCGCGGCCATGGTGCCCTTGCTGGGCGTCTGGGCGGTGGTGCTCTTCCTGGTGCTCTACAACCTGGTGCACCTGCTCTTGCGCATCCGGCTGTACTGGCTGGGCCTGAGCCTGGGGGACCGGCTGGTGGAGGCCGTGGCGCGGGTGAACCTTCCTGCCAAGGGCGCCCGCCTGCGGGGCGTGGCGGCGGCGAGCGCGGGCGGGCTGGCCGCGTGGCTGGCGGTCAGCTTCGGGGCGACGGCGGGCGGGACCTGGGCGCCGTTCCTGGCGGTGGGGTGCCTGGCGGTGGGCGTGTTGGCGTACGTGGCCGTCAACCGGCGGGTCCCCACCTACGTGGTCCTCTATGTCGCGGCGGGATTGGCCTGCGCGGCGGGCGCCTTTCTGTGAGTACGAACACCTTTTGAGTGAAGCAGGAGTCGCACGATGGCGAGTGAAGCCGAGGGAACCTTCGAGATCATCAACGCGCTGGGGCTGCACGCCCGGGCCGCGGCGCAGATGGTCAAGGTGGCCAACCGCTTCAAGAGCGAGGTCTCCATCCAGGCCTCCGGGCAGCGCGCCAACGCCAAGTCCATCATGGGCGTGCTGATGCTCGCGGCGGCCCAGGGCACCAAGGTGAAGCTCACCTGCAAGGGCGAGGACGCCGAGGCCTGCCTGTCCGAATTGAAAAAGCTCATCGAGGACCGGTTTGGCGAAGCGCAGTGAGCGTCGAAAGGGGAGGTAGACTCCCCTAGAGGTCAGGAAAACCGTGAGCAGCCAGGCCACCCCCACACTCAGGTTGACGGGCATCGGCGCCTCCCCGGGCGTGGCGGTGGGCCATGCCTTCATCCTGGACCGGAAGCGCATCCGCACCCCCAAGCTGCGCCTGGCGGACGCGGAGGTGGAACCCGAGCGGATGCGGATGAAGACGGCCATCGACCTGTCCGACCGCCAGCTCGCGGAGCTGAAGGACCAGATTACGCGCACGGAGGGCAGCGACCACGCCCTCATCCTGGAGGCGCACCGGCTGATGCTCCACGACCCCATGCTCGTGGACGAGGTGAACCGCCTCATCGTGGAGGACCGCATCAACGCGGAGTGGGCCGTCCGCCGCACGGCCCGCAAAATCAAACACCTCTTCGACAACATCCCGGACGAGTACTTCCGCGAGCGCCGCTCGGACGTGGACTACGTGGCGGACCGCATCATCCGCAACCTCATGGGCCAGGTGGTGGACGAGGAGGTGGAGGTGCCGGCGGAGGCCATTGTCGTCGCGCATGACCTGCCGCCCGCGGACGCCGCGATGATGGCTCGCAGCGGACGCGTGGCGGGCTTCGTCACGGATTTGGGCGGACAAACGAGCCACACCGCCATCGTCGCCCGCGCGCGGGAGACGCCCGCGGTGGTGGGCGCGGGGCGCGCGAGCGAGCAGATCTCCCCGGGCGACCTCGTGGCCATGGACGGCACGCGCGGCGTGGTGCTGGTGAACCCCACCGAGGACCAGCTGGCGCTGTTCCGCGAGGAGCAGCGCCGCTACCTGGAGAGCGAGCAGCTGGCGCTGGCCACGAAGGACCAGCCCGCGGTGAGCACGGACGGCTTCCGCATCCGGCTCAACGGCAACATGGAGTTCCTGGAGGAGATCCCCTCGCTCTTGGCGCACGGCGCGGAGGGCATCGGCCTGTACCGCACGGAGTTCATGTTCCTGGACCGCAAGACGGCGCCCACGGAAGAAGAGCACTACCGCGCCTACAAGCAGGTGCTGGAGGCCATGGGCGGCCGGCCCGTCACCATCCGCACGCTGGACCTGGGCGGCGACAAGGTGCCGGGCAAGACGAAGCACGAGAAGGAACCCAACCCGGCCATGGGCCTCAGGGCCATCCGCTACTGCCTGTCCAACCGGGAGCTGTTCCGCGTCCAGCTGCGCGCGCTCTTGCGCGCGAGCGTGCACGGCAACCTGCGCCTCATGTTCCCGCTCATCTGCGGCGTCAGCGAACTGCGCGAGGCGCGCAGCGAGCTGGAGGCGTGCCGCACGGCGCTGGGGCGCGCGGGAGTGCCGGTGGGCAAGCGCTTCCCGGTGGGCATCATGGTGGAGACGCCCAGCGCGGCGACCATCGCGGACCGGCTGGCGCAGGAGGCGGACTTCTTCTCCATCGGGACGAACGACCTCATCCAGTACTCGCTCGCCATCGACCGCCAGAACCGCGAGGTCGCGTACCTCTACCGGCCGCTGCACCTGTCGGTGCTGCGCATGCTCCAGGGCATCGTGGACGCGGCGAAGAGCGCCAACATCCCCGTCTCCATGTGCGGTGAGATGGCCGGTGACCCGCTCTTCACCCTGGTGCTCCTGGCGCTGGGCTTCGACGAGCTGTCCATGACGTCCGGGCAGATTCCGGTGGTGAAGCGGCTGATGCGCCGGGTGAGCCGGAGCGAGGCGGTGGAGATGCTCCAGGGGGCGATGGAGCTCACCACGGCGGAGGAGATCGAGCGCTTCGTGCGCACGGAGATGGACCGGCGCTTCAGCGGCCAGGAGGGCTCGCTGCTGTCGCCCGTGCGGGACCCCGAGCCGGAGCCCGTGTAGGCCCTGCTCCCCCTGGCTGAATGCAGCGGGGAGGGGGTCGCCGTTTCCAGGCAGGGTGCACACTTTGGCCGGACACGGATGCAGGAGGCAGCAGCGTGTTCAAGCCAACGGACATTCAGCGGGGCATGACGGTGCGGGACCGGGACGGCGAAGCGCTCGGGGGCATCGTCGCGGTGGACCCGCGCGGCTTCACCATCGGCAAGGGGCGCATCTTCGAACGGGAGTACCCCGTGCGCTTCTCCGACGTCGCGGACCTGGACGGGGATGACGTCTACCTGCGCCGGGACCTGGCCAGCCTCCCGGGCGCCATGCTGGCGGAGGGCGCGCTGGAGCTGGAGGACGGCCACTGCCACCCGGACACGCCGCACCGGCCGGTGGCCTACACGCACGACCTGACGGGCGCGCTGGTGCCCATGGAGTAGGAGCGAATCGCAGCGGCCGCTCGCTCGGTGCGCCGCGCGCTTCAATCCGGACGGGACTCCTCCTCACCCAAGGGGGGCCCGTCTTCGTCGTTCTTGCCGCCGCTGGAGCGCTCCCTGGGGCGCCCGCCGTGGCGATGCTCGTCGGGCGTCAGCAGGCGGGAGACGGGGCGCAGCACCACCAGTGACAGCAGGGCCAGGGCCACGGTGGCGCTGGCGGCCATGTAGAGGCCCAGGCCGCAGGCCAGGCCCACCGCCGCCGTCACCCAGAGGTTGGCCGCGGTGGTGAGCCCCTTCACCGCGCCCCCGTTGCGCAGGATGACGCCCGCGCCCAGGAAGCCGATGCCCACGACAATCTGGCTGGCGATGCGGCTGATGTCCGTCTGCGTGCCGCCGGGGTTGGCGCCGGAGCGCAGCAGCTCCTCCGTGTAGACGCTGGAGAGCGTGAAGCAGCACGCCCCCAGCGCCACCAGCGTGTGCGTGCGCAGCCCCGCGGCCTGGTTGCGCGCCTCGCGCTCCACGCCCAGCACGCCGCCCAGGAGCGTGGCCAGCACCAGGCGCCAGATGAGGACTTGAGGATCCACCGGGCCTGGACGCTACTCGCCCAGGTCGATCTTCTCGTCCTTGTCCGCTTCGTTCAGTTCGGGATTGGGCAGCGTGTCCAGCGTGGCCACCAGCAGCTTGTAGGACGGGACGACGTAGGGCTCCACGTCCGGGCCCAGCTCCTTCACGTACTGCTCCTTGCGCTCCACGTACTTCTTGTCCTCGGAGTCCCAGCTGCCGCCGGCCTCCGCGGCCCAGACCTCCTCGCCGTCGCGGCAGCGGATGAGCTGCGCCTTCAGCGCCACCTCCGCGCCGTCCTCCACGCGCTTCACCGTCGGGTCCAGCCAGAGCACGCCCTCGATGCCCTCCACGCACTGGTCCTTGAAGGTGGTGTCCGTGGGGCGCTCCGGCAGGGACGTGTTGGCCTTCACCAGGTAGTCCCGGTTCTGGTTCAGCCACTGCCGGGCGATGAGGCTCCACAGGTCACCGATGTACTGCTGCCCCTGGGGGAACGGCTGCGTCACCACCGCCAGCCGCTTCACCTGCTGCCGGTCCACCGTGGCGTAGTCGTCGCGCAGCCGCTGGCTCTTCACCGTGCCGCAACCCGTGAGCACCATCAGGCCCAGCACCGCGCCCACCCGCTTGAACGTCCCCATGGCTTGAAGCTCCCGAAGAAAAGAACGGCCCCGCGCTTCCCTTTGGGGGAAGGCGGGGCCGTGAGGTCCGGCGCGGGATATTAAGCGCTTCTTTCGCGCTGTCAGGCGGCGCGTGTGGAGGACGTGTCGCCCCCCGTCGCGGAACCGCCCTCTGGCGAACGTCCCGCGTCCTTCTGCCGCTTGTCGTGCATCAGCTGCATCACCGCCGCCAGCACCGTGAAGGACACCAGCAGCGTGGTGATGAGGCCGATGCAGGCCACAAGGCCCATGGAGCGCAGGCCGTTGTGGCTGGCCACCAGCAGCGCCGCGAAGCCCGCCACCGCCGTCAGCGTGGAGGACGCCACCGCCGCGCCCACGCTGCGCAGCGCCACCAGCGGGGACGTGCCCTCCAGGAAGCGGTGCAGCAGGTACAGGCCGTGGCTCACGCCGAAGCCCAGGAGGATGGGCAGGATGATGATGTTCATGAAGTTCAGGCGCAGGTCGAACAGCGCCATGAAGCCCATCATCATCGCCAGGCCCACCGTCAGCGGAATCACGGACGCCAGCGCCAGCTTCGCGTTGCGGAAGTCCGCGAAGTGCATCACGAGAATCCACAGCGCGGTGAGGATGACCGTGAGCTTCGCGTCCTTGAGCACCATGCGCGCCAGCGACGCGTAGAGCTGCGTGGCGCCCGCGGCGCGGAACTCCTTCTCCACCGGCGCGCCCGTGGGCCCGCCTGTCGTGAACTTGCCCGGCGTCACCATTCCCTTGATGGAGGAGGTCTGGTCCGCGAACTGGAGCATCTGCTTGCCGTCCCACAGGTCCACGCTCGGGTAGATGAACGTGAGGTAGCCGTGGTTCTCCGGGCTGGTGGTGGGCAGGTGGCGGAACTGCGACGCGTAGATTTCCGGCACGTGGTGCACGTCGAAGGGACGGGCCTCCAGCATCTTGAAGAACAGGGCCGCCTTCTCCTGCGTCTCCGGCGGCAGCGCCTTCACGTCGATATCCTTCAGCTCCTCCTGCCACTCCTCCAGGATCTTCGTGTTCGCCTGCGCGATGCCCTCCGGCGGCACGAAGGTGAAGAGGCTCATCACCTGGGAGATGGCGGGGCGCTTCTTCGGGTCGGTCGTCAGCTCCTTGTAGAGGGCCTCCGTCTCCGCCAGGTCCTTCGTGTAGACGGCCAGCGGGTCGCTGGCGATCTTGAAGCGCGCGTTGATTTCATCCTGCAGCACCACGGACGGCTGGTTCGCCGGCATCAGCGCGCGGGTGTTGTAGTTGAAGCGCACGCCGTAGGGCAGCCGCGCGAAGAAGCCCGCGTCCGCCGGGGGCTCGCCGCTCTTCCACGGGATGGCCGCGCCGCACACCACGGCGACAATCACGCAGCCCACCGCCAGCACCAGGCCGGGGCGCGGGATGCGCAGCTCCTTGCCGGACGCGTTGTTCGCGGGCGGCGGCTTCATGATGCCGATGAGCTTCTGGGGCAGCTCCGGGTTCTTCCGGCCGGCCAGCGCCAGCATCGCCGGGCACCAGGAGAACAGCGTGAAGCCCAGCATCAGCGTGCCCGTGCCGGCCAGGAAGCCGAACTGGGAGAAGCCTTTGAACTCGCTCACCATCAGCACGTAGAACGAACCCGCCACCACCACCGCGGACACCAGCGCCGGACGGCCCGCGTTGATGACCGCGTCGCGGATGGCCACGTCGTAGCGCTTGCCCGCGCCCAGCTCCAGGCGCGTGCGGAAGATGAAGTGGATGCCGTAGTCGATGCCGAACCCCATCAGGATGCCGCCCAGGATGGAGGTGATCATGTTGAGCTCACCCAGCGTCGCGTAGGTGAAGCCCAGCGTGTACAGCGTGCCCGCCACCGTGCCGCTCACCACGATGAGCGTGGGCGCCCACTTGCGGAAGAACGCGATGGTGATGGCGAAGATGGCGACCAGCGCGATGATGGTGACCGGCTGGAGCGAGTCCTCGATGGCGTACGAGTCGTCCACCGCCGTCTTGTAGGAACCCGTGAAGCCGTAGGCGACCGTCTTCTTGTCGCCCATCTTGTAGTAGTCCTCCACCAGCTGCACGCCGGCCTTGTTGCTCTTGGAGTACTGCTCCAGGTCCGCGCGCAGCTTGTCCACGTACAGCTTCGTCTGGCCAATCTGGTTGGTGTCCCACATCGGCTTGATGAGGAGCAGCAGCAGCTTGCGGTCCTGGGAGATGTAGTAGTCGTCCGCGATGCTCTTGTTGCCAACGCTGGAGTACTTGTCGACCAGGTCCTGCAGGTCCAGCTTCACCGGCTCCGTCTTCTTGATCTCGATGTAGAAGGGGTTCGCGCGGCGGATCTGATCCTTGAGGAACGCCATGATGCGGCGCTTGCCCTCGGCCAGGTCCTCCGTCTTCACGAACAGCACCATGTTGTTCTGCACGAACTCGACGGGGATCTTGTAGGTGATGGAGCGCGCGTGCTCCTTGTCGTTGCCCACCATCACCGCCAGGTCGTCCGCCACCTTCTTGAGCGTGGCCTCGTCATCGCCGCGCAGCGCGACCATGAAGAAGCCGCTGCCGCCCACCATGTCGATGACGCGCTTGACGTCCTTCACCTCCTGCAGGTCCTGGGAGATGAGGTCCAGCTGGTTGGAGTTGATGGTCAGCTTCGACGTGCCCCACACGGCCAGGCCGAGCAGCAGCAGCAGCACGGTCATGACGGTGCCGGGGCGCCGGACCAGCATCTCTGCGTAGGCCAGGGCGAGGCGGGGCGGGGGATGGGACGAGGGATTGCCGCTCATGGGCGCGGGACCCTATCGCTGAACGTTCCCGCCCGGAAGCAAAGCCCGGGATGCCTGTCCGCCCTACCTGCGCGCAGGACAGGGCCTCTCACCCGCCGGGAATAACTCCTGGCTGGACCTCCGCCCCGGCGGGGACGGGCTCGTCCCGGGGCGGGAGGAGGAAGGGACCGGGCTGGCGCAGGAAGCGCAGGGCCATGGCGCCCATGAAGCGCAGGCCCTCGCGCAGCGGCACGTCGCGGGCGCGCAGGGCCACGCCCAGGGCCAGCGCGAAGGACACGCCGAAGTTGACGACGCCGACGACGAGCACCCCCGCCACGGCCGCCAGGAAGTCCGGCTCCAGGACGGCGGACGGGCCCAGCGCGCAACCGGCCAGGGTCAGCGACGCGAAGGAGAACGTGACGTGCCGCACGTCCAAGGGCAGGCCGAAGAAGCCGCCCACGCCCGGCGCCACCGCCAGCAGCACGCCCAGGGTGATGCTGCCGCCCACGCCCGCCGCGTGGTGCATGAGGGCGTCCGCCACGCGCCGCGCCCCGCCCGCGCCCACGAGCGCGCGCAGCACCCGGTGGTGGGCCAGCGACTCCGGCAGGCGGCGGTAGACGACGAAGTTCTCGAACCAGCCCGCGGCCACGCTGGACGCCCACAGCAGCACGCCGGTGAGCGCGGCGTACAGGAGCGTGGCGCTCTTCCACGGGTGCAGCGCGTCCACCACGTGGCGGGCCTGCGCCTGCTCCAGGAACGGGTGGCCCGTGAACGCCTGGAGGCCCAGCGCCAGCGCCACCGCGACGGGCAGCACGCAGCCCAGGTTGCCCAGGATGGCCGCCAGTTGTGAGCGGGTGACGCGCGGCACCAGGGCAATCAGCCGCTCCATGCGCCCGGAGCCCGAGTCCTCGCCCACCGCGGCCGCCAGCGTGGAGGCCGTCATGGACGGCTGCTTGGTGGCCAGGGTGAGCCCCAGCAGCTGCATCAGCACGAAGCCGCCGGCGTAGTTGAGCGCGACGAAGAGGCCCGCGAAGAAGGGGGCCAGCGGCAGGCCCACCAGGACGAACTTCAGCGCGGCGGCGAGCGTCGCCACCAGCCCGCCGCCCGCCGCCGAGTGCACCATGTGGTGGTACTCGGCGGGCGTGGAGGTGATGTAGTGCTCGCCGCTGGTGCCGGTGCGCTCGATGATCTTCCGCGCCATCAGCCGCGTGTTGCGCCGCACCAGCGCGCGCACGGAGCGGTCCGCGTGCGCCAGCCGCAGCAGCTCCGACAGGAGCGCCAGCGCCTCGCGCCAGCGGGCCTCGCCCCGGGCCGCGCCCAGCACCCGCGCGATGGCCTCCATCCGGTCCAGGCCGCGCCGGATGCGCTCCAGCCGGTACACCAGGTCCACGCTGACGCCGGAGGACTCCAGCTGCCGCGTGACGGAGCGGGCCACGCCCCGGCAGTCATCCACCGCGCGCGTCAGGTCCTTGAGCGCGTCCGGGGCCGCGTCGCGGGCCAGCACCACGTCGCACACCATGCGCAGCCGCAGGAACGGGGATGCGCGGAAGGACAGCTCCGGGGTGCGGTCGCGCACGTCCTCCGCCAGCCCCAGCGCCGCCACCTGCACGCCCAGCATCAGCAGCGCGTCCATCAGGTCGCCGCGCACGCGCGAGGACGGGGTGGGGTCCGGTGGCGGCGGCTCGCCCACCAGCGCCGTCAGCCGCGCCAGCAGCACCGGGGACAGCGCGCCCAGCCACGCCGCGTCCTCCGGCACCGGGAACAGGCGCAGGAGCAGCTCGGACAGCTTGCCCGGCTCCGGCGGCGTGGGCAGCACGCCGCGCACGAAGCGGTCCGTCAATTCGGAGAAGAAGCCGTTGCCCGCGCTCAGGCCCACCTGGGCGAAGAGCTTCAGCCCCCGGCTGCCCGCGCACACCCCGGACACCAGCCGCGTGACGGACGCGCGCAGGGCGGGCTCACCCTCCAGCACGCGCACCAGCAGCGCCAGCCGCGAGTTCGTGGGGGAGAGGGTGGGGTCCTCCGCGTCCGTGAGGCCCTGGGCGGGGATGCGGTCGCGCATCCAGTGGATCCACCGCGCCACCCACTCCAGGCGCGGCTCCAGGCCGTCACCCGGGACCTCCGACAACAGCCGGAGCAGGTCCCGCACCGCGGGGTGGCCCGGCGCCCGGGGCGCGTACTGCACACAGAACGCGTCCACCTCGCGCGCGGACGGCGCGCTGCGGGCCCGGAACGGCGGGGCGGGGGTGGAAACGGTCATGCTCCAGGCGCTCCGGGAACGGGGAACGCCCGAGCCTACCCGGCCCGCGCCTCCCCCGGAACCCGGAGGGAGGACGAGGGCCTGACTGATTGGCTGCTGAAGGGGGGAACGGCTGGATTACTTCAGCTTCACCGCACCCAGTTCGTCGTTCTTCTTGCGCATGGCGCCGAGCAGGCCGTCCCAGCCGCCCTCCTTGAAGAGGGGGCGGACCTGATCATCGCGGATGCCGGTGAGCATGGAGTCACCCAGCACGGACACGTCCACGACCTTCCAGTTGGCGCCCACCTTCTCCACGGCGTACTTCAGCTTCATCTCCTGCTTCTTGAGCGGGTGGTTGATGAAGATGGTGGAGCCCACGAGCGCCTTGTCGCCCGTCACCTGCGGCTCGTCGTAGGTGATGGAGTCCAGGTTCTTGAAGTTCTCGCGGACCTTGGGGAAGGCGATCTTCGCGAAGAGGCTCTGGAACAACTGGGTGAACTCCTTGCGCTGGGCGTCCGTGGCCTTGGTCCACTCGTCGCCGAGCAGGAAGAGGCCCTGCTGGTCGCTGCCCAGGTTCTCCAGGGCCTTGAGGTCCTTCTCGTAGCGCACGGACTGCACGACGGTCTTCACCGGCTTGGTGATGGCTTCGGACGCCTTGGGCGCGGCGAGCGCGGGCACGGCGAAGGTGAGGGCAACCAGGAAGGGGAGGGTGCGGATGCGGGCGTTCAGGTTCATATGGGTCGTGACCTCCAGAAGAAGGGCGCGGGTCGTGTAGCCAGGGGAACGCCCGGCGGACCATTAAATTCATCCGGCGGGCGGGCACACCCGGCGCGTCGGGTCCGCCCGGCCAACGGGCGCTGCCCCCGAATAAAGCCGGGCACCTGCAGGTTTGACTCTGCTGGGACCGCACGTTTAGTGTCCGCCCCCTGCGCTGCGTCACCGAAATAGCGCGAAGCCCGAGACGACATGCCTACCGACTTCCTGTTCACGTCTGAATCCGTCACCGAGGGCCACCCGGACAAGATCGCCGACCAGATCTCCGACGGTGTGCTCGATGCCATCATCGCCAAGGATCCGCAGGCGCGCGTCGCCGTGGAGACGCTCGTCAAGACGGGCCTCGCCATCGTCGCGGGTGAAGTGACGACGAACACCTACGTGGACATCCCGAAGATCGTCCGCTCCACCATCACGCGCATCGGCTACACCGATAGCTCCATGGGCTACGACGGCAACACCTGCGGCGTCATGGTGGCCATCGAGGGCCAGAGCCAGGACATCGCGCGCGGCGTGGACAACAAGAAGGACCAGGGCGCCGGCGACCAGGGCATGATGTTCGGCTTCGCGTGCGACGAGACGCCGGAGCTGATGCCCGCGCCCATCCACTACGCGCACGCGCTGACCCGCCGCCTGGCGGAGGTGCGCCGCAAGAACCACCCGTGGATCCGCCCGGACGGCAAGAGCCAGGTCACGGTGGAGTACAAGGACGGCAAGCCGCTGCGCATCGACGCGGTGGTGCTGTCCACGCAGCACTCGGATGACGTCTCCAACAAGAAGATCCAGGAGGCCATCCGCGAGGACGTCATCCTGAAGGTCCTGCCGAAGAAGCTCATCGACAACAAGACCAAGTTCTTCATCAACCCCACGGGCCGCTTCGTCATCGGCGGCCCCATGGGCGACTCGGGCCTCACCGGCCGCAAGATCATCGTCGACACCTACGGCGGCATGGGCCGTCACGGTGGCGGCGCGTTCAGCGGCAAGGACCCGTCCAAG
This sequence comes from Corallococcus macrosporus, assembly GCF_017302985.1. NCBI lineage: Bacteria > Pseudomonadati > Myxococcota > Myxococcia > Myxococcales > Myxococcaceae > Corallococcus > Corallococcus macrosporus. Next base: position 3,405,458 of record NZ_JAFIMU010000007.1, read on the forward strand.
GTGGACCGCTCGGCCGCGTACATGGGCCGCTACATCGCGAAGAACGTCGTGGCGGCGGGCCTGGCCAGCCGTTGCGAGGTGCAGGTCTCCTACGCCATCGGCGTGGCGGAGCCCGTCAGCGTGATGGTGGAGACGTTCGGCACGTCCACCGTGCCGGAAGAGCAGATCGCCCGCGCCGTGCGCCAGACCTTCGGCCTGCGCCCGCGCGAGATCACCGAGCACCTGGACCTGCTGCGGCCCATCTACCAGAAGACCGCCGCGTACGGTCACTTCGGCCGCTCGGACAAGGAGTTCACCTGGGAGCGCACGGACAAGAAGGACGCGCTCCGCGAGGCGGCCTCCTCCGCCGCCCCCGTCAAGACGCGCACGCCGCGCCTGAAGGCGGTCTGAGGCACTTCCGGTAGGCACTCCGGTTGAGCCCACGCGCTCGTCCCTCCTTTGGGGCGAGCGCGTTTTCATTCGCCGGGCATTCACGGTGGGTGAATTGTTAGGACACGGCCATGCCGACTTCCGGTGCCGCGTCTGGCTGGCGCATCGTGCTGCTCACCGTGGCCCCCGCGGTGGCGCACGACTTCACGTTGTCGCTGCGGGCCCAGGGACACGAGGTGGTGGCGCTGGTGGTGCCGGCGGGCGTCCGGGGCCTGCGTCCGCTGGACCTGGAGGGGTGGGCGGAGCTGGGGCGCCTGTTCGAGGCCGCGCCGCCGTCATTGGACGTGCTGCTGGTGAGCGAGCGGGCGCACCTGACGTCCCGGCTGACGGAGCTGAGGCCGGACCTGCTGCTGTGCTTCTTCTTCCCGTGGAAGCTGCCGCCGGAGTCGCTGGCGCTGCCGCCGCTGGGCGCGGTGAACGTGCACCCCTCGCTGCTGCCGCGCTACCGGGGGCCGTGCCCGCTGGGGTGGGCGCTGCGCGAGGACGCGCGCGAGGTGGGGCTGACGTTCCACCGCATGGACGCGAGCTTCGACACCGGGCCCGTGCTCGCGCAGGGGACGTTCCCGCTGCGGGACGAGGACACGGAGGAGCTGATCTTCGAGAAGCTGATGCTCGCGTCGCGCCGGCTCCTGCCGCGCGTGATGGAGCGCGTGGCGCGAGGGGACGTGGGCGAGCGGCAGCTGGAGGCGGCCGCCACCTTCGCGCCCTTCTTCGAGCCCGCGTACCGGGACATCGACTGGCATGACAGCGCTCGCGCCGTGCACCTGAAGGTGCGCGCGTGCCGCTTCGCCGCGTGGCGCGAGGGCAACGGCGATGCGAGGGCCCGGCTCCAGGGCCGCTGGATGCGCGTCCAGCGCACGCGGGCGTGGCGGGGGGAGGACCCTCGCTCGGCGCCGGGCACGCTCCTGGCCCGGCAGGGGGACGAACTGCTGGTGCAGTGCGGGGATACGCCCCTCTGGGTCGTGTCGCACGAGCCGGAGGTGGGCTGAGCCCACCGCCGCGGGCAGACGGGCGGGGACCGCGGGCGCGTGGGTGGCGCCTGCGGGCGTGCGGACGCAGACCAAGGGCATGGCGAAGAATCCCAGAGACCCGTCCCCGCTGGTCCAGGTCGAGCACTACGAGCGCTACGTGGGCGCGGAGGCGGTGGAGCGCATCCTGGAGAAGGCGCGCCCGCTGCAGGACCTGCGGGTCGCGCACGTCAACTCCACGTACTACGGCGGCGGGGTGGCGGAGCTGCTGTCGCCGCTGACGCTGCTGACGAACAGCGTGGGCATGGCCACGGAGTGGCGGGCCATCCAGGGGCCGCCGGACTTCTTCAACATCACGAAGAAGATGCACAACGCGCTGCAGGGCGCGGACATCCACCTGACGCCCATGAAGGCGACCATCTACGAGGAGGTCGTCTACGAGAACGCGGTCCGCAACCGGCTGGACCACGACCGCGTCGTCATCCACGACCCGCAGCCGTTGCCCATCGTGCGGCACAGCCGCAAGCGCGGCCCGTGGATCTGGCGCTGCCACGTGGACCTGTCCCACCCGGAGCCGTCCCTGTGGGCGTACCTCAAGCCGTTCGTGGAGCAGTACGACGCGACGGTGCTGAGCGTCCCGGAGTACGCGCGCGAGCTGTCCGTCCCGCAGGTGTTCTTCATGCCAGCGATTGATCCGTTCTCCATCAAGAACCGGGAGATGCACGAGGCTGAAATCGAGGAGCGGCTGCGCCACCACCGCATCCCCACGGACCTGCCGCTGGTGGTGCAGGTGTCGCGCTTCGACCGGTGGAAGGATCCGGAGGGCGTGGTGGCCGCGTGGCGGCTGGCGCGCAAGGAGATGCCGTGCACGCTGGTGCTGCTGGGCAACATGGCGTCGGACGACCCGGAGGGACAGAAGGTCTACGAGCAGGTGATGCGGCACAAGGACGAGCGGCTGATGGTCCTCAGCCGCGAGGACACGGCGCTGGTGAACGCGCTCCAGCGCCGCGCGGCGGTGGTGGTGCAGAAGTCGCTGCGAGAGGGCTTCGGGCTGACGGTGGCGGAGGCGATGTGGAAGGGCACGCCCGTCATCGGCGGGAACGTGGGAGGCATCCGCCACCAGATTGAAGACGGGCACAACGGCTTCCTGGTGGACACGGTGGACCAGTGCGCCGCGCGCATCGTGCAGGTGCTGCGCAACCCCAGGCTGCGCCACCAGCTGGGGCACCGCGCGCACGAAACGGTGCGCCGCCGCTTCCTGCTCACGCGCTACCTGGAGCAGTACCTGGACCTCTTCAACGCCTTCGAGGCCCGCTACCACCTGCGCCCCTTGCCGCACGTCTCGACGTGAGGCCGCGTGCCGCTTCGCCACGCGGGATGCGCGCGGTGACATGACACGGTGGCGCGTCGCACAGGACCTTCGCGCCAGAAAGACAGACATGGCCTTTCGAGTTGAGGGGCCGCGAGGGTGGAGGGGCGCGGGCCTGCTGATTGCAATCACAGCCATCCCGGGAGGCAGGGACATGGCAAGAGCGCAGCGACGTCAGCGGGGCATGACGCTGTTGGAGATCATGGTCGTCATCACCATCCTGGGGCTCATCGCCGCCGTCGTGGGCGTGTCGGTGCTGGACCAGTTCGGGGATGCGAAGCAGAAACGGGTGAAGCTGGACTTCGGCTCGCTGGGCCAGGGCCTCCAGCTGTACGCGATGAAGCGGGGGCGGCTGCCGGACACCTCCACGGGGCTGCGCGCGCTGGTGGAGGACCGCATCCTCACCGAGCTGCCCCGCGACCCGTGGGGCAACGACTACGTGTACACGCTGGACCGGGGCGTGCCGGCCATCGTGTCACTGGGCGCGGATGGCGCTCCGGGCGGCGACGGGGATGCGCAGGACCTGTCGTCGCTCGACCGGGACGCGCGGTCCCGGGAGTGACGGACGGTCGGGAAAAGGGTGCTGCCCGAGTGGAGAAGCCACGTTGGGTGGCGTGATAGGCCAGGACGGATTCGAACCGTGAGTTCCCTTGAGGGGAACCTTACCAGGGCGTGTAGGGCCTCTTCGGCCGGGCAGCACTCCCAGGGACGCAGGCGCCGCGGAAATCCTGACGGGGGATTTTCGCGGGCCTTTTTCAGTCCACCGCGAAGGTGTCGAGCGTGAGGGTTTCCGGAGGGACCTTCAGCTCGCGCGGCAGCTTGAGGACGCCGTCCAGGTAGCGCCAGCCGGTGCCGTCGTGGCGGAAGTCCGAGCGCTCCACGAAGGACTGGTCCTTTCCCTTCTCGAACACCTTGGCGAAGAAGAGCACGCGGGACAGCCCCGTCGCGTCCGGAGGCTGGTGGCCCAGCACCACCAGCCCCGGGTACTGGTGCGCCTGCGCGAAGGCGCGCAGCTCGCGCACGACGTCCGCTTCCGGACGGGCCCGCATGGGGTGGTCGGGGTGGAGCGTCTTCCACAGGTAGGCGGCTTCACGCAGGGCGAAGGCGCTGTAGCGGCTGCGCATGAGGCGCTCGGCGTCGGGGGCTTCCGCCTCGGCTTGGTGGAAGGGGGCGCAGCACTGCTTGTAGCGCTGGCCGGAGGAGCAGGGACACAGGGGGGCGGGGGGCATGGCGGGGCCCAGCCTACCCGGGTTGCCGGGGCGGACGGTCGGGTGGCGGACCCGGGCCGGGGTGTGGGGAACCTTCGCGCTTGCGGGGCAGGGGGGCAGGGCATATCCCTGGCGGCCACGCCCCTATGAGCCTGCTCGAAGCCATTGTCCTGGGTCTGGTCCAGGGTCTCACGGAGTTCCTGCCCATCAGCTCCACCGCGCACCTGCGCATCGCGCCGGAGCTGTTCGGCTGGCCCGACCCGGGCGCCGCGTACTCGGCCATCATCCAGTTGGGCACGGTGGCCGCGGTGCTCATCTACTTCCGCAAGGACATCGTCGCGCTGGTGAAGGCGTTCGTCGTGGGGCTGGTGAAGCGCGACCCGTTCGGCACGCTGGAGGCGCGGCTCGCGTGGTTCGTGGGCGTGGGCACGCTGCCCATCGGCATCTGTGGGCTGGCGTTCAAGAAGCTCATCGAGACGCAGTTCCGGTCGCTCTACGTCATCGCGTTCAGCCTCATCGTGCTGGCCATCGTGCTGTTCGTCGTGGAGAAGCGCGCGTCGCACCAGCGCACCGTGGCGGACATGACGTGGAAGGACGGCATCCTCATCGGCCTGTGGCAGGCGCTGGCGCTGGTGCCGGGCTCGTCGCGCTCCGGCACGACGCTCACGGGCGGCCTGTCGCTGGGGCTCAAGCGCGAGGACGCCGCGCGCTACTCGTTCCTCCTGTCCATCCCGGCCACGACGCTGGCGGGCATCTTCGAGTTGAAGCACCTGCTGGAGGCCACGCAGCGTCCGTCGACGGTGGCACTGGTGGTGGGGACGCTGGTGGCCTTCCTGTCGGGCATGGCCGCCATCGCATGGCTGTTGAGCTTCCTGAAGCGGCGCACCACCCTGGTGTTCGTGGTGTACCGCATCGCGCTGGGCCTGGTGCTGCTGGGGCTGTTGCAGGCGAGCATCCTCAAGCCGATGTCCGGCGTGGAGAACCTGTCGACGCCCGACGCCCCGACGAAGCCGCCGGTGGAGAAGCAGGTCACGGATTGAGGAAGGGGGAGGTCGTGCGTGTGCAGGCCCTGTTCGATGCGCTGGAGACGCGGCTGAAGGCGAGGCCGGCGCTGACCTTCGAGTGGAAGGGCCGGGCGCTGCGAGAGGCCGCGGTGCTCCTGCCCCTGTTCGAGCGGGAGGGCGTGCCCTACGTGGTCTTCACCCGGAGGCCCGCCACCCTGCGCACGCACGCGGGGCAGTACGCGTTCCCGGGCGGCGGCCAGGAGGCGCGCGACGTCACGCCGCTGGAGACGGCGCTGCGTGAGACGGAGGAGGAACTGGGCATCTCGCGCGCGGGGGTGCGGGTGCTGGGCCTGCTGGACGAGACGCCCACCACGTCCGCGTACCGCATCCGTCCCTACGTGGGCGTCATCCCGGGGGACGGGACGTACGTGCCCAATCCGGTGGAGGTGGACCTGGTGCTGGAGGTGCCGCTGGTGCGCCTGCTGGACCCGGCCATCGTCCGCGTGGAGCGGCACACGTGGGAGGGCATGGAGCACGACGTGCACTTCTACACGCACGGAGAGCACGTCATCTGGGGCGCCACGGGGCGCATCCTGCGCAACTTCCTGCAGTTCGTGGCGGAGGTGCCGGGCATCCAGGGGCTCCTGGACGCTCCCCCGCCTGCTGGGCACTGAGCCCCGGAGTCCATGCGGGCGGGCGGTCCGGGCGGAGGACGCCTTGTCGCTCTGTGGGGGCGGTCCCACGTTGAGGGACAGACCCTTCGAAGGGACGCGACGTGGACGGTGGCGATGGGCACGGGATGGCAGAGGTGAGGGAAGCCGCGCTGACCGCGCTGGGAGAGGCCCTGCGAGCCACGGGCTATGCCTTCACGACGGTGACTCCGGAGACGCACCGGCGGGTGAATGAACGGCCGGGGGCGAAGGAGGCCCATTCGCTGCGGGACGTGTTCGGGTGGAGCCGCCGCTTCAGGCCGGGCGTGGTGGAGCCGCGGATGCTGGCGCTGCTGGAGCAGGCGGGCGCGCTGGTGGACTGCAAGGACGGGACGCACCGGAGCCGGGTGCGGTTCTCCACGCTGGGGACGGGGCTGTATGTCCATTCCGCGTGGCCCACGTCGGAGAAGGACGCGGTGTTCTTCGGGCCGGACACGTACCGGTTCTGCGCGTTGCTCCAGCGGGTGCCGGGCACGTTCCGGCGCGCGGTGGACCTGGGCTGCGGCTCCGGAGCCGGTGGGCTGTCGGTGGCGCAGCGGAGCAGGGAATTGGTGCTCGCGGACCTGAACCCGTTGGCGCTGGAGTACTCGCGGGTGAACGCGCGGCTGAACGGCGCGCATGCGGTGGAGGCGGTGCACTCGGACCTGCTGCGGGACGTGTCGGGCCGGTTCGACCTCATCATGGCGAACCCGCCGTACCTGGCGGACACGGACGGCCGCACGTACCGCGATGGCGGCGGCACGCACGGCACGGAGCTGTCGGTGCGCATCGTGCGGGAGAGCGTGGAGCGCCTGGAGCCAGGAGGCACGCTGGTGCTCTACACAGGCGCGCCGGTGGTGGAGGGAGAGGACCTGCTGCGCACCGCGCTGGAGCCGGTGTGCCGGAGCGCGCCCCTCACGGACGTGGTCTACGAAGAACTGGATCCCGACGTCTTCGGCGAGGAGCTGGAGAAGGAGCCCTACGCCGGCGTGGAGCGCATCGCGCTGGTGGCCCTGACCGCCCGGCGAAGTTGAGGAGGCGCCAACCCGCTCCAGTCTCCTGGGGTTCTTGCCGTCGATGGCGCGCCAAAGGTCGCCGAAGCTCCCGCCTTCCAGGACCTGGCCGGTTGGCTCGCGTCGGACGGTTCTCGCGCGGTTGCCATATCGTCACTGGGTTTGTTGAGCTGCCTGCGCCAGAGGAACGCTCAACTCAATTGGGGTGGGTTCAATCGCTCCCACCACGCCTTGGGCGTGGATGTGCTCGACGAAAAGAAACTCATGCGGTTGGCCACGCAGTCAGGCATTCGGTGCCGCGAGCCGCCCCTGCGACAGGGATGCGTGATCGGCTATCCTGCTCCCAACCATTACTGATGGGGGAGTGATGTCGAACCAATGGGTTCTGTCTGGGGCATCCTCGGACTATGCCTATCTCGTCGTCTGGTCCAAGGATGCGGCGACGCAGGACACCCGTCGACGAGTCTCTCCCTTCCAGGCCTGCGCAGCGCTCGAACAGTGGCTCCGCTTGAACAAGCAAAGTCTTGGGGAAATCTATGACCGCCTGGGCGAGGGGCGGGTGCAAGGGGCTTCATGCGTGCAGACGCTGCCGGATGACGGGCTCATCAGGCGCCGCGTATCCGAAGCGCTTCTGTCGGGCCGGCTGATCGCCATTGAAAACAAGCCACAAATCGGTGCTGGAGCCGGTTTCGATGGGGATGCCCCTGTCTCAAACAGAAGCCCAGTCCCACAGAAACAAATGATTCTCCGGCTTGGAGTTGCCTATAGGCCAGAGGGAGTCAACTTGCGCGAGGCGCCATCGCCCGATGCGCGTGTTTTGATGCGCTTGGGTTTCAATTCTCGCGTCTTCGTTGACTCACACGACAACGGGTGGCTCTTCGTCTCCACTGATAAAGGGAATTTCGGCTACTGTGTTGCGTCGCACATCGACACCCGCTTGCCCGAGCCTCACGCACGGGTTCATTGGGTTCAGAGCGGTGATTCGGCGCTCTCAATCTCGCACAGGTACTACGGCGGGATGGCTCAGTGGGGAAGTGACCATCGCTTTTACGTGGAGGGCCTTGTCTACGCCAATTTGAACTCCAGGCAACAAGGCATCTACAAGGAAGACCCTGCGGCTGGTTGGGACACCACGAGCGTGACCGCAGGCCGGATGATTTGGATTCCCAGCCTCGCGTTCTTGAAATCGCTTCGCGGAAAGGTCTCGTCCGAATCATTCACCTACGACGCGTGGACGACAGCGAAATGGGCAGCCGATGCGGTCGCCGACTTCAGCGTTGGAACCGCGGCCTTCATCGCAGGGATCATCCACGGCGCACTCGAGTCGTTGTGGGACGTCCTGGTCGGGTTCAAGGACCTGGCGGTGATGCTCTGGGACATCCTTTCCAGTCTGCTCACCGGGAACCTGCTTTCGGACGCCCGTACTCTTTGGAACGATGTAAGCAAGACTGACTGGAACACGCTCGCGCATGGCTGGGTGGCTCGTTTCGACGAGCAATGGAACGATTCCCAGGTGCTCCGGCGCTGGCACTTTCGGGGCTGGGTGATTGGCTATGTTCTCATGGAAGCCCTGATGCTCTTCTGCTCGGGAGGCATGGTCCAGGGCATCAAGTGGGTGGGGAAATCGTCCAAGGCTTCGAAATTCATCAAGTCCCTGCCGCAGGTGCAGAAACTCGCCAGGACGGTCAAGGAAAGCAACGCGTTCCAAAAGGTCGCCAGGGCATTGGGCAAAGGCGCACCTCTCGCTGAGAATGCAACGGATGCCAAGAGGTGGATAGAGCGGCTCCTCCTCAATCCTAAACGCATCTGGGGTAAGGGTCCGGATCAGATCGCGGAGGTCTTCCGACAAGCAGGGTATAAAGTCGAGATAGCGCCATCGACCAAAGGATCGAGACTTTCCAAGCAAATCCAGATCAAGAACTCCGACATCCAGAACATCCAGGTCCACCCAGGAGGGGGAAGGCACGGTGGTTCCTATTACAAGCTTTCCACCTCCTCCAAGGGGATCCTCAAGGTGGTTGACCGGGCGACGTATATTCCGACATTGGGCGAGAAGGCGACCATCATCTACGTGGATGTCGGTCTCCAAGGCTGGATGCTGCAAGCGGCCACTGCGAATGCTGCGATGCAGAACGCTCTGGATGAGCTCGGCGCTGATGGTGGGGGTGATAGATGAGACGGAAGATTGTTGTTCATGTGCACGGTGTCGCTTCGCCTGAGGAGGCGGAGCAGCTTGAGTCGTTGGGCGTAGACCTCGTGGGTGTGGTGATGGGCAGTCACACCGCAGGGCGGGTTGTTGGCGGCGACGACGTTCCTTTGATCGCAGCGAGCCTCAAGCGGGCTCGGCTGTGCGTGGAGCCCCTGGGGGGGGCAGCGGCTCTGGATGCCAGAACAGCACAGCGTATGGGAGTTCGAGTGGTGCAGGTGCCTTGGGGAACGGAGGTGACTACGGGATGGCGCCAAGCACTCGCGCATGCAGGAGTCGAGTGGGCACTCATGCGGGTGGCTGCCGAGGCGGACGATGATCCTGCATGGGTGAGGACACGACTGGTGGACACAGGCGCGCCTCCGCCTGCATGGGCACAGGTGGAAATCTGCCCATCGCTTGATGATGGCTGGCGCATCATCCGCGAGTTGAATGAGAGTGAATTGGATGCTCACGACCTCAATGTGATCGCCTCGGAGATTCCTGTCCTGTTCTCCCTTCCCCTATCGCTTGAAGACGTTCACGACGTGTGTCAGGGATTGAGTCATGCGAAGGGTTTCTCTTTCGTTCTTGGAGATCAGTCAGGCATGGCCCCAGGTGCTCATCACATCACCTTGGAGCAGTTGAACATGCTGTTGGGGCGGTTGGACACCGAGGGGCAGTGAGGGCGAGGACAGAGCTTTTGGCAATAAATGATGTCAGTTGACGGGACATGCGTTGCAGTGCTCCGCTCAACAATGATCCAACAGGCTGTTGGACGATTGCGGCCTCGTTCAATGCATTGGGAACGCTGACGCCGGATCAGGGCTGACGTTTGACGTCGCAGCGGGCGGAGGCCTTCCTGGCGAGGTCCTCCGCCACGGAGCGCAGGAGGCTTCCCAGGACGGGCGTCCCGGAGGACGCGGGCTCTGACTGCGTGAGCCAGCGCGCCATGCGGCCCAGGCTCGCGGCCGTCACGACCTGGAGCCTGACCTCCACCTGGATGACGAAGTGCTCGTCCGCTTCGGGCCTGGCCTCCAGCGTCCAGGCCATTCGCTCCAGCTCCAGCGTCGCCACGCCTCCTGGCAGCTCCCTTCCGTCCAGCAGGTAGCCCGCGCTCGTGAACGCGAGCACCTGGGTCAGCCTCGCGCTGTCCACGTGCGCGTCGAACCAGAAGGCCCGGCGGCGCCAGAGCGTCAGCTCCACCTCCAGCTTCCCCGCGAGCCCCAGCCGTACCAGCCGGTCCAGCTCCGGGGAGATGAAGGCGCGTGCCTCCGGCCGGACCGTCACGCGCCTTCCGGAGAGCGTCGCCGTGCAGGCCGCGGACGCTTCTTCCGCCCGCGCTCCGGACGCGAGCAGGCACGCCGCGACGACGAGCGCCGCGCCACGCCTGCTCTGGGTTGCGTGCCTTCCCATGGCTCAGAAGGTCCGGTTGAACAGCAGCCGCGCCTCGGGCGTGAGCCGGGCCTTGTCGTCGAGGCGCCACGCGGCCTCGAAGCGCACGTCGTCACCGAAGTGGAAGCTGCCACCCAGGCTCAGCTTCGCGTCCGACCACTCCGACGCCGCGTGCACCGAGCCCAGGTCCGCGAACACGCCCAGGCCGTGCCAGCGGTACTCGGCGCTCGCCAGCACCGAGCTGTCGCCTCCGCGGTACTCCTTGAAGCCGAAGCCCCGCAGCGCGCTCCAACCGCCCAGCGCCTCCTGCTTCTGGAGCGGCAGGTCGTGCCCCGTCGCGGCCCGCAGGCGCAGGCTCAGGCCCGTGTGCCAGTTGACCGGCAGGTCCATGGCGACGTCGCCCACCAGCTTCCAGAAGCGCGCATCCGCTCCGTCCGCCCCCGGCCCCTCGCCCACCTCCATCGTCACGAAGCCGCGCAGCGCGGGCTCGCGCTTCCAGCCTTCGTGGCGCTCGAAGAGGGACGTCTCCGGCGTGCGGAAGAGGGAGCCCACGCGCGTGCCCCGCTCCGCCGCGCCGCTGTACTCCAGCCGCAACACCGCCGAGCGGAAGCGCCCCTCGTTCACGGGCGCGTTCGGGAAGGGCGGGTGGTCGTTGCGGAAGAGGCTCAGCGGCGGGGTGAACGACTGGAGCGAGCTGACCGTGTCGCCGCGCACCTCCACGCCCGCGAGCCACGAGCGCTGCCAGCGCCAGGTGGCGAAGGCCGTGAACCCCTGACGGCGGAAGTAGTCCCGGTCCGGCCGGTTGATGAGGAACGAGTAGAAGTACGAGTCGAAGTCCCCCAGCCGCCAGCGGTCCAGCGTGTCGATGAAGTCATGCGCCTGCGCGCCCAGTTCCTCCAGCCCCAGCGCGGGCAGTTGCACCTTCGCGCCGCCCAGCAGGTTGACGCGGCGCTGACGGCGCGTGCCCTCGGGGTCGTCCGGCAGCCGCTGTCCGCCCAGCCGCAGGGGGATGAAGAAGGCCGCGTCCAGCGTCGTGTGCACCCGGTCCTTCGGGTCCCAGAAGCGCAGGTTCGCCTTGAGCCCCGGCGCGAAGCCCGTCACCTGCGTGTGCACGGGCAGCAGGTCCACGTCCAGGTCCGGCGGCCGCGGACGCACGTGCACGATGAGGCGCTTGCCCTCCATCGTGAGGCCTTCACTGCTGGCGTCGTCTCCGTCGTTGAAGAGCCGGCCCCAGCCCACCTCGAACTCCACGCGCTCGTGGCGCCGCGACTTGCGCGGGGCTTCCTCGCGGGTGCTGTAGCGGCGCGTGCCGTCGGCCTCGCGCTCCTCGACGATGCGCACCGTCGTGCGCTTCTCATCGAGGTCCTCGTTGTCCTCCCTCTGGAGGAACGGCAGCCGCGACTCCATGCGCTCGAGGGCGCGGCGCGCGTCACTGCGGAGGAAGACGCTGCCGGGCTCCAGGTTCAGGGCCTCCCGCACGCGAGCCGCCATCGGCTCGTCCACGCCGCGCACCTCCACGGACTCCAGCCGGCCTTCGTCCACGGTCACGACCAGCCGTCCCTCGGGAGACAGCGTCGCGGTCACCGTGGCCAGCAGGTAGCCCTCGTCCTCGCGGAGGGTCTGGAGGATGCGCTCGAGCGCGGCGTCCAGGCCGCCGAGCATGATGCCGGGCTGGAACTTCCCGTCGTCCCTTCGCGCCAGCCAGGGCCGGGGCGGACGCGGCGTGGGGCACTCGCTGACGACGCGCAGCGTCCCGTGGCGCTTGTGCAGCCGCAGCGTCGCGACCTCTTCCTGCGTGTCGTTGTTCTCGGGGAAGCGGGAGGGCAGCTTGAACAGCGCGTCCCACAGGTCATCGGGACGGAGCTCCTGAAGGCCCACGAACTCCACCGACGTGAGCGTGGGGTACTCCTCCAGATTCACCTCGAGCACCGCCGGCCCCTGCTCGCTGACGCGAACGCGGGGCTCCACGCGAGCGAAGAGGCCGGTGCGTGCCAGGCGCTGCAGCAGGGCCTGCACCTCGTTGCCTGTCAGGGTGCGTGAAGCGTCCGCGGGCGGTGCGCCCACGAGCTTGCGGACCTGCGGATCCGTGAGCCGCTGGAGCCCGCGAAGCTCCAGGCCCGTGGGCGTGAGTCCCTGGCCAGCGACCTCCACCTGCATGGCCCCAAGGACCGAGGAGTCCGCGGGCTCCGCCGAGTCCTCGCTGAAGCCCTCCGGGCACGTCGGGTAATCGGAGTCCTCTGAGGCGGTGGTGGCTTCAGGGGGAGTGTCGGTCGTGGATGCGGCGGAGGTGCCGGCATCCTGGGGAGGCTGGGCCAGGGCCGTGAACGAGAGGAAGCAGAGCGCCAGTGCGAGACGGTTCATGAAGGGCGGCAGGAGCATGGGCCGTTCCAGGCGGGGGCTCACGGCAAGTGCCCGGAACGACGAAGGGCGAGCAGGCGGGCGGATGTCATGGACACATCCGGATGTATCGGGCGGTTGTGGCCGTGACATCACCCCGCCTTCCCACGCGGTCAGGAATCAACGGGCAGGCCCAAGGCCTTGATGCGCCGGTAGAGGTTGCCCCGGTCCACCTGGAGGATGCGCGCGGCCCCGGCGATGCTCTCGCCTTCCCGGAGCGCGGCGCGGATGAGGTCCCGCTCGAAGTCCTCCACGTGCTCGCGGTAGCTCTTGTCTCCCAGCGCGCGGCGCGGTGCGGGCGCGGTGCCGGTGGGGGCCGCCACCGCGTCCGGCCTCAACTCCAGGGGACCCTCGCCCCGGAGCAGGTTCAGCCGCTCGATGACGTTGCGCAGCTCGCGCACGTTGCCGGGCCACGGATAGGCGCGCAGCGCGGCCTCCGCTCCTGGCGCGAGCACGAGCGGCGTGCGGGGGCCCGCGAGCTCCGCGGCGAAGACCCGCGCGAGGGGCAGCAGGTCCTCGGGGCGCTCGCGCAGCGGCGGCAGGTGCAGCGGCAGCACGTTGAGCCGGAAGAAGAGGTCCTGCCGGAAGCGGCCCTCCTTCACCGCGCGGCCCAGGTCCTGATGCGTCGCCGCCAGGATGCGCACGTCCACGGACACCGGCAGCGTGCCGCCCAGCCGCTCCACCTGTCGCGTCTCCAGCACGCGCAGCAGCTTGGCCTGGAGCTCCAGTGGCATGTCGCCCAGCTCGTCCAGGAACAGCGTGCCGCCCTGCGCCTGTTCGAAGCGGCCCGCCCGCCGTGCGACCGCGCCGGAGAAGGCGCCCCGCTCGTGGCCGAACAGCTCGCTCTCCAGCAGCGTCGAGGGGATGGCCGCGCAGTTGACCGCCACCAGCCGGCCCTTGCGCCCGGAGGCCTTGTGCAGCGCCTGCGCCACGCGCTCCTTGCCGGTGCCCGTCTCACCGGTGATCAGCACCGCCGTGTCGCTGGGGCCCACGCGCGCGATGAGCTGGCGCAGGGACTCCATGGCCGGGCTGTCGCCCACCAGGTGCCCAGGCTGGGCCAGCGCGTCCAGCAGCCGCTCCCGCTCCTCGCGCAGTGAGCCCAGCGCCAGTGCGTTGTGCAGCGCCGTGAGGAGCCGCTCGGGCGACGGGGGCTTCTCCACGAAGTCCGTGGCCCCCAGCTTCAGGGCCTGCACGGCCTCGGTAGGGGAGGCCTCGCCGGACAGGACGACCACCGGCACGGGCAGCGGCTTCGGCAGGCGCGCCAGCAGCTCCAGGCCCGTCTCGCCCGGCATGCGCAGGTCCAGCAGCATCAGCGCGGGGGGTGCGTCCGGCGCTTCGAGCAGACGCTGCGCCTCCGCGGTGGAGCGGGCCTCCACGGGAGAGAAGCCGCCGTCTTGCAGCAGTCCACGCACGGCCCGGAGCACACCGGGGTCGTCGTCGACGATGAGGATGCGGGCTCCGGGCTTCATGCGGCCACCTGGGAGACGTCGGAGGAGGGAATGCGCGGCAGCACCACCTGGGCCCGTGTGCCGCCCTGGGGGCCCGGCTCCAGGCGCAGACTGCCGCCGTGCTCGTGGGCGATCTTCTGCGCGATGGGCAGGCCCAGCCCGCTGCCTCCGGGCTTGGTGCTGAACAGCCCTCGCGTGAGGACGGGGCCCTCCAGCACTTCGGAGATGCCGCTGCCGCCGTCGCTCACGGTGACGTGCACGCGGCCGTCCTCCGCTTCGCGCAGCGCCACGTGGACGGGCGGGGCATCCGGCGGGGACGCTTCGGTGGCGTTCTTCACCAGGTTGCCGAAGAGGCGGCGCAGTCCGTCGGGGTCGGCGCGCAGCGACACCTCGTCGCCGGGGTCCAGCACCACGGGCACGGAGGAGGTGCCCTCGTACAGGGCGCACACCTCCGCGAGCAGCGGACGCAGCGCCACGTCCTGGAAGCGCGGGGCGGGCAGGCGCGCGAAGGTGGAGAAGCTCTGGGTCATGCGCATGAGCAGGTCCACCTCCTCCTGGAGGAGCGACACCGCTTCGGCGAGGCGCGTCGGGTCGGGCAGGGTGCCGGCATCCTGGGGGGACAGACGCGCGAGCGACAGCCTCATTGCGGTCAGCGGGTTCTTCAACTCGTGGGCGAGCGCGCGGGCCACGTCCTGCCACGCGGCGATCTGCTCGGCGGCCTTGAGGCGTTCGCGCTGGCCCAGCAACTCCTGGCCCATGCGGTTGAACTGGCCCAGGAGGAACTGGAGCTCGTCGCGCGCGGGTTCAGGCACGGGCAGGCGGACCGACAGGTCTCCGCGCGAGTAGGCCCGCATGCCTTCCAGCAGCGTGGCCATGGGGCGCGTGAGGACACGGCCCAGGAGCACCGCGGACACGGCCAGCACGACGGCGGCGAGGGCGCCCACGCCCACGATGAACACGGGCACGCGGCGCACCAGGGCCCGCCGCGCCAGCTCCGCCTGCGCCAGGTTCAGCCGGGCCTCGTCGAGCGCATCCGGCGGCAGCCCCCGGCGGGTCAGCTCGTCGGACACGCCGTCGAGCACGTCCTCCACGGGCGCGATGGAGATGGAGAGCACGCGCTCCAGCACGCCCTGCGCGAGCGCCCCCAGCAGCGCCAGTGGGATGAGGCCCGCGAGCAGCATCACCGCCAGCAGGCGCCGGCGGAAGCGGAACGGAGGCGGCGGTGGATCCACGGGCGGTGCGCGGTGCATCACACGCTGTTCATATCGCGGAGCGCCAGGGCCGTGGCCGTGCATCGTTCGGGTGGGCGGAGACTCTTCATGGGATGGCACGGCCCATGAGGGCCGGGCGTTGGGGGTCCCATGCGCAGATCCTGGATGTCGTTCGCGTTGGCCGTTGTCCTCCTGATGGTGGCCCCTCCCGCTCGGGCCCATGAGTCGCTTCGCGAGCGCATCGACGCGTACGTGCGCGCGGAGCAGAAGCGGCTGGGGATCCCGGGGCTCGCCGTGGGCGTGGTGAGCCACGGCCGGGTGGTGCTGGCGAAGGGATATGGCCTCGCGAACCTGGAGCACCAGGTCCCGGTGGGGACGGACACGCTCTTCCAGTCGGGCTCGCTGGGGAAGATGTTCACGGCGACGGCGCTGATGCTCCAGGTGGAGGCGGGGCGCGTGTCGTTGTCGGACAGCGTGACGAAGTATTTCCCGGATGCGCCCGCGACGTGGAAGCCCATCACGGTGCGCCATCTGTTGACGCACACGTCCGGCATCGCGGACCTGGAGGGGCTGCTCGACGAGCGCAAGGACTACACGGACCAACAGTTCGCGGAGTTCATCTACGCGCTGCCGCTGGATTTCCCGGCGGGGCTGCGGTGGCGCTACAGCAACTCCGGCTACGTGCTGCTGGGCATCCTGGTGAACCGCGTCGCGGGCATGACGTATCAGGAGGTGCTGGGGCGCCAGGTCTTCAAGCCCGCGGGCATGAAGACGGCGCGTGGCATCAGCGAGGCGGACGTCATCCCGAACCGTGCCGCGGGCTACCAGTTGGTGGGCGGCGTGGTGAAGAACCAGGGTTGGGTGTCGCCGTCGTTGAACACGACGGGGGACGGTTCGCTCTACGTCTCGTTGAAGGACCTGCTGGCCTGGGAGGAGGCGGTGGAGGAGCGCGCCATCCTGACGCGGGGCAGTTGGCGGGAGATGTTGTCGCCCGCGAAGTTGAACAGCGGCGCCACGTATCCGTACGGCTTCGGGTGGGAGGTGCTGGAGCGCAACGGCCAGCCGCTGCACCAGCACACGGGAGCGTGGCAGGGGTTCCGGACGGCCTACTCACGGTTCCTGGGGGATGAGCTGTCCATCGTGGTGCTGGCGAACCTGGACCGGGCGAATCCATCGCTGTTCGTGGAGGGCATCGCGGCCATCGTGAATCCGGCGCTCGCGGTGCCGCCGCTGGCACCCATTCCGGACCTGGAGCCGGAGATGACGGCGCGGCTCACGGAGTTGTTGGAGAAGACGCGGCAGGGCGCGTGGGAGCCGTCCATGTTCGCCTACGTGCCAGACTGGTACGTGGCGCAGGCGGGGCCGCTCTTCCAGTCCATCTTGCAGGGGCTGGGGCCCGCGGGTCCGCTGGTGCTAGCGAAGCGTGAGGTGAAAGGCGACGACCGCATCTACACGTACCTGGTGCAGTTCGGCACCGCGACCTGGCGCTACCGCGTGGGGCTGACCCCGGACGACCGCATCACCCTGTTCACCCTCCAGGTGAACTGAAGCGGTCAGGTACACTCGGCGGGACAGCGCGTCCCGTCGAGGGTGGACGGAGCGCTGTGGAGATTCCAGTGCTGAAGCCGCATCACGTGCTCCTCTTCGTCTCGCTTCTCCAGGACGGAGGGATGGATGGCCCGCGGACTGGTATTGCCGTCGAGAACGCAAGAACCGCACGCGAGCCCATGGTCGCGGAAGGCATCCAGTGGCCTGAAGACCTTCAGCCCCTGGCGACGCTGGATGGGCCCGCGGTTCTTGCAGCGCACGCCGCATTGCAGCGGAGGCTCTCCCGTTATCCCAAGGAGTACGCCAAGAGCTGTGCATTCTCCGCGAAGGGAATGGAAGTCATCGTGGGCGAAGAACGGGGGATGTACTTCGTCCGCATCAACCCTCGACCCGACAAGTGCGGTTGGGCGCCGGGCACGGTGCTCGGGTTCGACGAGTTCGAACTGTATGCCGTCTCACCCGAGGGCAAGGTGCTGGCTCGGTATCCGTACATGCCCTGAGCGAAGCGCGCGTACTCAGAACTGCAGGTACACGTACGGGCGGGTCTCCAGGGTGGAGAGCTGACGGATGCCCAGGCCCAGGAGCACCAGGACCACGGCCCTTGCCGGCGCGGGCAGCTTGAGGAACGCGAGCGCGGTCATGTCGTAGAGCTTCATCGGCACCGCGTGCGCGATGATTGCGATGGCCAGCATGCTCCAGACCAGCGGACCTACGTTCGCCAGGCCCGGGATTCCCGCCAGCATCCGCGCGTAGAACTCTCCCGCGTGCGCCATGTCCGGCGCCCGGAACACCACTCGCGTCAACACCACCAGCGTGAACGTGGCCAACATCCCCAACGCCACACGCACCGGCCCCGGCTCCTGCTGCTTGCCCCGGTACCACCACCAGCAGCGCACCGCGCACAACGCCACGCCGTGCACCGCGCCCCAGACCGCGAAGCGCCAGTCCGCCCCGTGCCACAGGCCTCCCAGCACCATCACCATCATCAGGTTGAAACACACCCGCGGCTTCGACCGGCGGTTGCCGCCCAGCGGGATGTACAGGTAGTCCCGCAGCCATGACGACAGGCTCATGTGCCAGCGGTTCCAGAACTCGAACAGGTTCTTCGCCAGGTACGGCCGCGCGAAGTTCTCCGGGAACTTGAACCCGAACAGCGACGCCACGCCGATCGCGATGTCCGAGTACCCCGAGAAGTCGTAGTACAGCTCCAGCGTGTACGCGACCGCCGCCACCGCGCACTCCGCGGACGAGTACGCGTGCGGACTGCCGAACACCGGATCCACGATGCCGCTGCCCAGCACGTCCGCGATGACCAGCTTCTTCACCAACCCGACGGCGATGCGGAACAGCGCCTTGTTCCCGTCATCCGACGACAGCGAGGGCACTTCCCGGAAGTGCGCCATCAGCTCCGACGCCCGGACGATGGGCCCGCTCAACACGCGCGGGAAGAACAGCATGTAGAGCAGGTGCTCCACGAACGAGTGCTCGGAGCTCGCCTTCCCCCGGTACACGTCCACCGTGTAGCTGATGGACTGGAAGACGAAGAACGACAGGCCCACCGGCAACAACAGGTGGAAGGGCTCCGGCCGCACCTCCACGCCCCACGGCCCCAGCAGCGACGCCACCGTCCGGCGCAGCAGCTCCAGGTACTTGAAGCCCGCCAGCAGCCCCAGGTTGGAGACGATGGACAGCACCACCAGCGCCTTGCGCACGCCGGGCCGCTCCGTGCGCCCCATCCCCTTCACCAGCACGTGATCCACCGTCACGCCGGCCACGAAGATGAACAGCGGCACCAGCTTCACGATCAGCGCGCCGGGCGGCATCCCGCCCACGAACGCGGACAGCGGCACCCCGAGGAACGAGACGTAGACGAACAGGCTGGCCGTGAGCAGCAACAGCATCCGCGGCCAGTAGTAGCGGTGCAGCGCCCAGTAGAGCGCGAACACCAGGATGACGAAGATGACGTACTGGAGGCTGTGGGACAGCACGGCTCAGGGCGCTCCCGCGGCGGAGGCCGTCGGCTCGCCGCCCTTCTTCGTGGACTCGTACGCCGCCATCAGGTCCTTCACGAACGCGTTCGCCAGCACCGCGTACCCCTGCGGCGTCAGGTGCACGCCGTCCGCGTGGCCCAGCGGCACCGGCTGACGCTGCCAGCGCTGCATGGACCGCTCACCGCCCATCGCCGCGCGCGCGGACCAGTACGCACACCCCGCGTCCTTCGCCACCTGCGGCAGCGTGTTCAACACCTTCCCGAGCGACGGCGCCTCGCTCCAACGGCCGTTCGCATCCTGTGCCAGCCGGTCCGTGGGCCCGATGAGCAGGCACTCCGCGCCCGTCGCCTTGCGCATGCGCCCAATCAGCGCCGCGTAGTCCTGGCGCAGCCCGCTCGCGTCCAGCTCCGGCAGCTCCGCCTCGTTGGTGCCGTACCAGAACACCAGCAGGTCCGGCCGGCGCGCGGTGAGCTGTGCGTCCATCGCCGCCGCGTCCATGTCCCGCGCCGTGAACGCCGTGGCCCCGGGCAACCCCAGCGCGTCGTACACCAGCCCCGGCGTGTCGTACTCCAGCGACGCGCCCAGCACCGTCGCGCTGCCGCCACCCTCCGGCACCTTCACCTGGACCGAGTGCGCCACGCCCGTCACCGGGAACGAACGGATCCGCACCGTGGGCTGCGTCAGCGGCTCGGGGGGCGGCGCTTCGGGAGCAATCGCCTCGCCGTCCACCGTGATTTCAGGCGCGGCGGCCCCGGGCGCGTCCAGCGCGTACAGGTCCAGCCGGCCCTGGCGGTTCTTGTCCTCCGCGCAGCCGTCACAGAAGGAGATGCCCAGGCTCGAGCCGGGCGTGCCCACCGCGCGGATGCCGGTGAGGCCCCACAGCCCTCCAGGCGTGGCCTTCGCGTCCTCCACCGTCCACTCGCCGTCCAGCGAGCGCGTCACGTGCGCCGCCTCCAGCCGGGACGACGGCTTGCCCGCCGCGATGAAGCCCCGGCCCGCGTCGCCGAAGCGCTTCGTCAGCGCGTCGCGGACCTTGTCGGAGAAGTAGTGCGCCGCCGTGTGCGACGCGCCCAGTTGCGCGATGCCCACGCGCAGCTTCGCGCCGGACTCGCGGCGGGCCAGCGACTCGAACGTGCGCTTCAGCGCCGGGGTCACGTTCTGCAGGCCGGTGGTGTCCGTGCCCGGCACGCGCGGCGGATGCGTGCGCGCGAAGGCCCGCTGCAGCGCCAGGTCGAACAGGTGGCCCAGCAGGTTGGAGCCGCGCACGCGCGGGTGCACCAGGTCCTCCAGCATCAGGCCGGACTCCAGCCACTTGAGCGCGGAGCCCTCGCCACCCATCGCCGCCAGCGTGTCGTAGAAGGCGCAGCCACCGGCGCACGCCTCCTCGCGGAACACCTCCGACACCTCCGCCGAGTGCCGGCGCGTGATCAGCTCACCGCTCAGCGTGCGCACGCCCGCGTCGATGGGCGACATCACGAGGCACGCCGCGTCCGGCACCGCCGTGCGCACGCGCGACACCAGTTCCTTCATCTGCGAGCGGACCGCGTCCAGCGTGGTGCGCTCGCGCGAGAGGAAGAACGCCTCGTTGCCGCCCACCATCAACACCACCAGCGACGGCTTGCGGTGCTTGAGCTGCGCGCGGAACGCCTGGGGCTGCGCGCGCAGGTACACCTCCGCCATGCCGCCCAGCAGGCCCACCGTGTCGTAGACGACGCCCGGCGTGCCGGACTCCAGCGAGACGCCGTGCAGCTCCGTCTTGCCGCTCGCGGTGAGCGTCAGCGTCTTCGCGCCCTCCGGAAGCTTCAGCCGCGCGAACGCCGCTTCCGCCTTGGGGCCGAACGCGCGCGTCTGGATGCGCTGCGTGTTCTTGCCGTCCACCGCCACCTGCACGGCGCCGTTGGAGGGCTGGGCCAGGAAGAACAGCTCCGCGTCGCGCACGCCCTCCACGGAGTAGCGCGTGGCCTGCGCGGGGCCGCTCGTGGAGAAGGCCACGCCCGTCCAGCCCACGCGGTCCCTGGGCCAGTGCGTGTCCACCAGCCGCTCCATCTTCCAGCCGTCGGTGCTCGCGGTGCCCGCGCGCGTGGCGCGGCCGGCGCTCGCCAGCCGGTGGATGTAGAGGAAGCCCGGGCCGCCCGAGCCGAAGCGCTCCTGGAGCCGGTCGCGCACCACGTCCGTGATGTAGTCCGAGGCGATGAGCGAGTCGCCCAGGTGCACCACGCGCACCGGCGTGCGCCGCGCGTCCGAGCGCAAATCCCCCAGCGCCTTCATGAACGGCGCGAGGCCGTCCTCGTCACAACCGCCGTCCGCGCGCGTCTTCCGGCAGTTGAGTTCGATGTCCACATGCTTCGCGCCCATGCGCTCGCGCAGCGCTTCCAGCTCCCGCGCGGTCGTCAGCGTGGGGGCGCTCAGCTCCTCCAGGCCGATGCCGGGCACGGCGGGCGCTTCGCCCACCTGCGGGCCCGCCTGCGGATCCGTGTCGTTGACGGCGGTGTCCGCTTCCGCGAGCGCGGAGGGCGGAGCATCCGGCGCCAGGCCGTCGGCGGGTGGACGCCCGGCCTTCACGCCGCGCAGGGACGCGGGCAGCACGAGGGCCGCCACCTTGGGCCCGAGCGAACCTTCCTGACGAAGGGTGGGGAGGGGGCGGAACTTCTCCGGCAATGGCGCCAGGGACACTCCCACCGCCAGGAGCACGGTGAAGGCCAGCGTCCATCCGGTGGATGTGGGCTTGAGGCTCAACGCCGGGGCATGAGACTGGCTTTTCGGGGGCGGGTCAAAACTCTGCCCACATTGTCGCGGCCCATCCCTCGGGGGGCAGGCGGCCGGGCCCCCTTCACTTCGTCGGGCCGGATGGGAGACGCTGAATCATGGGACAGAGCTCAGACTCCTCGAAGACGCCGCCCGTGGTGCTGACGAATCCGAAGGGGTTGTTCGACCCGGCGCCCTATGGCTTCTCACATGTGGCGCAGGTCGCGCCCGGCTCCCGGCTGGTCTTCCTGGCGGGGCAGGGGGGAGAGCATGAGACGGGCGCGCTCGAGCCCGACTTCCGCCTCCAGGTGCGGCAGGCGTTCAAGAACGTCCGGACGGCCCTCGAGTCCGTGGGCGCGGGCGTCGGTCACGTCGCCAAGCTCACGATGCTCGTGGTGGACCACACGGAGGAGAAGCTGCGCATCATCGGCCCCGAACTGGACGCGGCCTGGAACGGCGGCATGAAGCCGACCTGTACGCTGATTCCCGTCCCCCGGCTGGCACTGGACGGGATGCTCTTCGAGGTGGAGGCCATCGCGGTCCTGCCCGCCTGAGCCGCGAGCAGCCCCTTCCTCCGCTGGCGCGACGCGCTATGGTGCGCCGCCGTGCGCGCCAGGCGGTGGCCTGGCGTGCCCCTAGGAGCTCGCACCCGCATATGGCCCTCTATCCCGTCATCATGGCCGGAGGCTCCGGCACCCGCTTCTGGCCGCTGTCCCGCCAGGCCCGTCCGAAGCAGTTCCTCCCGCTGGCCTCCAAGCAGCCGCTGCTCACCGACACCGCCCAGCGCCTCAAGGGTCTGGCGCCGGTGAAGAACACCTTCATCGTGTGCGGCCCCGTGCACGCGAAGACGGCCGCGAAGCTGGTGAAGGGGCTGCCCAAGGGCAACCTCCTGGTGGAGCCCGTGGCGCGCAACACCGCGCCCGCCATCGCGCTCGCCGCGCTCCAGGTGGCCGCGCGCGACCCCAAGGGCGTGCTCGCGGTGCTGCCGTCGGATCACCACGTCGCGGACGTGAAGGGCTTCCAGCGCACGCTGGCGGAGGCGGCGCGCATCGCGGAGGGCGGCCACATCGTCACGCTGGGCATCAAGCCCGCGCGCCCGGAGACGGGCTACGGCTACATCCAGGTCGGCGACGCGCTGGAGGGCGGCGGCCGCCGCGTGAAGGCGTTCAAGGAGAAGCCCGACCTCAAGACGGCGCAGGAGTACGTGGCCGGCGGCGACTTCCTGTGGAACGGCGGCATCTTCGTCTTCCGCGCGGACGTGATGCTGGAGGCCTTCCAGAAGCACATGCCGGAGATGCAGAAGGGCCTGGACGCGCTCCAGAAGGCCGCGGGCAAGCGCACCTTCCCGGCCGTGCTCAAGCGCGTGTTCCCCAAGTTGCCCTCCATCTCCATCGACTACGGCGTGATGGAGAAGGCGGAGAACATCGCGGTGCTGGACGGCGACTTCGGCTGGTCCGACGTGGGCTCCTTCGCCGCCATCCCGGAAGTGCGCCCCGCGGACGCGCAGGGCAACGTCGTCTCCGGCGACGCGGTGCTGGTGGACTGCACCAACTGCGTCGTGCTCGCGGACAAGCGCACGCTGTCCGTCGTGGGCATGAACGACGTGGTGGTGGTGGACTCCGGTGACGCCGTGCTCGTCGTCCCCAAGGACAAGAGCCAGGACGTCCGCAAGGTCGTCGAGGCGCTCAAGGCCCGGAAGCGCACCAAGCTGCTGTAGGCGCCGCTGTAGTCCTTGCGGCGACCTCGCCTCCTGTTTCCCCTCACACGTTTCTTCCCGGGGCTCCCTGTCGTTTCTACAGGGGGCCCTGGTTCGTTTTGCGGGAGTTGCTGGCACCTACGGGTGTTGGAGTGTCGCGGAGCGGACGAAGACGGGCCCCGGGCACGAGGCGCGCCGGTTGCAAGTCCATCCCGCGTCCGCCCCATTTCCGGGGCGACAGGCGGGGATGGCGATGGGCTGCAAGCGCTGCGCGGACGAACACCGGAACGACGAGGCGTGCCCTGGCGCACGGCCCGGGGTGCCGGTGGATTCGCTGGAAGGCCAGCGGCACGGGCCGCTGCTCTTGAAGCGCCGCCTGGAAGTGGGGGCGGTGGCGTCGGTGTACCTGGCGGAGTACGTGCCCACGGGGCACCGCTTCGCGGTGAAGGTGCTGCACGCGCACCTGGCGGCCCGTCCCGCCGTGCGCGCCCGGTTCGTCGCGGAGGCGCTGGCGCAGCGCAACGTCGTGCACCGCCACGTGGCGCGCGTGCTGGACGTGCGCCCCGGTCCGCAAGGGCTGCCCTGCGTGCTGATGGAGGCGCCGGAGGGCGAGTCGCTGAGCGCGCTGCCCCTGCCGCTGTCGCCGGCCGAGGTGGGCGAGGTGTTGGAGCAGGCGCTCTCCGGTCTGGAGGCGGCGCACGCGCGGGGGCTGGTGCATGGGGACCTCACGCTGGATTCGATGTTCGTCACGCGCGACGCGAAGGGTGAGCGGCGCGTGCGGGTGCGCGACTTCGGCGCGGGCGCGGTGCGCGAGGCGGCGCTGTCGCAGGAGGAGCGCGCGCGGGGCGCGACGGTGGGCTCGCCCACGTTCATGGCGCCCGAGCAGTGCGCGGGGCTGGGCGCGAGCCCGCGCGCGGACCTGCACGCGATGGGCGTGGCGGGCTACCTGCTGGTGACGGGCCGGCTGCCGTTCGGGCTGGGGCGCTCCGCGGACGTGACGCTGTTCCCTCCGCACGCCGTCAACGCGAGCGTGCCGCCCGCGCTGTCCACCGTGCTGCTGCGCGCGCTGGCCGCGAAGCCGGAGGACCGGTTCGACAGCGCGTGGGCCTTCCGCGTCGCGCTCGCGGAGGCGCTGGGCCTGAAGGCGCCGGTGCGCAACGCGTCGGCGGATGCGCTTGAGGAGGCCGTGGACGTGGAGGTGACCGACGCCGGCGAGCAGGGCGCCGCG
This sequence comes from Corallococcus macrosporus, assembly GCF_017302985.1. NCBI lineage: Bacteria > Pseudomonadati > Myxococcota > Myxococcia > Myxococcales > Myxococcaceae > Corallococcus > Corallococcus macrosporus. Next base: position 3,429,982 of record NZ_JAFIMU010000007.1, read on the forward strand.
CTGGAGACCTCCGCGGCGCACGACGCGGACGACTTCGACATCGTGGAGGACGTGCCCGAGTGGGGCATGGCCGCCACGTCCATGGAGGATGCGGCGCTGCGCGCGGCGGATGGCGCGCCGTTCAACGCCCGCGCCGGTGAAGGCGCCATGCGCGAGGACGTGGCCGCGTTCTGGTCCTCGGCCGTGGCGCTGCTGGGCCCGGCCGAGCCCGAGCTGCCCGCCGACATGCTGCCGCTGACCGGCGCCCGAACTTCGGCATCCACCGCTTCGGGGGCTCCAGTCCTGCTGGTGAAGCCGGCGGCCCATGCCCCGGCGGCGACCATGAAGCTCGGGGTCGTCGAGGCGAACCCCCTCCTGCTGGTGGATCCGGCCTCGCCCCTGGACGTCACGCCCCAGCCGGCGGTGAGCCCGTCGTCCACGCTGGGCGCCGCGGCCATCCCGTTCATGACCCTGGCGCCCACGGTGATTCCGTCGCCTCCGCCCATTCCGCTGGTGGACGTGGTGCAGGACGCCGCGCCCATCCCGCTGGTGAATGCCGCGGTGGCTCCGCTGGAGGCGTCCGCGCCTCGCACGGACGCGCCCGCGGACCTGCGCGTGCGCCTGGGCCTGACGCCCGGTGAGGTCCTCCAGCCCGTCTCCGTGAGCGACGTCGCCCCCGAGGGCCTCTTCGCCGAGTGCCAGGGCAACCTGCCCCCGCTCGCCGCGCGGCTGACGGTGGAGGTGTCCTTCCGGGGCGAGACGGCCCTGGGCGCCTGCGACGTCGTCCGCCACGTCACCTTCGACGAGGCGCGCACCTGGAACGTGCCCGCGGGCGTCTTCGTCCACTTCTCCGACGAGTTCCCCGCCCTGGGCCGGCTGCTCTCGCGCGCCCTCATGGAGGACGCGGAGCCCGCGCCCGACGCGGAGCTGGCCCGCATGCTGTCCCGCGCGGAAGGAGTGGCCCGCGACCCGTACGCCCTGCTGGGCGCGAAGCACGACGCCGACTTCGCGGACATCCACCGCCGAGCCCAGGCCGCCCTGCGCCGCCTGGTGACCTTCCAGAACCGCCCGTTGCCCACCGCCCAGCGCCAGGCCCTGGATGCGCTGCGCGTGCGCGTGCTGGCCGCGCAGCGGATGCTCGGCGACCCGCTCTCCCGCGTGGGCTACGACGCCACCCGGGGCAACCTGGGGGGCCTTGCCCGCTGCGTCGCCTCAGGCGTCCCGGAGCCCACCATGGAGGCCCTGCGCAGCGCCTTCCTGGCCGCCCGGCCGGAGGTGGAGCGCAAGGCCCGCGCCCTCTTTACCCAGGGGCATGCGTTGGAGGTCCAGCGGGCCGTCCCGGCCGCGCTGGAGCGCTACGCGGAGGCCCTCAAGCTGGACCCGCTGAACACGTCCTGGCTCAAGCACTACCAGTCCCTGCGGCGGCAGGTGCCGGCGGGTGCCGGGGCCGGGGCGAGGAGCCCGGAGGCCATGGCCTGATGGGGGCCATCAGCCGCCCCCCGGGGTAGGTTCCGCCCTCCCGGGGCGGCCCGGGCGTTCAACAGTCAGCCGGGCGCGTTCGGGCGTGTGCAGCCCCCGGGGCCCCTCGTGTAGTGTCCGACGCCTTCCGTTACGCCCTCCCGGTTCCTGTCGAGGGTGGGGACACTGCCATGAACGCGCACATCTTCCGCGAGTACGACATCCGAGGTCTGGTGGACAAGGACCTCACCATCGAGGTGGTGGAGCTCCTGGGCCTGGGCCTGGGCACCATGATCCGCCGCAAGGGCGGCACCTCCATCGTGGTGGGCCGCGACTGCCGCGAGTCCTCCACGCGCTTCCGCGACGCGCTCGCGAAGGGCCTCACCGCCACCGGCCTGGACGTCTACGACGTGGGCGTGGTGCCGACGCCGCTGACCTACTTCGCGGCGAACACGCTGCCCGTGGACGGCCTGGCGATGATCACCGGCAGCCACAACCCGAAGGAGTTCAACGGCTTCAAGATTGGCGCGGGCAAGACGACCTTCCACGGCCCCGAAATCAAGGAGCTGCGCCGCCTCATCGAGGCGAAGGACTTCGCGACCTCCAGCAAGCCCGGCAAGGTCACGCCCTACGACATCATCACGCCCTACAACCACTTCATCCGCCAGACGGTGAAGGTGGGCCGCAAGGGGATGAAGATCGTCATCGACGCGGGCAACGGCACGGGCGGCGCCATCGCGGTGCCCCTGTTCGAGAGCATGGGCTTCGACGTGGTGCCCCTGTTCTGCGAGATGGACGCGGACTTCCCCAACCACCACCCGGACCCCACGGTGGTGGAGAACCTCCAGGACCTCATCAAGAAGGTGAAGGAGGTCAAGGCGGAGGTGGGCATCGCCTACGACGGCGACAGCGACCGCATCGGCGTCATCGACAACGAGGGCAACGTGCTCTGGGGTGACCAGCTGATGGTGCTCTTCAGCCGCTACGTGCTGAAGGAGTCCCCGGGCGCGGCCATCATCGGCGAGGTGAAGTGCAGCTACACGATGTACGACGACATCGCGAAGCACGGCGGCCGGCCCATCATGTGGAAGGCCGGGCACTCGCTCATCAAGTCGAAGATGAAGGAGGAGCACGCGGAGCTGGCCGGCGAGATGAGCGGCCACATCTTCTTCAAGCACCGCTACTTCGGCTTCGACGACGCGGTGTACGCGTCCGCGCGCCTGCTGGAGATTTTGACGCACGAGAAGCAGTCCATGTCGCAGCTGCTCTCCGACGTGCCGAAGACCTTCGCCAGCCCCGAGCTGCGCTTCGACACGACCGAGGAGAAGAAGTTCGCCATGGTGAAGCGCGCCACGGAAATCCTCCGCGACGCGGGCCACAAGGTGGTGGACGTGGACGGCGTGCGCGTGACGTTCCCGGACGGCTGGGGGCTCATCCGCGCGTCGAACACGCAGCCCATCCTGGTGCTGCGCTACGAGGCCAGCACGGAGGCCCGCGTGAAGGAGATCCAGGCGCTCATCGAGAAGACGGTCGCCCAGGCGCAGAAGGAAGTCGGCGCCTGAGCCGCTGACGCTCCACGCGAAGCACACGCACGCACGTAAGGGAGGGAGCTGGACATGCCGACGCTGGGAATCGACCTGGGCGGGACGTTCGCCCGGGCCGCGGTGGTGGACGGGAAGGGTGAAATCCTCGCGAGCGCCAAGGTGGCGGTGCAGGACCGCAAGCCGCAGGGCGTGGTGGAGACCATCGCCCAGGCGGCCGAACAGGCGGTGAAGACGTCCGGCGTGAAGGTGGACGGCTGCGGCGTGGGCGCGGCGGGGCAGATCCACAAGGACACGGGCGTCATCTCCGTGGCGCCCAACCTGGGCTGGCGGGACGTGCCGCTGGCGGCGATGTTGACGAAGCGGCTGGGCTTCGACGTGAAGGTGGTGAACGACCTGTCCGCGGCGGCGTGGGGCGAGCTGCACGCGGGCGCGGGTCGCGGGGCCCAGGACATCCTCGTGGTGTTCGTGGGCTCCGGCGTGGGCAGCGCCATCATCGCGGACGGGCGCCTGGTGCAGGGCGGCGGCGGCGTGGCGGGGGAGTTCGGCCACATCAAGGTGGTGCCCGGCGGCCGGCTGTGCGGCTGCGGCGAGCACGGCTGCCTGGAGGCGTACGCGGGCGGCCACAACCTCATCGCGCAGACGAAGGAGCTCCTGGCGTCCGGCGGTTCGCCCGTGCTGGAGCAACTGATCAACGCCGACCCGTACTCCATCACCCCGGTGACGCTGGAGACGGCGGCGGACGCGGGGGACGTGAAGGCCAGGGAGATCCACGACCGCGCGGGGCAGTTCCTGGCGGTCGCGGTGGCCAACTACGTGACGGTGCTCAACCCGTCGCGCCTGGTGCTGGGCGGCGGCGTGCTGACGCACTGCCCGGGGCTCAAGCGGAAGGTGCTGGACGGCGTGCAGCAGTGGGCGTCCCGCGTGTCGCGCGAGGGCCTGCTCATCGCCGACGCGGAGCTGGGCGACGACAGCGGCATCATCGGCGCGGCGCTGCTGGTGAAGTGAAGCACCCGGCGCGGGGAGCAAGCTCCCCGCGCCCGAAGTGAGTTACGGGGCGAACACCAGCTTCGCGATGCGCCCCTCCTCCCCCACGGCCCAGGCGGTGTCGCGCGCCCTGGGCGGCGTGGACACCGCGTGGAAGCCCGCCGGGTCCAGCGGCTCCCACGTCCTGCCCGCGTCCTTCGACACGTCCGAACCGGTGGGGCCCACGGCGACGAGCCACAGCTTCCGCTCGCGTGTGAGCGGGGCCACGCAGGAGCGGTATCCACCGAGGCCCTTCTGCGGCACGGTCCACTTGCGTTTGGCCCCGTCCAGCGTGAGCGCCGCGGTGCCTGTCTTCACCTCGGGCTGCTTGTAGTTGCCACCTACCGCGATGCCCGCCATCGGGCTCCAGAAGTAGAGCGAGAACACGCCCGCGCCCTCACCCGTGGCCAGCGGCGTGGGCGCGATACCCCACGTCTTGCCCCGGTCCGCGGAGTGGAGCACTCGCGCGATGGAGCCTCCCAGCCCGAACCAGACGTCTGACTTGCCGTACACCGCGATGCTCGTGCCGCTGGCGGCGAAGCCCGCCTCGCCCGCGAGCGCCGCCGGCAGCGCGCCCTCCGGCACGGGCTTCCACGTCGCGCCTCCGTCCTCCGTGGTGATGACCACGAAGTGCCCGTCCACCGGGTCGCTGAAGGCGATGCCGTGCTGTTCGTCCCAGAAGGCCATGCCGTTGAAGAAGGCCCCGGGCCGGGCGTTGGTGAACTGGAGCGTCCAGTGCGCGCCCCCGTCCGTCGTCTTGTAGATGCGCGACTTGTCACCCGCGCCAATGGACAGCACGTACGCGGTGCGGTCGCTGAAGGCGTCCACGTCTCGGAAGTCCAACCCCTCCGAGTCCGGCACGGGGGCGCGCGTCCACGTCCTGCCGCCATCCGTGGTGCGAACGACGGTGCCCTTGTCCCCGCTGGCCCACGCCACGCGGCCGTCCACCGCGCTCACCCCGCGCAGCCGCACCGTCGTCCCGCTCGCCTGCGGCTCCCACTTCATGTCCGCGCTCCCCAGGGCCAGCCACGTCGCCAGCCACACCGCTCCCATCGTCATGTCCCGGTGCCTCCCGCGTGTCCGTCCACGCACGCGAAGGACGCTAGCCGAAGGGGACCGGTCAGCGCCGCGCGGCGGTGTTCGCGGCGTCGGGGAGCGACGCGTCCTCGGGCAGGGAGTCGATGCGGCACTTGTCCAGCAGGGGCCCGCAGGCGCGGTCCAGGTCGCCGCGCGTGTCGCAGCCCGGGCGCTCCTCGCAGGTGTCCGGCAGGAAGGCCCAGACGAACTGGAGCACGTTGCCGTCCCGGCCCTCCGGCAGCGCGGCGAGGAAGTCCTGCTTCCGGTCCTGGAACAGCCGCGCCAGGTGCACCGTCTTGTCCTCCAGCTTCACGTGCCGCGCATCCCCCATGTACCGGCGGCTCGCGTCGTTGAGCTGGGCGTCCAGGAACTCCGGCTGGTAGGGCGCGCCGTCCAGCCGGGGCCCGCCCCGCGTCCCCCGGAAGAGGGCGAAGTGCACGCGGGGGTCGGCGTACTCACCGAAGAGGATGCGCTGCTCCATGGCCCACAGCGTCAGCCGCTCACCGCCCACCGGCCTCGCGTGGCTCCAGTAGAAGCCGCCGAACCAGGACGCCCCCACGCCGTCCGGGTAGCGCTCCACCAGTTGCAGCAGCACCACCGCGTTGTACGCGTTGATCCAGTACGCCAGCCCGTCCTCGGGGGATGGGAACAGCTCCGGCTGACGGTGCGGCGACACCGCCGCGAGCGAAGCGACGAAGCGCTCCAGCGCCTCGCGGTCGCGCAGCAGCCCCTCGAAGTCCAGGTCCCCGCTGGGCCGCACGTGGCTCAGCGCCTGCGCGTAGTCCGCGTAGCCGAAGGGCCCGGCGGCCTGGGGCACCGGCGCCGGCAGCGCGCCCCCCACGTACAGCCCTGCTCCCACGGCGAGCGCCACCAGCACGGCCAGGAGGGCCACCACGGCGAGCCAGCGCGCGCGGCGGTAGGAAGGGATGGGGGCGTTCACGGCCCGGCAGTCTATGCCACCCTCGCGGCCCGGCTCCCACCCTTCAGGTCCCGCCACGACCCACCCGGGGTCCGCCGCGACAGGCCGCTATACTGCCGGCGCCATGGAGCCTACCCCCGACGTCGTCAGGCACTTCCATCCGGTGCTCCCCTCCCGTCAGCTGCGCCGCCAGCCCGTCCGGGTGGAGCTGGCGGGCCATGCGTACGCGCTCTTCCGGGACGCCACCGGTCAGCCCGCGGCGCTGTCGGACGCGTGTCCCCACCGCTTCGCGCCGCTGTCGAAGGGCACCGTGACGAAGGAGGGGCAGCTCCAGTGCCCGTACCACGGCTGGCGCTTCGACGCGCGAGGGCAGGGCTTCAACCCCAGCCAGCCGGAGCTGCGCCACTGCGAGGCGAAGAGCTTCCAGGTGGTGGAGCGCCACGGCTACCTCTGGCTCGCGCACGCGAGCACGCCCGTGTCCGCGATGCCGGAGCTGTCCGGCGGGGACTACGTCTTCGGCGGGACGTTCTCCACGCTGTTCCAGGCGCCGCTGCACGTGGCGCTCGACAACTTCAGCGAGGACGAACACACGCCCTTCGTCCACACGCGGCTGGGCTGGAGCGGCGCGCAGGCGGGCGCGGTGGAGTACGAGGCGCACAACCACGAGGACCACACGGAGGTGCACTACCGCGCCCCGCAGCGGCCCGCGCCCATCATGCGGCTGCTCATGGTGGGCAAGGGGGACGTCTTCCACAACGACTGGGTGACGCGCTTCGACCCGGTGCGCAGCGTCTACACCGTGAGCTGGAGGAAGCCGGACGGGACGCCGCGCCCCTTCACCACGCAGGCGCACATCTTCTTCGTGCCGGAGACGGCGCGCACCACGCGCCTGCACGTCTTCTCCTTCCTGCGCACGACGGTGCCCGCGCTCCGGTCCTTCCTGCCGGTGGCGGCGAAGGCCGCGCTGGGCCTCACCTGGTGGGAGGTGCGCGACGACGCGCGCTTCATCCCCACCGTGGCGGACACGCCCTACAGCCACAAGGGCATGCGGCTGGACAAGTACGACAAGCCGCTCGTGCACCAGCGCAAGCTCATGGAGCGCATCTACTACGCGCAGGACGCGCACGAGCCGGGGCCGGCGCCGCTCCGGGTCCGCGACGCCACGGGCACCTGAAGCAGCGGGTGCGCCGTCGCGTCGCGAGGACCGGTGGGCGTGTCAGTGCATCGGCGCGGGTTCCTCGTAGACGGGCACCGTCTCCCCGGTGCGCGCCTCGTAGGCGTTGCAGCCGCTGTCACCCGACACCACGAGCGCGAACTGCTTGAGCTGTGGCTGGTTGCAGCTCTGCGTCTCTTCGTCGCTCGGCTCGTCGCTGTTGCCCGCGAAGAAGCGACAGTTCTTGCAGTTGCCCCAGGATGCGTCCGCCATGGTTCCCTCCTCGTGGAACGGGTCCGTAAGAGGAGGGTGGGGCCGGTCACGAACCCCCACAACGAAGCACCTGCTTCCCGCCCGGGAGGGCAGGGGACCCGGCGCCCTCAAGCAGGCGCCGGGAATTCCACTCCCCCCGCGCCTACTGCTGGGGCGCGGGCTGCTGCGGAGCCGGCTGCTCCTGGGCGGGCTGCTGCGCCGGCGGCTGCTGCTGGGCGGGCTGCTGCTGGGGCGCGCCCGCGCCGGGCTGGGCGCCCAGGGCGGCCGCGTCCTTCTTCACCGAGCCGGACTCGAAGGAGCCCAGCGAGTTGAGCAGGCGCAGCGCGGCGAGCGACGCCTGGAGGCGCTCGGACACGAAGCCCACTTCCGCGTTGGTGAGCGCGGTGTTGGCGTCCGCGACCTCCAGGTAGGTGGCCACGCCCGCCTTGAAGCTCACATCCGTCAGGCGGTTGGACTCGCGCGCCAGCTCCAGGGCCTCCTCGGCCTTGGAGCGGTTGGCCAGCGCGTTCTCCAGGTCCAGCTTGGAGCGCCGCACCTCTTCCTTCACCCGGGCCTGCGCCAGCGCCTGGGTGACGGTGGCCTCGCGCACGCGCGACGACGCCTCGGAGAGGTTCGCCTCACGCAGGCCGCCGTCGAACAGCGTCCAGCTGGCGCCGAAGGTGATGGCCCAGGTCTCGTTCTGGCCGGTGAAGCCCGCCGCGTTCGCGATGCGGTACGCGCCCGTCACGCCCAGCGTGGGCAGGTAGCTCAGGATGACGCCCGTCTTGTTGATGCGGCTCAACTTCAGGCCCACTTCGGCGGCCTGCACGTCCGAGCGATCCTGGATGGCCTGGTTGACCAGGTCGTCCGGCGACGCCTGCGCGGGCACCGTCGGCTCCGGCGGCGGGGCCAGGTCGAAGTCCGGCTCGCGCTGGATGAGCGTGCCCAGCGCCAGCTTCAGGCCCGCGAGCGCGTTCTTCGCGCGCACCAGGTCCTGCTCCGCGCGCGAGCGGTCCAGCTGGGCGCGCAAGAGCGCCACGCGCGTCACCGTGCCCGCGTCGAACCGCGCCTGGGTGTCCTTCTCCCGCGCCTGGTTCAGCTCCAGGAGGCGCTCCTGCGCGCGCAGGGCTTCCTGCTGCGCCGCGGCGCCGTAGTACGCCTGCGCCACGCCGAAGAGCACCTGCCGGCGCGCCGTCTGCGTGTTGAGCTCCGCCAGCTGCACGGCCTTGTAGGAGGCCGCGATGCCCGCCCACAGCTGCGGCGCGATGATGGCCTGCCGCGCCTCCAGCTGCGCACCCTTCTGGATGAGCGGCTGGATGGTGATGTCCACCGGCGCGATGGGGCCCGCGGGGATGACCGCCGCCACGTTGTTGCGCGTGATGGACGCTCCGGCGGTGATGGTGGGCAGGTAGCCGGCCCAGGCGCGGCGCGTCGCGAGCGATGCCTGCTCGAAGCGCTCCTGGGCGACCTTCAAATCGAGGTTCTGCTGGCGGGCGGACTCCAGCGCCTCATCCAGCGTCAGTACGGGCGCCGCGGCCAGGGTGGCCGACAGGGACAGCGCCAGAAAGGTACTCATACCGCTTCGACCTCCTCACCGACCCGCGGGAGCGCGAGGCGGATCCGTCCAATGGACGACTGCGTTGCGTCCTCTACCCGAGCCCGGAGCCTCGTGAAAGTACTCCGCACTGTCGGATGTTGGAATATGCGGAATGTAGTAGCGGTCAATGGTTGAGGATGTCAATTGTTTATGTGCGCCCGATGAATTAACGTAACTTCACTATGAACGGTCTCAACGACGGTCCCAGCGAGCAGGTGATGCGTCGGCAGGCGTCCCCCAGTGGCCCGGCCGAGAGCGAGGGTGGGCTCCCCGAGCAGGCGTGGACGCTCCTCTTCGAGCTGCTGCACACGCACATGCGCAACTTCCCCGCGCTGGCGGCGGAGTTCGACCTCTCCCCGGTGCAGGCGCACGTGCTGCGGCAACTGGGCGAGGGAGCGCTGGCGATGAGCACGCTCGCCAACTACCTGTCGTGTGACGCGTCCAACGTGACGGGGCTGGTGGACCGGCTGGAGGCGCGCGGGCTGGTGGAGCGCAAGAGCAGCGAGCAGGACCGCCGCGTGAAGATGCTGGTGCTGACGGAGGCCGGCGCCCAGCTGCGGGGCCGGCTGATGGCGCGGCTGAGCGCGCCGCCTCCGCTCATCGCCGCGATGCCCGACGAGGACTTGGCCTCGCTGCGCGACATCATGCGCCGCGCGCTCAAGACGCAGTAGCGCGGCAGCGGCGCCCCAGTCGCTGGGGCGCCCGGACTTCTTTCAGTCCAGCAGGAAGGTGTACGAGTACTTCATCTCCGTGGCCACCGCCTCGCCGCCCTTGATGGCGGGCTTGAAGCGGAAGCGCCGGATGGCGTCGCGCGCGGCCTCGTTGAGGCCGTAGCCGGGCCCGGAGACGACCTTCACCTGCGTCACCTTGCCCTCCGCGTCGATGGCGATGGACAGCGTGACGGTGCCCTCGATGCCCGCGCGGCGCGCCTCGTCCGGGTAGGGAATCTTCACCTCGGACGCGACGGAGGGCTCCGAGTCCACCTGGTACACGGGCACGTACTTCGGCGCGGAGTAGCCCTTCACGTCCTGGGGCGCCTTCGCGGGGCCGTTGGCCTTGCCGTAGGCGGTGTTGCCCACGGGCGCGGCGAAGGAGCCCGCGCTGGTGGTGGACGACATGGTCATGCCCACCACGAGCGGCGGCGGCTTGGCGTTGGGCTCCGGCGGCGGCGTGTCGTTGGGCGGCGGCGGGGCCTCCGTCGGGGGCGGGGGCTTGGGCGCCTCCGCGACCTTGATGGGCGGCGGCTTCACCGGCTTCACCTTCGGCGGAGGCGGCGGCGGGGGCTCCTCCTTCTTCTCCTCGGGAGGCGGCGGGGGCGGCGGCTTCTGCACCTCCACCATGACCATCTCCACGGGCTTCTGGGCGGGCGTGAGCTTGCGGCCCTCCAGGGTGGAGAGCAGCCCGAAGCCCACCCCGTGCAGCGCGAGCGACACGAGGAGGAACACGACGAGGAACCGCGTGGAGCGGTCGCGCTGGGGGATGGGGTCGAGGACCGCCTGGCTCATCTTTCGCGGCCTCTTCAGGGCGAGGCGGGCGCGGCCCGTGCGGGGGCCGCGTCCTTCTCGATGTTGAGGGCGAACTTCGCGATGCCCTGGCCCTTCACCACGTCGATGAGGCGCATCACGCGGCCGTAGGCGAGCGTCTGGTCCGCGCTGATGATGGCGCGCGTGTCCTTGTCCTTGGCCACGGCCTCCGTCACGCGGCGGGACAGGTCCGCCTCCGTCACCTCCGCGCCGTCGAAGTAGAGCTTGCCCTCCTTGTCGAGGACGACGTTCACCAGGCCCTGCACCGTCTCACCGCCGTTGGCGGCGCGGGGCAGGTCCACCTCCACCGTCTCGCGGACGATGAAGTTCGCGGTGACCATGAAGATGATGAGCAGCACCAGCACCACGTCCACCAGCGGGGTGACGTTGATGCCTGAGATTTCCTCGTCGCTGTCGTTCGCGCCGCCGGCCATGGGCTAGTTGCCTCCCGCGGCGCCCGGCTTGCGCGCCTTCATGGCGCCCACGAGCGCGTGGCCCAGGGCGGTGGTGCGGCTGGTGAGCGTCTTCAACTGGCGGTTGAAGATGTTGAAGGCGACGACGGCGGGGATGGCGACGGCGAGGCCCACGGCCGTGGCGACGAGCGCCTCCGAGATGCCGGCCATCACCGTCTGCTGCATGGCGCCGCCCTTGGCGTTCATGGCGCCCAGGTCGTTGAAGGCCTTGATGATGCCGAGCACCGTGCCGAACAGGCCGATGAACGGGGCGTTGTTGCCCAGCGTGCCCAGGATGGACAGGCCGCGCTCGTACTGGGGGCGCTCGCGGGCGACGGTGGACGCGATGACCTGCTCCACGGTGTCGGGGCCCTGCTGCGCGGAGGCCAGGGCCTCGCGGATGACGGAGGCCTCCATGCCCTTCTGGTTCTTCACCTCACCGGCCACGGCGTCGAACTCGCCGCGCGCCAGCCGCACCGCCAGCGCCTCCGAGTTGGGCAGCCGGTGGCGCGAGAAGTAGACCGCGCGCTCCAGCATCACCGCGATGGAGAGGATGGAGAGGATGACGAGCAGCCAGAGCACCCACTCGGCGCTGCCCAGCGTCACCCCGAGCAGCTTGCTGCTCAACCATCCGAGTTCGGGTTGGGCCGCCTGGGCCAGGAGGAAGAAGGACGTCATGTGGGAAATGCCCGGTTCAAGAGTGGGACCGCGTCAACGCGCGGCGCAGTCTCTTGTTCCCCCCGACTCAAAAGTCAAATGGAACGGTCGGAGTTCACCTGGGTGTCGCGCGCTGGTGGACGGGCATGGCGTCGGGAGGGCGCGGATGTCGGATGGCGGGCACCGCATGCGGCGGCGGGGCGGGCGCTGGAGCGCCTGCCCCGTGTCGCGGATTCTCAGGGCCTGCGAGCCGGGCTGCTCGTCTGAGCGGGGTCGCGCTCCACGACGGGACCGATGATGGCGTCGATGCGGCGCATCAGCTCCGCGTCGAGCTTCACGCCCGTGGCCTTCACGTTGTCGAGCACCTGCTCCGGCTTGGAGGCGCCGATGATGGCGGAGGCGACGCTCTTGTTCTGGAGGACCCACGCGACGGACAGCTGCGCGAGCGACAGGCCGGCCTCCTGGGCCAGCGGCTTGAGCTGCTGGACGCGGGTGAGCACGTCGTCGGTCATGAAGTTGGTCATGAACTGCGCGCCCTGCTGATTGGCGGCGCGGGTGTCCGGGGGCGGCGCCTTGCCGGGGAGGTACTTGCCGGTGAGCACGCCCTTGGCGAGCGGGGACCAGACAATCTGGCCCAGACCTTCCGCGTCGGAGGTGGGGATGACCTTGGACTCGATGACCCGCCAGAGCATGGAGTACTGGGGCTGGTTGGAGATGAAGGGCACGCGCAGCTCGCGGGCGAGCTTCGCGCCGGCGGAGATCTGCTCGGCGGTCCATTCCGAGACGCCGATGTAGAGGGCCTTGCCCTGGCGGACGATGTCCGCGAACGCGAGCATGGTCTCCTCCAGGGGCGTCTCCGCGTCGAAGCGGTGGGCCTGGTAGAGGTCCACGTAGTCCGTCTGGAGGCGGCGCAGGGAGCCGTGGATGGACTCGATGATGTGCTTGCGCGACAGGCCGCGGTCGTTCTGGCCGGGGCCGGTGGGCCAGTAGACCTTGGTGAACAGCTCGTAGCCTTCGCGGCGCTGGCCCTTGAGGGCGCGGCCGAGGACGGACTCGGCCTTGGTGCCGGCGTAGACGTCGGCGGTGTCGAAGGTGGTGATGCCGGTGTCGAGCGCGGCCTTCACGCAAGCGACGGCGGCGTCCTCCTCCACCTGGGAGCCATGCGTGAGCCAGTTGCCGTAGGAAATCTCGCTGACCTTCAGACCGCTGCGGCCAAGGAATCGGAAGTTCATAGGGGGCGGCACAGTAATCGCCGGCTGTTGGGGTCGCCCGGGGATTCGCGGTTTCTCGGCGGCTGGAGTCGGACGGACGACCGTCCGCGGCGGGATTCGACCGTTCCCGGGCGTCGCTTGTGAACGGTGGGCCGGGTGTCCGACACTGCCTTCCACGCATGGCCGCCAGTGACGAACGCCGCTTCCAGTCCCTCGTGCTCGCGCCCATCCGGCGCGTGCAGCGGCGGCTCAACGTCGTGGCCTGGACTGGCGCGGGACTGGCTCCTGTCTGGGCCACCGCCACCGCGTGCGTGCTGTGCCGGCTCCTGCTGCGCGACCTGGCTGTCTGGGCTGTGCCTCCGCTCGTCATCGCGGGCCTGGCGTGGTGGTTCGTTCGTGCCCGTTCGCGGGGCGTGTCGCTGGAGTACGCGGCGGTGCTCGCGGACCGTTCCGCGAATGCCGGGGGCCTGCTGCTCACGCGGCTGGAGCGCCCTGTCGGCGAGTGGGAGCTGAGCCTCAACCAGTTCGCCCGGCAGGTGAAGCCTCCGGAGGTTCCCTGGCGCCGGCCCGTGGGCGCGCTGCTGGGGGCGCTCGTGTTCCTCGCCGTGGGGTTCCTCGTTCCGCTTCCGGCGTTGCGCACGTCGAACATCAACGCCGCCGCCGCGACCCAGGTTGCCGCCGTGCAGGCGCAGGCCGAGGCCCTGGCTCGCGAGGAGCCCCTGGGCCCTGACGTCGAGGAGGAGTTGCGCCGGCTGTCGGAGGAGGTCGCGCAGGGCCGCTTCGACTCCGCGGACTGGGAGGCCGCCGATGCTTTGGAGCAGCGGCTCGCCGAACGCGCCTCCGAGGCCGCCGCCGAGCTCAACCGCGCTTCCGAGGCCGCCGCGGAGCTGGAGGATGCGCTCGCCGCCGCCGGGAGTGCCGAGTCCGCCACCCGTGAGCGTGAGTCGCTGGAGCAGGCCCTGATGGCGCTGGATGCTCGCGCCAGTGGGAGCGCGGAGGACTCCGCCGCCGGGGAGCAGGAAGGCCCCGCGTCCGAACGGAACTCGCAGGGCCAGGGCGCCGGTGAACAGGACGGCGAGCAGCAGGGCGGCGACAAGCAGGGCTCGCAGGGACAAGGCGCGGACGGACAGAACGGTGGCGACAAGCAGGGCTCTGGCGCTCAGTCGCGCGAGGCCCAGGCCCGTGCTTCCGCTCGTGCTCAAGCCTCCGGCTCGCCGGATCAGATCGCCGACCTGCGCCGCACGCTGGAGCGCCGGCAGCAATCGCTGGCCCAGCGCTTCGGTGAGGAAAACGCGTCGCGCGGGAACCGGGGCGCCCAGGCCCGGCGTCCCACCCAGCGCCAGCAGTCCGGACGGGGACAGGGGCAGGGGCAGCGAGGCCAGCAGGGACAGGGACAAGGCCAGGATGGGCAGGGCGAAGGTGGAGAGGGCGACGGCGAGGGCCAGCAGGGCAGCAGTCAGCACGCGAGCCGGAACACCCGACAGGGTGAGGGCGCGGGCGTGGGCCGGGGCGGGGAGAGCCAGCCGCTCGTCTTCGGCGGTGAGGCGGAGATGGATCCGGAGCGGCTCGCCTTCCAGCCGCTGCCGGAGGGGAATGGCGGTGAGGCGGAGGAGCTGTGGGGCCTTCGCGCCGCGGATCCGCAGGCCCGTACGGGGCAGGCGGGGCCGTCCAGCGCGAAGGGCACGGGCGCGCAGGGCGATGCGACGGCGGGACCGACCTCCGGTCCGCTGCTGCCTCGCAACCGCGACCTGGTGAAGCGGTACTTCGGTGGTCCGTAGTCCAGAAGGGGGAACGACGTGGCAGCGGAGCTTTTGAGTCCCGCCGAGGCACAGGGCGCGGCGGACGTGGCCTCCCGGCTCAAGGCCGGGCTCAACCAGGTGATGCTCGACCAGGAGACGGTCGTCGAGCAGGTCGTGACGGCGGTGCTCGCCCGGGGCCACGTGCTCCTGGAGGGCCTGCCCGGCCTGGGCAAGACGGAGCTGTGCAAGGCCCTGGCGCGGCTGTTGTCGCTGCCCTTCCGCCGCATCCAGTTCACCCCCGACCTGCTGCCCGGCGACATCACCGGCACCTACGTGCTGGAGGGCGAAGCGCGCCGCGACTTCGTCTTCCGCGAGGGCCCCCTCTTCGCGAGCCTCGTCCTCGCGGATGAGATCAACCGCTCCAGCCCGAAGACGCAGTCCGCGCTGCTGGAGGCGATGCAGGAGCGCTCGGTGACGGTGCTGGGGCAGACGCGGCCCCTGCCCGATCCGTTCTTCGTGCTCGCCACGCAGAACCCCATCGAGCTCGAAGGCACGTATCCGCTGCCTGAGGCGCAGCTGGACCGCTTCCTCTTCCGCATCCTCGTGCCGCCCGTCGGCTCGAAGACGTTGCGCACGCTGCTCACCACGCGCGTGCGCGGCGCGCCTCCCGCGCTGGAGCCGGTGCTGGATGCGCAGGGACTGGCGCGCCTGTTCTCCGCCGTGGACCGCGTGCACCTGCCCGGCCCGGTGGCGGACTTCATCGGCCGGCTGGTGGAGGCGTCCGACCCGCGCCAGGCCTCCGCCCCCGAGCCCGTGCGCCGCTTCGTGCGCTTCGGCGCGAGCCCCCGCGCCGCGCTGGCCCTGGCCGCCGCGGGCCGAGCGCGCGCGCTGCTCGATGGCCGCCCCAACGTGGGCTTCGACGACGTGGTGGCCGCCGCGCCCGCTGCCCTCAACCACCGCCTGGTGCTGGCCTACGAGGCGTCGTTGGAGAAGGTGTCCGCGCCGGACGTGGTGCGCGAGCTGCTCAAGGCCACGCCCGAGGTGCCCCGTGGTTAGCCGCGTGTCCCTGGCCGGCGCCGTGCTGCTCGGAGCCCTGCTCTGGACGGGCCTGCCGGGTGTGCCCGGTGGAACGGTGGCGTTCGCGACCGGCCCGGCGATGGAGGAGGTGGCCGTGCCAGCGGCGGCGGTGGCGGTGCCGGCGACGGTGGAGGAGGCGCGGGAGAAGGAGCCCGAAGGCAGCGGCTACCGCGAGGTGTCGGAATCGGCGGACACCTTCCCCGACCTGGGCGACCTCAAGGCCACCGTGCGCGGGGTCACGCTGGTGCCGAACCGGGGCTACACGCCCCTCCAGGTGACGGTGCACAACACCAGTGGCCAGCCGCGTCCGGTGCGCCTGTCCGTCCACTCGCAGGGGCGCGTCGTGGAGCGCTCGCTGCAACTGGCGCCTCGCGAGCGCACCGTCACGTGGCTCCTGCTGCCCGCGGACCTGCAGTCGGGGACGCTCCACATGGACTCGCCCGGCATGGACACCGCGGCCCACGGCTTCTACCTGGACAGCTACCGGGGCGCGCGCGTGATGGTGCTGGGCGACGTGAAGGCCTTCGAGAAGGCGACCGGGTTGAGCCGCGCGGTGGAGAACACGGAGCCGCTTGTCGCCACGCGCTTCGTGGATCCGCACATCGCGCCGCGTGAGCTGGCCGCCTACGCGGGCTACGACGCGGTGCTGGTGGCGGCGCCGGCGGATCAGGTGCCCGACGACGTCTGGGCGGTGCTGGAGGCGTTCGCCGTGAGCGGCGGCAAGCTGGTGCTCGACCAGCCCCCCGCGAATCCGCGCCTGCGCTTCCCGCTGCTCCAGGACGACAAGGCGGAGCTGTCGCTCTACGGTTTCGGAACCGTGCGCCAGTTCCGCGAGTGCCGGACGCGCGCGCCGGGCTGCGGCTTCGACCTGGGGGTGGACGCGGAACGGTCGCCGGCCGTGGTGGTGCCCGCGGGCCCGCCGCCCCGGTGGGAGCGCAACGACCTGCTGAGCGACGGGCGGATGCCGCTGCTCTCCAGCGCCCGCGCGCCCGTGGGCCGCTTCCTGCTGCTCATCTTCCTCTTCTCGCTCGCGGTGGGGCCCGGCGGGTGGATGCTCGCCCGGCGGAAGGGGCCGCTCGCGGTGCTCATCGCCGTGCCCTCGCTGGCGGCCCTCACGTGTCTGGGATTGGTGGCGTGGTCGGTGCTGGTGGACGGCTTCAGCGTGCACACCGCGCGCTACAGCCTCACGCTGCTGGACCGCGAGCGGGCGCGCGCGGTGACGGTGGGCCTCAACGCCTGGTACGCCAACCTCGCCGAGGACGGCGTGCGCATGCCCGCCTCCAGCGTGCTGCTGGCCCCGAAGGAGCCGGAGGATCCGCCGCGCTCGCTGGACTGGACGAACGGGCTGGCGGTGAAGAACAGCTTCCTGCCCTCGCGCAGCTACCGCGAGTGGGGCGAGGTCGCCGTGATTCCCTCTCGCGCGCGGCTGACGGTGCGCAGGTCGGGCGCCACCGTGCAGGTGCAGAACGCGCTGGGGGCGCCCCTGCGGGGCGGCACGCTGAGGCTGGACGGCTGGCTCTGGAACCTGCCGGAGATTGCGGACGGCGCGGAGGGGACGGCCACGAAGGGCATCGAGGGGACGACGGTGACCGACCTGCTGGAGTTCCAGGGCGAGCCGTCCTACCGCTTCCCGGGGGCGGTGCCCGCCCTGGCGATGCCGCTGGACGAAGGGACGTTCGTGGCGCGGCTGGGCGGGCGCGGCTTCACGCCCACGGCGGTGATGGACGTGGAGCTGGAGGCCTCGCAGCACGTGGTGCGCGGCCAGGTCGAGGAGGCACGACGATGAGCCTGCTGGAGGTGAAGGGGCTGCGGCGCGACTACGGGGCGCTGCGCGCGGTGGACAACGTGTCGTTCAACCTGGAGGCCGGGAGCATCCTGGGCTTCATCGGGCCCAACGGCGCGGGCAAGAGCACCACGCTGCGCATCCTGGCCACGCTGGACGTGCCCACTTCGGGGACGGTGCTGCTGGACGGCACGTCGCTGGTGGACGCGCCGGACCGGGCCCGGCCGCTGCTGGGCTACATGCCGGACCGCTACGGCACCTACGACGACATCACCGTGAAGGAGTTCCTGGACTTCTTCGCGCGTGCGTACGGGCTGAAGGGCGCGCAGCGCAAGCAGCGCGTGGACTCGGTGATGGAGTTCACCGGGCTGGGGCCGCTGGCGGAGAAGCTCACCACGGAGCTGTCCAAGGGCATGCGTCAGCGCGTGGCGCTGGGGCGCACGCTCTTGCACGACCCGAGGCTCCTGCTGCTGGACGAACCGGCGGACGGGTTGGATCCGCGCGCGCGCATCGAGCTGCGGGAGTTGCTGCGCGCGCTGGCGGATCAGGGCAAGGCGGTCATCATCTCCAGCCACATCCTCACGGAGCTGGCGGAGATCTGCGACAGCTGCGTCATCATCGAGCAGGGGCGCCTGCTGGCCCAGGGCAAGGTGGAGGACCTGCTGCGCCAGAGCGCGGGCCCGTCCCGTGTGACGGAGCTGACGGTGCGGCTGGCGGCGGCGGGTGACGAGGGTGAAGCGCTGTGGGCGCGCACGGAGCGCACGCTGCTGGAGCAGCCGCGCGTGAAGGACGTGTCGCGCGAGGGCGGCGCGCTGCGCGTGCGGCTGGAACTGGAGGCGGACGCGGGGCCGGCGCAGGCGGAGGCGGCCGCGGCGGTGCTGCTGGCGGCACTGGTGGCGCAGGGGCTGCCGGTGTGCGCGTTCAGCCCGCGCGAGCGCAACCTGGAGGACGCGTTCATGACGGTGACGAAGGGGAGGGTGGCGTGAGCACGCAAGCAAGTCCCGCGTCGGGCGCGGCCGAGTCCGCCCCGGGTGTCCCCGCCGTGACGTCCGACCGCTGGGAGAAGTGGGGCGACCGGCTCAACCCGCTGGTGGTGAAGGAGGTGCGGCAGGGGCTGCGCACGCGCGTGTTCTGGGTGTGCTTCGGGCTGTTGCTCGCGGCGTGCCTGGTGCTGTCGCTCATCGCGTTCGCCAACACGCACGCCAGCACGTACACGCGCGAGGGGCGCACGTACTTCTTCTCCTTCTTCGTGTGCCTGGCGCTGGTGCACTTCGGCGTCATCCCCTTCAACGCGTACCGCTCGCTGGCGCGCGAGCGCGAGGACGAGACGTGGTCGCTGCTGCTGCTCACGGGGCTGGGGCCCCGGCGCATCCTGGGCGGCAAGGTGGCGTCGTTCCTGGTGCAGGCGGCGCTGTACGCGTCGGCGGTGGGGCCGTTCCTGCTGTTCAGCTACTTCCTCAACGGCATCGACCTGCCCACCATCCTGATGGTGCTGCTGATGGGCGGAGCGTGGATGGTGTTCCTCACGCTCGTGTCGGTGTGCGCGGCGACGCTGGCGGACAGCCGGATGGGGCGGGCCGCGGTGCGGCTGGCGCTGGTGGGCGTGCTGGTGGTGACGTTCTTCCAGACGCTGACGTTCACCTTCGTGGTGACGCAGGAGCGCGGCAGCGGGTTCTCGTTCGACCGGGACTTCTTCCTGGGGCTGGGCGCGGCGTTCTGGGCGCTCGTGTCGACCGGCTGGCTGGTGTTCGAGACGGCGGTGTCGAGGCTGTCGCTGGTGACGGAGGACTACACGCGCCATCCCCGGCGGGCGCTGGTGGTGCAGATGGTCCTGACGTTCGTGGGGATGACGGCGGTGTGGTGGTGGCAGGGCAAGGACAACGACATCCCCGAGGTGATGGGCATGCTGGGAGGCCTGCACCTCATCTTCGCCACCCTCTTCATGGGGACGGACGTGGACGGGCAGTCGCGTCCCCTGCGCGCGGGAACTCGGGCCTGGTCGCTGCTCAAGCCCGGGGCGCTGCGCGGGTTCCGGCTGTCGGTGCTGCTGCTCGTGGGCTGGGCGGCCGGGTGCACGGTGCTGCTGTGGATGTCGGACGACTCGACGAGGACCCTGCGGATGACGATGCCGGTCATGGCGCTGGGGCTCTACGGGGTGCTGTATCTGTCGGTGGCGCTGCTGCTGGGACGGATGCCGCGCTCGGGGCGGTTCGCGTCGCCGGTGTCGGTGCGGCTGCTCTACGTCCTGGTGGGCGTGCTGGGGGCCGGGGTGCCGCCGCTGCTGGCGGTGTTCCTGGACCTGGAGGGGCGCGATGAATTGCTCAACCTGCTCAACCCGGTGCTGGGGACGCTGAACTTCGGCCGGTACGACTACAGCGACCCGAGCGGCCTGAAGATGCCGCCGGAGCTGCTGCTGTGCGTGGCGCTGGTGGCGTTCCTGGCGGCGTTCGCGGCGGACCGCGTGCTGGCGGACCGCGAGCGGCGGGTCCATCAGCGGTGAGCGCGAGGCTGGATGAGGCGGAGGTGGCGCGGCTGGCGCCGGGCTTGAGCCTGGCCCTGCCGCGCCTGCCGCAGCGGGGACGGGTGGGCGAGGTGCGTGCCACGTCCGCGGGCAGCGCGATGGAGCTGCACGACTTCCGCGCGTACCAGCCGGGGGATGACCTGCGGCAGCTGGACTGGAACGCGGTGGCGCGCACGGGGGAGCTGGTGTTGCGCGTGCGCCAGGACGAGGTGTCGCCGCGCGTGGAGGTGCTGCTGGACGGCTCGCGCAGCATGGGGTTGTCGCCGCGCAAGGCGGCGGGGGCTCGGGAGGTGGCGCTGCTGACGGTGGAGGTGGGCGGGAGGCAGGGGTTGACGCCGACGCTGCTGTGGGGCGGGGAGCGGTCGGAGCGGGTGCAGGGGCCGGCGTGCCGCGCGGCGCTGCGGGGCACGGAGTTCGAGGCGCGGGATGACCTGGCGTCGGCGCTGGGACGGCTGCCGCTGTTGCGGCCGTGTGGCTTGCGGGTGGTGGTGAGTGACTTCCTCTTCGAGACGGACCTGGAGGCGCTGTGCGCCCGGCTGTCGCGAGGAGCCTCGGCGCTGTTCCTGGTGCAGGTGCTGGACGCGGAGGACCTGGAGCCCACGGGCGGTGAGGGCGCGCGGCTGGTGGACGCGGAGAGCGGCGTGGCGCTGGAGGAGTTGCTGACGGACGGAGTGCTGGCCGCCTACGCCCGCCGCTTCGCGGAGCACCAGCGCGCGCTGAGGAGCGCGGCGACGCGGGCACGCGGAACGCTGCTCACCGTGAACGCGGCGGAGGGCTTGCGAGCACAGGTCGCGGGACCGCTGCGCGCATTGTTCATCGCGGGAGGCGGGGCGTGAGCTGCGTGGCGCGTGAAGCATGGAGCACGGGCGTGCGTGAGGGCAGGCGCGCTCGCGTGCTGTGCATCGCGGGAGGCGGGGCGTGAGCTTCGGGCTTCCCTGGGGGCTGCTGGCGCTGGGCGCGCTGGTGCCGTTGGTCGCGGCGTACTTCCTGCGCCGCCGGCAGAAGCCGGTGGTGGTGAGCGCGCTGTTCCTCTGGCGCACGCCGCGTCCTCGCGCGGAGGGCGGGCCGCGGTGGGAGCGCTTCACTCGCGAGGCGTCGCTGCTGCTGGAGGTGCTCGCCGTGCTCGCCGCCGCGCTGTATCTGGCGGACGTTCGCTTGGGCGAGACTGCTCGGCGCCGTCACCTCGTGCTGGTCGTGGATGGCAGCCTGTCCATGTCCGCTCGGACTCCGGATGGCAGGACGGTGCTGGAGCACGTGCGCACCGAGGCCGCGAAGCGCGTGGAGACCGAACGCGCGACGCACGTCACGGTGCTCGCGAGCGGTGTGTCGCCCCAGGTCATCGCTGGACCGGAGGCGGAGGCCTCGCGCGCCCTGGGCGCACTGGAGTCCTTCGAGGCTCGCGGGCCGGACCATGACGTCACGGCGTCGCTCCTCTGGGCGCAGGAGCTGGCCGGACCGGGCACGCGCGTGCACTTCTTCACCGACGCGCCACCCTCCACGGACGCGACCGTGCCTCCCTCCGTGCGCTGGACGGCGCTGGGCCGCTCCCAGGGCAACGTGGCGCTGGTCTCCGCACAGCGGCGCGACGAAGGCGGCCGGGCCACCGTGACGCTGCGGGTGGCTCGCTTCGGCGCGGGTCCTTCGGAAATCGAAGCTCGCGTGCGCGCCGCACCGGGACCGGGCGCTCGCGAGGGCACTGAGCGCACGGAGCGCATCCCGCTGCCGGAAGAGGGCGCCGCGACGGTGCACCTCACGTTCCGCGAGGCCGGCGACGTGGAGGTGTTCCTGCCGGACGACGCGCTCCCCGATGACGGACACGTGCGCCTGCCTCCGTCCCCCGTGATGCCGGTGGCGGTGGGGCTGACGGAGGGCCTGTCGCCCGCGTCGAAGCAGGCGCTGGAGCGCTTCCTGGCGGTGTCTCCCGACGTGGCGCATGGCACTCCCGTTCCCGGTGCGCCGGTGCTGTCCGTGGGCCCCGCGCGCGCGGAGGCCCGCGTGACGCTGGGCGCGGAAGGACCGCTGCGCACCTTCGTGGGGCCGTTCTTCATGGAGAAGGGCAGCTCGCTGATGGACGACGTACAGCTCGCGGGCGTGCGGTGGACGGCGGGCGCGAACCCTCCGGGCCGTCCGCTGATGACCGCGGGCGAGGCCGTGCTCGTGTCGGAAGAGGAGGGCGGACGGCTGCACCTCAACGTGGACCTGGCGCGCTCCAACCTCCAGCGCACCACCGCCTGGCCCGTGCTGTTGGGCAACGTGGTGCGTGAAGCGCGGCGGCTGCGCGAAGGCTTCCCCCGACATCAGCTCAACCTGGGCGAGTCGCTCGCCGTGGTGACGGAAGCCGGGGCTCGCTACGCGCTGAAGGGGCCCTCGGGGCGCAAGCCCGTGTTCGGCGCGGGCGCGCTGAGCCTCCCAGCGCCCACCCACCCCGGCCGCTATGTGCTGGAGCGCGAGGGCCGGGACGTGGACTCGCTGGAGGTGCTGGCGCTGGATGCGCGGGAGTCGGACCTGCGCGGCCGGGGCAGTACCGACGTGCCCGCGAAGGAAGCAGGCGAGGACTCCGAAGAGACCGGCGGCCATGAGCGCGCCCGCTGGCCCCTGGTGGTGCTGCTGGCCGCGCTGCTGGCGGACTTCTACGTCACGAGGAAGGCATGACCTTCACCCTTCCCCAGGCGTGGCTGCTGCTGTTGCCGCTGGGCCTCTTCCTGTGGCGCCATGGCCGGAGACCCGGCCCGCCCATGGTGCTGCGCTGGGCGCTGCTGGTGCTCGGCGTGGGCGCGCTGGCCGGGCCGGAGCTGCGGCTGGCCAACGCGGGCAGCGACGTGGCCGTGGTGGTGGACCGCTCGCGCTCCATGCCGCTGGACGTGGACCGCGTGGCGCAGGAGCTGATTTCGCTGGTGGAGTCCCAGCGCCGGCCGGGCGACCGCGTGGGCGTCATCACCTACGGTCGCGAGGCCCGGGTGGAGTCTCCGCTGTCGGAGGTCGGCCGGTTCGGCGGCTTCACGCGGCCGGTGGACGCGGAGGCGTCGGACCTGTCGGCCGCGCTGGATGCGCGGGCGCGCTCATTCCCGCTGAACGCACGGGCCGGGTGCTCGTGGTGTCCGACGGGCGGGCCACGGGCGCGGATGCTCGGGGCGCGACGCGGCGGCTGGCGGCGCGAGGCATCGCGGTGGACTACCGGCAGGTGTCCCGTCCGGAGCCCGCGCTGGACGTGGCCGTCGTGTCCCTGGACGTGCCCGCCACCGTCTCCGTGCGCGAGCCCTTCCAGTTCTCCCGCCGTGGTGCAGGCCACCTCCGCCGTCACCGGCACCGTGCGCCTGGAGCGCGACGGGAAGGTGCTGGTGAAGGGCCGTTCGACTTCAAGCCCGGCCCCAACCTGTTTGCCCCTTCGCGACCTGCTGGAGGAGCCGGGGCTCGTGCGCTACCGGCTCACGGTGGAGGTGCCCGGCGACGGCGTCCCCGAGAACGACGTGGGCGTGGGCGTACTGCGAGTGGAGGGCCCGCCGCGCGTGCTGCTGCTCACCTCGCAGCCCTCGGGCACGCTGGCGAAGGCGCTGTCGGCGACGGGAATGGAGGTGGACGTGAAGGCGCCGTTCCACCTGTCGCTGGAGGCGCTCGATGGGGTGGGCGTGGTGGTGCTGGAGAACGTGGACGCCAACGCGCTTGGCGAGACGGGCTTGAACGCGCTGGCGGACTACGTGGACCAGGCCGGCGGCGGGCTGGTGATGACGGGAGGGCGTTCGAGCTTCGGCGAGGGCGGCTACCGGCGTTCCCCCGTGGAGCCGTTGCTGCCCGTGTCGCTGGAGATGCGCGAGGAGCAGCGGCGCGCGTCGGTGGCGATGAGCGTGCTCATGGATTCCAGCTGCTCCATGGGCATGCAGGTGCCGGACGGCCGCACGAAGATGGAGCTGGCCGCGGAGGGCGTGACGGCGGCGCTCACGCTGCTCAACGCGAACGACGAAGCCTCCGTGCACATGGTGGACACGGAGCCGCACGAGTCTTCCCGCTGAGCCCCGTGAGCGACGCCTGCCGCTGGCCAGGTGGCGAGGGGCTTCAGCGGCGGTGGCGCATCTACTGGGCGCGGCCCTGCGAGCGGGCCGCAAGGAGATCCTCCGCAGCGACAAGCCCACGCGGCACGTGGTGCTGTTCTCCGACGCGGCGGACTCCGAGAGCCGGACGACTACCAGGCGACGCTGGCCGCGCTGCGGAGGCCCACGTGACGGTGTCCGTCATCGGCCTGGGCAAGCCCACGGATCCGGACGCGGACCTGCTGCGCGAGGTGGCCCGGCGCGGAGAAGGGCGCATCTACTTCGCGGAAGACGCCATGAGCCTGCCGCGCATCTTCAGCCAGGGACGCTCGCGGTGGCGAGGGCCACGTTCGTGGACGAGCCCGCGTCGATGGAGGCCGCGCCGGACCTGCCGCTGCTGGGGCCGCTGCCGACGACGGGGCTGCCGCAGGTGGGCGGCTACAACCTCACCTACCTGAAGCCCCGCGCGAACGTGGCGCTGCGCACGCTGGACACCAACGCCGCGCCGGTGCTGGCGCTGTGGCCGCATGGAGCCGGGCGCACGGTGGCGCTCACGGCGGAGGTGGACGGCAAGTACACGGCGAGCTGCGCGAGTGGAGCGCGCTGCGGGCGACGCTGGAGGCGGTGGTGCGCTGGTCGATGGGGCGGGCCACGCCGAAGGAGGAGGCGGTGGTGCGCTCGGAGCGCCAGGGCAACCTGCTGCGAGTGACGTTGGACCTGCCGCCGGAGAGCCGATGCCGGAGCACTGCCCACGGCGGTGTTTGCTGTCAGGCGACGGCGCTCGGGCGCGGAGAAGCCGCTGCACTGGGAGGATGAGGACCGGCTGGTGGTCGAGTATCCCCTGAGCGGCAGCGGCACTGGCATCCGGTGGTGAAGTGGGGCGGGCGCGTGTTGAGGGCGCCACCGGTAGCGCTGCCCTACGCGCCGGAGTTCGAACCGGGCAGCGCGAAGGAGGGGCTCAAGCTCCTGCGAGCCCTGGCGGCGGTGGGAGGCGGCCAGGAGCGGCTGTCGATGACAGGCCTGTTCGCGGAGGCGCCGGAGTCCGAGGGCCGCGTGCCGCTGGCTCGTGGCTGTGGCGTTCGCGCTGGCGGCGATGCTGGCGGAAGTGGCCGTGCGCCGGTTCCTCTCCGCGCCCCGAGTGAAAGCAGCCCGGGAGCGGCCCGCGAAGGACGCCAGGGCACGAGGGCCGGCGGAAGCACCGCGCACCGACGCAAGACCCCACCGCGACACCGACCCGGCCTGCGCCAGAGGAGCCAACCCAGCAGAAGCCGGAACCCCCAAGCCGCCCGCCGGAGTGGACTCCGCGCTGGAAGCCGCACGCGCCGTGCACGGCGCCGCACAGGGCGCTGAACGCTGAGCTCCAAGGAATGCCCCATCGCCCTGGGGCCGGACCACCAGGCGGGAACCTCCGCCGAGTGGCGTCCAAACCTGTCCGACAGTCGGACAGTTCCCGCGACGCGCGTGAGTGGAGCCCCCAAGTCGAAGCTCGCCAAACTGGTCCGACAGTCGACCAGTTTGGAGACTTCGACTTGGGGGCTCCTCACGCCGCGTCGCGGGAACCTGTCCGACTGTCGGACAGGTTTGGACGCCACTCGGCGGGAGGTTCCCGCCTGGTGGTCCGGCCCCAGGGCGATGGGGCATTCCTTGGAGCTCAGCGTTTCAGCGCCCTGTGCGGCGCCGTGCACGGGCGCGTGCGGCTTCCAGCGCGGAGTCCACTCCGGCGGGCGGCTTCGGGGGTTCCGGCTTCTGCTGGGTTGGCTCCTCTGGCGCAGGCCGGGTCGGTGTCGCGGTGGGTCTTGCGTCGGTGCGCGGTGCTTCCGCCGGCCCTCGTGCCCTGGCGTCCTTCGCGGGCCGCTCCCGGGCTGCTTTCACTCGGGGCGCGGAGAGGAACCGGCGCACGGCCACTTCCGCCAGCATCGCCGCCAGCGCGAACGCCACCAGCCACGGAGCCAGCGGCACGCGGCCCTCGGACTCCGGCGCCTCCGCGAACAGGCCTGTCATCGACAGCCGCTCCTGGCCGCCTCCCACCGCCGCCAGGGCTCGCAGGAGCTTGAGCCCCTCCTTCGCGCTGCCCGGTTCGAACTCCGGCGCGTAGGGCAGCGCTACCGGTGGCGCCCTCAACACGCGCCCGCCCCACTTCACCACCGGATGCCAGGTGCCGCTGCCGCTCAGGGGATACTCGACCACCAGCCGGTCCTCATCCTCCCAGTGCAGCGGCTTCTCCGCGCCCGAGCGGCCGTCGCCTGACAGCAACACCGCCGTGGGCAGTGCTCCCGGCATCGGCTCTCCCGGCGGCAGGTCCAACGTCACTCGCAGCAGGTTGCCCTGGCGCTCCGAGCGCACCACCGCCTCCTCCTTCGGCGTGGCCCGCCCCATCGACCAGCGCACCACCGCCTCCAGCGTCGCCCGCAGCGCGCTCCACTCGCGCAGCTCGCCCGTGTACTTGCCGTCCACCTCCGCCGTGAGCGCCACCGTGCGCCCGGCTCCATGCGGCCACAGCGCCAGCACCGGCGCGGCGTTGGTGTCCAGCGTGCGCAGCGCCACGTTCGCGCGGGGCTTCAGGTAGGTGAGGTTGTAGCCGCCCACCTGCGGCAGCCCCGTCGTCGGCAGCGGCCCCAGCAGCGGCAGGTCCGGCGCGGCCTCCATCGACGCGGGCTCGTCCACGAACGTGGCCCTCGCCACCGCGAGCGTCTCCTGGCTGAAGATGCGCGGCAGGCTCATGGCGTCTTCCGCGAAGTAGATGCGCCCTTCTCCGCGCCGGGCCACCTCGCGCAGCAGGTCCGCGTCCGGATCCGTGGGCTTGCCCAGGCCGATGACGGACACCGTCACGTGGGCCTCCCGCAGCGCGGCCAGCGTCGCCTGGTAGTCGTCCGGCTCCTCGGAGTCCGCCGCGTCGGAGAACAGCACCACGTGCCGCGTGGGCTTGTCGCTGCGGAGGATCTCCTTGCGGCCCGCTCGCAGGGCCGCGCCCACGTAGATGCCGCCACCGCCGCTGAAGCCCCTCGCCACCTGGCCCAGCGGCAGGCCGTCGCTCACGGGGCTCAGCGGGAAGACCTCGTGCGGCTCCGTGTCCACCATGTGCACGGAGGCTTCGTCGTTCGCGTTGAGCAGCGTGAGCGCCGCCGTCACGCCCTCCGCGGCCAGCTCCATCTTCGTGCGGCCGTCCGGCACCTGCATGCCCATGGAGCAGCTGGAATCCATGAGCACGCTCATCGCCACCGACGCGCGCCGCTGCTCCTCGCGCATCTCCAGCGACACGGGCAGCAACGGCTCCACGGGGGAACGCCGGTAGCCGCCCTCGCCGAAGCTCGAACGCCCTCCCGTCATCACCAGCCCGCCGCCGGCCTGGTCCACGTAGTCCGCCAGCGCGTTCAAGCCCGTCTCGCCAAGCGCGTTGGCGTCCACGTTCTCCAGCACCACCACGCCCACCCCATCGAGCGCCTCCAGCGACAGGTGGAACGGCGCCTTCACGTCCACCTCCATTCCCGTCGCCGACAGCGCCTTCGCCAGCGTGCCCGAGGGCTGCGAGGTGAGCAGCAGCACGCGCGGCGGGCCCTCCACTCGCAGTACGCCCACGCCCACGTCGTTCTCGGGGACGCCGTCGCCGGGCACCTCCACCGTGAGCCGGTAGCGCACGAGCCCCGGCTCCTCCAGCAGGTCGCGAAGGGGCAACAGGTTGGGGCCGGGCTTGAAGTCGAACGGCCCCTTCACCAGCACCTTCCCGTCGCGCTCCAGGCGCACGGTGCCGGTGACGGCGGAGGTGGCCTGCACCACGGCGGAGAACTGGAAGGGCTCGCGCACGGAGACGGTGGCGGGCACGTCCAGGGACACGACGGCCACGTCCAGCGCGGGCTCCGGACGGGACACCTGCCGGTAGTCCACCGCGATGCCTCGCGCCGCCAGCCGCCGCGTCGCGCCCCGAGCATCCGCGCCCGTGGCCCGCCCGTCGGACACCACGAGCACCCGGCCCGTGCGTTCAGCGGGAATGAGCGCGCCCGCCGCATCCAGCGCGGCCGACAGGTCCGACGCCTCCGCGTCCACCGGCCGCGTGAAGCCGCCGAACCGGCCGACCTCCGACAGCGGAGACTCCACCCGGGCCTCGCGACCGTAGGTGATGACGCCCACGCGGTCGCCCGGCCGGCGCTGGGACTCCACCAGCGAAATCAGCTCCTGCGCCACGCGGTCCACGTCCAGCGGCATGGAGCGCGAGCGGTCCACCACCACGGCCACGTCGCTGCCCGCGTTGGCCAGCCGCAGCTCCGGCCCGGCCAGCGCGCCCACGCCGAGCACCAGCAGCGCCCAGCGCAGCACCATGGGCGGGCCGGGTCTCCGGCCATGGCGCCACAGGAAGAGGCCCAGCGGCAACAGCAGCAGCCACGCCTGGGGAAGGGTGAAGGTCATGCCTTCCTCGTGACGTAGAAGTCCGCCAGCAGCGCGGCCAGCAGCACCACCAGGGGCCAGCGGGCGCGCTCATGGCCGCCGGTCTCTTCGGAGTCCTCGCCTGCTTCCTTCGCGGGCACGTCGGTACTGCCCCGGCCGCGCAGGTCCGACTCCCGCGCATCCAGCGCCAGCACCTCCAGCGAGTCCACGTCCCGGCCCTCGCGCTCCAGCACATAGCGGCCGGGGTGGGTGGGCGCTGGGAGGCTCAGCGCGCCCGCGCCGAACACGGGCTTGCGCCCCGAGGGCCCCTTCAGCGCGTAGCGAGCCCCGGCTTCCGTCACCACGGCGAGCGACTCGCCCAGGTTGAGCTGATGTCGGGGGAAGCCTTCGCGCAGCCGCCGCGCTTCACGCACCACGTTGCCCAACAGCACGGGCCAGGCGGTGGTGCGCTGGAGGTTGGAGCGCGCCAGGTCCACGTTGAGGTGCAGCCGTCCGCCCTCCTCTTCCGACACGAGCACGGCCTCGCCCGCGGTCATCAGCGGACGGCCCGGAGGGTTCGCGCCCGCCGTCCACCGCACGCCCGCGAGCTGTACGTCGTCCATCAGCGAGCTGCCCTTCTCCATGAAGAACGGCCCCACGAAGGTGCGCAGCGGTCCTTCCGCGCCCAGCGTCACGCGGGCCTCCGCGCGCGCGGGGCCCACGGACAGCACCGGCGCACCGGGAACGGGAGTGCCATGCGCCACGTCGGGAGACACCGCCAGGAAGCGCTCCAGCGCCTGCTTCGACGCGGGCGACAGGCCCTCCGTCAGCCCCACCGCCACCGGCATCACGGGGGACGGAGGCAGGCGCACGTGTCCGTCATCGGGGAGCGCGTCGTCCGGCAGGAACACCTCCACGTCGCCGGCCTCGCGGAACGTGAGGTGCACCGTCGCGGCGCCCTCTTCCGGCAGCGGGATGCGCTCCGTGCGCTCAGTGCCCTCGCGAGCGCCCGGTCCCGGTGCGGCGCGCACGCGAGCTTCGATTTCCGAAGGACCCGCGCCGAAGCGAGCCACCCGCAGCGTCACGGTGGCCCGGCCGCCTTCGTCGCGCCGCTGTGCGGAGACCAGCGCCACGTTGCCCTGGGAGCGGCCCAGCGCCGTCCAGCGCACGGAGGGAGGCACGGTCGCGTCCGTGGAGGGTGGCGCGTCGGTGAAGAAGTGCACGCGCGTGCCCGGTCCGGCCAGCTCCTGCGCCCAGAGGAGCGACGCCGTGACGTCATGGTCCGGCCCGCGAGCCTCGAAGGACTCCAGTGCGCCCAGGGCGCGCGAGGCCTCCGCCTCCGGTCCAGCGATGACCTGGGGCGACACACCGCTCGCGAGCACCGTGACGTGCGTCGCGCGTTCGGTCTCCACGCGCTTCGCGGCCTCGGTGCGCACGTGCTCCAGCACCGTCCTGCCATCCGGAGTCCGAGCGGACATGGACAGGCTGCCATCCACGACCAGCACGAGGTGACGGCGCCGAGCAGTCTCGCCCAAGCGAACGTCCGCCAGATACAGCGCGGCGGCGAGCACGGCGAGCACCTCCAGCAGCAGCGACGCCTCGCGAGTGAAGCGCTCCCACCGCGGCCCGCCCTCCGCGCGAGGACGCGGCGTGCGCCAGAGGAACAGCGCGCTCACCACCACCGGCTTCTGCCGGCGGCGCAGGAAGTACGCCGCGACCAACGGCACCAGCGCGCCCAGCGCCAGCAGCCCCCAGGGAAGCCCGAAGCTCACGCCCCGCCTCCCGCGATGCACAGCACGCGAGCGCGCCTGCCCTCACGCACGCCCGTGCTCCATGCTTCACGCGCCACGCAGCTCACGCCCCGCCTCCCGCGATGAACAATGCGCGCAGCGGTCCCGCGACCTGTGCTCGCAAGCCCTCCGCCGCGTTCACGGTGAGCAGCGTTCCGCGTGCCCGCGTCGCCGCGCTCCTCAGCGCGCGCTGGTGCTCCGCGAAGCGGCGGGCGTAGGCGGCCAGCACTCCGTCCGTCAGCAACTCCTCCAGCGCCACGCCGCTCTCCGCGTCCACCAGCCGCGCGCCCTCACCGCCCGTGGGCTCCAGGTCCTCCGCGTCCAGCACCTGCACCAGGAACAGCGCCGAGGCTCCTCGCGACAGCCGGGCGCACAGCGCCTCCAGGTCCGTCTCGAAGAGGAAGTCACTCACCACCACCCGCAAGCCACACGGCCGCAACAGCGGCAGCCGTCCCAGCGCCGACGCCAGGTCATCCCGCGCCTCGAACTCCGTGCCCCGCAGCGCCGCGCGGCACGCCGGCCCCTGCACCCGCTCCGACCGCTCCCCGCCCCACAGCAGCGTCGGCGTCAACCCCTGCCTCCCGCCCACCTCCACCGTCAGCAGCGCCACCTCCCGAGCCCCCGCCGCCTTGCGCGGCGACAACCCCATGCTGCGCGAGCCGTCCAGCAGCACCTCCACGCGCGGCGACACCTCGTCCTGGCGCACGCGCAACACCAGCTCCCCCGTGCGCGCCACCGCGTTCCAGTCCAGCTGCCGCAGGTCATCCCCCGGCTGGTACGCGCGGAAGTCGTGCAGCTCCATCGCGCTGCCCGCGGACGTGGCACGCACCTCGCCCACCCGTCCCCGCTGCGGCAGGCGCGGCAGGGCCAGGCTCAAGCCCGGCGCCAGCCGCGCCACCTCCGCCTCATCCAGCCTCGCGCTCACCGCTGATGGACCCGCCGCTCGCGGTCCGCCAGCACGCGGTCCGCCGCGAACGCCGCCAGGAACGCCACCAGCGCCACGCACAGCAGCAGCTCCGGCGGCATCTTCAGGCCGCTCGGGTCGCTGTAGTCGTACCGGCCGAAGTTCAGCGTCCCCAGCACCGGGTTGAGCAGGTTGAGCAATTCATCGCGCCCCTCCAGGTCCAGGAACACCGCCAGCAGCGGCGGCACCCCGGCCCCCAGCACGCCCACCAGGACGTAGAGCAGCCGCACCGACACCGGCGACGCGAACCGCCCCGAGCGCGGCATCCGTCCCAGCAGCAGCGCCACCGACAGATACAGCACCCCGTAGAGCCCCAGCGCCATGACCGGCATCGTCATCCGCAGGGTCCTCGTCGAGTCGTCCGACATCCACAGCAGCACCGTGCACCCGGCCGCCCAGCCCACGAGCAGCAGCACCGACAGCCGGAACCCGCGCAGCGCCCCGGGCTTGAGCAGCGACCAGGCCCGAGTTCCCGCGCGCAGGGGACGCGACTGCCCGTCCACGTCCGTCCCCATGAAGAGGGTGGCGAAGATGAGGTGCAGGCCTCCCAGCATGCCCATCACCTCGGGGATGTCGTTGTCCTTGCCCTGCCACCACCACACCGCCGTCATCCCCACGAACGTCAGGACCATCTGCACCACCAGCGCCCGCCGGGGATGGCGCGTGTAGTCCTCCGTCACCAGCGACAGCCTCGACACCGCCGTCTCGAACACCAGCCAGCCGGTCGACACGAGCGCCCAGAACGCCGCGCCCAGCCCCAGGAAGAAGTCCCGGTCGAACGAGAACCCGCTGCCGCGCTCCTGCGTCACCACGAAGGTGAACGTCAGCGTCTGGAAGAACGTCACCACCAGCACGCCCACCAGCGCCAGCCGCACCGCGGCCCGCCCCATCCGGCTGTCCGCCAGCGTCGCCGCGCACACCGACACGAGCGTGAGGAACACCATCCACGCTCCGCCCATCAGCAGCACCATCAGGATGGTGGGCAGGTCGATGCCGTTGAGGAAGTAGCTGAACAGCAGGAACGGCCCCACCGCCGACGCGTACAGCGCCGCCTGCACCAGGAACGACGCCACCTTGCCGCCCAGGATGCGCCGGGGCCCCAGCCCCGTGAGCAGCAGCAGCGACCACGTCTCGTCCTCGCGCTCGCGCGCCAGCGAGCGGTACGCGTTGAAGGGGATGACGCCGAAGTGCACCAGCGCCAGGCACACGAAGAAGGAGAAGAAGTACGTGCGCCCCTCGCGCGTGTACGTGCTGGCGTGCGTGTTGGCGAACGCGATGAGCGACAGCACCAGGCACGCCGCGAGCAACAGCCCGAAGCACACCCAGAACACGCGCGTGCGCAGCCCCTGCCGCACCTCCTTCACCACCAGCGGGTTGAGCCGGTCGCCCCACTTCTCCCAGCGGTCGGACGTCACGGCGGGGACACCCGGGGCGGACTCGGCCGCGCCCGACGCGGGACTTGCTTGCGTGCTCACGCCACCCTCCCCTTCGTCACCGTCATGAACGCGTCCTCCAGTTGCGCTCGCGCGGGCTGAACGCGCACACCGGCAGCCCCTGCGCCACCAGTGCCGCCAGCAGCACCGCCGCGGCCGCCTCCGCCTGCGCCGGCCCCGCGTCCGCCTCCAGTTCCAGCCGCACGCGCAGCGCGCCGCCCTCGCGCGACACGTCCTTCACGCGCGGCTGCTCCAGCAGCGTGCGCTCCGTGCGCGCCCACAGCGCTTCACCCTCGTCACCCGCCGCCGCCAGCCGCACCGTCAGCTCCGTCACACGGGACGGGCCCGCGCTCTGGCGCAGCAGGTCCTCCACCTTGCCCTGGGCCAGCAGGCGCCCCTGCTCGATGATGACGCAGCTGTCGCAGATCTCCGCCAGCTCCGTGAGGATGTGGCTGGAGATGATGACCGCCTTGCCCTGATCCGCCAGCGCGCGCAGCAACTCCCGCAGCTCGATGCGCGCGCGCGGATCCAACCCGTCCGCCGGTTCGTCCAGCAGCAGGAGCCTCGGGTCGTGCAAGAGCGTGCGCCCCAGCGCCACGCGCTGACGCATGCCCTTGGACAGCTCCGTGGTGAGCTTCTCCGCCAGCGGCCCCAGCCCGGTGAACTCCATCACCGAGTCCACGCGCTGCTTGCGCTGCGCGCCCTTCAGCCCGTACGCACGCGCGAAGAAGTCCAGGAACTCCTTCACGGTGATGTCGTCGTAGGTGCCGTAGCGGTCCGGCATGTAGCCCAGCAGCGGCCGGGCCCGGTCCGGCGCGTCCACCAGCGACGTGCCGTCCAGCAGCACCGTCCCCGAAGTGGGCACGTCCAGCGTGGCCAGGATGCGCAGCGTGGTGCTCTTGCCCGCGCCGTTGGGCCCGATGAAGCCCAGGATGCTCCCGGCCTCCAGGTTGAACGACACGTTGTCCACCGCGCGCAGCGCCCCGTAGTCGCGCCGCAGCCCCTTCACCTCCAGCAGGCTCATCGTCGTGCCTCCTCGACCTGGCCGCGCACCACGTGCTGCGAGGCCTCCAGCTCCACGTCCATCACCGCGTGGGCGTGA